>CAIXXP010000084.1 GCA_903923465.1 uncultured Sphingomonadales bacterium | reverse complement strand
GCGGGCTAGCAGCCGCAGCCGCCCGCGACATGGCTTCTGCATATTTGATCAGGCTAGGCATGAAGCCTCACGATATTGCCGCCGCTCGCCCCCTCGCAATAATCAGCCCATGCCGCCATCACCGGGCGGCGCTTTTCCAGATAATCGGTGCGGGTGTAGGCTGCCTTCACCTTGTTGCGTTCAACATGGGCCATCGCAGCCTCGCGCACTTCGGCAGAAAAATTGGTGGCCTCGGAAACCCAATCGGCAAAGGTGGAGCGGAAACCGTGCGCCGTTGCCACCTTGTTTTGGTTCGGATCGATATAACCCGCCCCGCCAGCCTTGATCGCCGCCGCGTGCATATCCTTTACGGCCTTGTTCAAGGTCATATCAGACAGCATCTTGCCGCGCCCCTGCCCCGGAAACACAAGGTCACTATCGTCGCGTTTGTAAGGCGTGGCGCGCTCCAGCAAGGCCAGCATTTGCGGCGATAGCGGCACGATATGAATGCGCCCGCCTTTGCCGCGCCCATCCTCTACCGGCACGCTCCACAGCTTATTCGCCAGATCGATCTCGCCCCACTTCATGCCGCGCACGTCGCCGCTGCGCACCGTTGTCAGGATTAACGCCTCCAGCGCCAGCCGCCCCATACTTTCCCGGCTGCGTAAGTCCACCATGAAGGCGGGCACTTGCGCATAGGGCAGCGCCGGATGATGTTTCACCGTGTCGCGTTGTTTGGGTAGCGCCCTGTCGATCACCGCCATCGCCAGCGCCGTGTCGCGATAGCCCTTGGCCACCGCCCAATCGATCACCTTGCCAATCCGCTGGCGAAGGCGGCGCGCGGTTTCGGGCTTTGTCAGCCATATTGCCGCCAAGGCATCGCGCACCATAGGGCCATCGACAATCGACACCGCAACGTCACCAAAGGCGGGGAAGGCATAGGCGGCCAAAGTCGAAAGCCATTGCTTTTGATGCTTGCCGTTTTTCCACCCGACTTTGTGTTCGGCATGAACCAGCGCCGCCGCCTCGCGGAATGTCGGAATGCCAGCCGCCTTGCGCCGCTCGGCCACCGGATCAATTCCCGCCTCCACTTGGCAGCGCACAATCACCGCCCGTTCGCGCGCCAACTTTAGCGGAACCTTGGCCGCGCTCCCCAAGCCTATGTCGCGCCGCTTGCCGTCTTTTTGAACGCGCAGAATCCAGCTTTTGCCGCCGCGCTTGTCGATCATCAAGAACAGGCCGTCGCCGTCGCCATAGCGCCCCGGCTCGGTTGCCGCCTTCACTCCGGTTGCCGATAACAGCCCCACAGGATTTCCTCCCACATTTCCTACCACACCATAGCGCGGTTAGTGGGGAACGGCAAGGAATCGCTAGAGACGAAAGTGCCAGCGTTTCCGGCGTTTTATTTGGGCTTTGGGGATGGTGGGGAATGCCTGAAAACAGGTAATTGGCGGAGAGGCAGGGATTCGAACCCTGGATGCCCTTGCGAGCATGCCGCATTTCGAGTGCGGTGCATTCGACCACTCTGCCACCTCTCCGCAGAGGCGTAATCTGGCGGGTTTCCCCGTCTGGCCGTCAAGAAGTCGCGCCGTTACCCCAAGGCGGCAGCCTTGCCAAGCCCCGAAAAACGAGATGTCGGGGATTATTGACAACCACTTGCTTGTTTCGGCGCGACCCCGCCCCTATATTCTCCTCATGGATCGAGCGAGTTTCTTTTCCCCGCAGGCTGGCCGCCGCATCGATATGCCCCGCGCTTCGCGAGCGCGCTTTGCCATTGGCGAGGTGGTGCGCCACAAGCTGTATGACTTCCGCGGCGTGGTCTTCGACATCGACCCGGTCTTCGCCAACAGCGAGGAGTGGTACGAATCCATTCCCCAGGAGGCACGGCCCCAGCGCGAGCAGCCCTACTACCACCTCTTCGCCGAGAACGAGGAATCGAGCTACATCGCCTATGTCAGCCAGCAAAATCTGGTGGCGGATGCCAGCGGCAACCCGGTGGAACACCCGGCACTCGACGAGATCTTCGAGGATTTCGACGGTGAGCGCTATCGCCTGCGGCACGGGCTGAGCCACTAGGGGCCAGCCGGCTATCCGCGAATCGCCCGGCTATCCGCGAATCGCCCCGGCTATCCGCGAATCGCATAGCGCAGCGGATCTTCCAGACCTGCATCGGCGAAACCCGCCAGCCGCAACCGGCACGAATCGCACAAGCCGCAGGCGCTGCCGTCGGGCTGCGGGTCGTAGCAAGACCACGACATCCCCGCGTCCAGCCCCAGCCGGTGGCTTTCCCGCGCGATATCCGCCTTGCCCAGATGCTGCAGCGGCGCGTGGATGGTAAAGCGCTTGCCTTCTGCCCCGGCCTTGGTGGCCAGTTCCGCCAGGCTTTCGAAGCCCGCGATGAATTCCGGCCGGCAATCGGGATAGCCGGAGTAATCCAGCGCGTTCACCCCGATGAAGATGTCCCGCGCGCCCAGCGCCTCCGCCCAGGCGAGGGTGAGCGAGAGAAACACCAGATTGCGTGCCGGCACATAAGTGACGGGAATATCCGTGCCCACACCCTCTTTCGGCACCGCGATGTCGTCGGTGAGTGCGGAGCCGCCGAACTGGCGCAGGTCCAGCGGCAGGATGACATGGCGTTTCACCCCCAGCGCGGCGACGATGGCCCGCGCGGCATCGATCTCGCGAACGTGGCGCTGGTTGTAATTGATGGTCAGCGCGCAGACGTCATATCCCGCCTCGCGCGCCAGCCCGGTCACGACCATGGAATCCAGGCCGCCAGACAGCAGCACCACGGCCTTGCGCCCTGCCCCTTGCGCCCGTGCCGCGGCGTCTTGTGCGTTGTCGTCCACCATTTGCGCCCCGCTCAGCTCTTCAGCTTCCAGCCGGAGCGCAGCACCCAATAGGTGAGGAGCACCAGCGCCAGATTCACCGCGCCCAGCCCCAGCGCGCCATGCAGCACCGCCGCATTGCTGTTGCCCAGATCCGAGCGCCCGAGGAAGCCGAAGCGAAAGCCGGAAATCACGAAAAAGAACGGGTTCACCCGGCTCACCGCCTGAAAAGCCGGCGCCAGATTGTCGATCACGTAAAACGTGCCCGACAGCAGCGACAGCGGCTGGATGATGAAATTGGTGACGGCGGCGTTATGATCGAACTTGTCGGCCCAGATCGAGGTCAACAGGCCGACACAGGCCAGCAGGGCCGCGCCATTCAGGCCGAACCACAAGACCGCCCAGGGGTGCGCCATCGACAGGCTCACACCCGGCCACAGCAGCATCGCCCCGGCCAGCGCCAGGCCCACCAGCACCGAACGCGTGGTCGCCGCGCCGATAATCGCCACCATCAGTTCGCCATCCGACAGCGGCGGCATCAGATAATCGATGATCGTACCCTGCATCTTGCCGGCCAGGAACGAGAAGCTGGCGTTGGCGAAAGCGTTCTGCATCATGCCCATGACAATGAGCCCCGGCGCGACGAAAGTGGCGAAGTTCACCCCCAGCACCATCCGTCCGCCACGGCCCATGGCGACGGTAAAAATCACCAGAAACAGCAGGGTAGTGGCCGCCGGCGCCCATACAGTCTGGGTTTGCACCTTCATGAAGCGGCGCACCTCCTTCATGTAAAGCGTCCACAGGCCCAACCAGTTAACCCGGCCGATGATCGCCACCCCCGGCGCCGGAAAGGCAGGGGTGAAACCGACTGCGGAAAAAGCGTTTGCGGTGTGGGGTTGATCAGCCATGTGCACGCGACTATCGGGTAGAATGCGCCAAGGCAAGCGCATCTCCCCCCCAAGCCAGGATATGGCAGGCCAAGATTTGGAAATACGATGAGCTGGACTGACGAACGCATCGAAAAGCTGACCAAGATGTGGGAAGGTGGTTCCACCGCCTCGCAGATCGCGGACGAG
>CAIXXP010000083.1 GCA_903923465.1 uncultured Sphingomonadales bacterium | reverse complement strand
GCCGCGCCGGCCGACGCCGGAGCGACCGCGGGGGCGCCGGCCGGTTATGTGCTGCCGGTGGCGGGCCGGCTGGTGACGGGATTTGGTGATGCGTTGGGCGGCGGCGGGGCGGGCAGCGGGGCGCCTTCGCGCGGGTTGACCATCGCGGCGGCGCCCGGCGCGCAGGTGGTGGCGCCGGCGGCGGGGCGGGTGGCCTTCGCCGGGGCCTATCGCGGCTTTGGCGATATCGTCATCATCGACCATTCCGGCGGCTGGACCAGCCTGGTGACCGGGCTGGGCAGGCTGGATGTGCGCGTGGGCGACGTGCTGGTGGGCGGTGCGCCGCTGGGCGTGGCGGGGCCGCAGGGCGCCGCAAAAGGGGTGACACTGGAGTTGCGGCATGATGGGCAGCCGGTGAATCCCTTGGGGCAGATGAAGTTACCTTGAGGACGGGGGAGGGGGGAAGGGAAGTCGCAGGGGGGGTACCCCCTGCACCCCATGACGTCTTCCGGCGAGGGGTTGTGCCAGGGGCCGCGTTGCGCCCGACCTAGCCGCGCCGCAGGCTTTTATAGCCGCTGCGCGGCGGGCGTGGCGGCGAGGTTGGCCCCACCTCTCGCCGGAAGACGTCATGCGGGTTTGGGGGTGTGACACCCCCAAGACTTTCTCTCCCGCCCTCCCTTTCCACACTCGCGCTGGTAATCCCCCGAAAGGGGCACTAGATTCGACCCCCGGCGCGGGACCATACGCGCCATGAAAGGCTGATGATGAAGCACAAATTTTCCGCCCTGGCGCGCTGTGCCCTGTTGGCCGGCGCGGTGGCGCTGTTGCCGGTGGCAACGGCGGGCCTGGCGGCGGTGGACGGGCGGGTCGCGCCCCAGTTTGCCCGGCTGTATACCGTCTATCAGCTGATCAAGGCCGATTATGTCGACCCGACCGACGACGACAAGCTGGTGAAGGGCGCGATAGACGGCATGCTCGCCAGTCTCGACCCGCATTCCGCCTATCTGGAGGGCGCGAGCCTGGAGCGGCTCGATACGATGATCGACGGCAGCTATGCTGGCCTTGGCCTGCAGGTGGTGATGGATGACAGCGCGGTAAAGGTGGTGAGCCCCATGCGCGGCAGCCCGGCGGAAAAGGCCGGGGTGAAGGCGGGGGACTTCATCACCCATCTGGATGGCAAGCTGATCTATGGCATTGAGCTGGACGACGCCGTGGCCCGGATGAAGGGCCCGGCGGGCACGCAGATCCGCCTGACCATCTATCGCCCGGGGCGCGACGCGCCGTTTGACCTGACGGTGACGCGCGGGGTGATCTCGTTGCAGCCGGTGACATCCGAGCTGAAGGGCGATGTCGGGGTGATCAGCGTCAACGAGTTCAGCCATGATGTCGGCAAGGATGTGTTGGCGGCGATCCGCACGCTTTCGGCCGGGGCGCAGGCCGGGGGCAAGGGGGGGCATCTGGCGGGCTTGGTGCTGGACCTGCGGCAGAATCCGGGCGGGGCGCTGGACGAGGCGGTGGCGCTGTCGGACCTGTTCATCAGCGATGGGGTGATCGTGTCGCAGCGCGGGCGGATCACCTCCGAGAACGACATCTATCGCGCCGAGAGCGTGTTTGCCGGCGATGCCGCCAAGGGCATTCCGCTGATCGTGCTGATCGATGCCGGCTCGGCCTCGGCCAGCGAGATTGTCGCGGGTGCCTTGCAGGACCACCACCGCGCGCTGATCATGGGCGAGCGCAGCTTTGGCAAGGGCAGCGTGCAGAGCATGATCAGGCTCGATGCCACCCATGCGGTGAAGCTGACCACGGCGCGCTATTACACGCCATCTGGCCGCAGCGTGCAGGAGGGCGGCATTCAGCCCGACATCCGCGTGCCGCAGATTTCCGACCCCGATGCCCGCAAGCGCGACGCCGATGCCCTGCGCGAGAGCGACCTGCGCGGGCACCTCGTCAACGAGGCCGGGCTGGACGACAAGAAGCTGGAGGCCGACAAGAAGCCCGACCCGCGCTTTGCCATGACGGCGGCCGAGCTGGAGGCCAAGGGGATCAAGGACTTCCAGCTGTGGTACGCGATTCAGACGCTGGAGCATGCCAATGGCACCGTGCCGCTGGGCAAGGTGGTGGCGCGGTAGGGGTTTTGGGGGGGAGATTTAAGGGGAAAACGCAGGGGCTAGCCCCTGCACCCCTGAACGTCTCCCGGCGGGAGGTGGTGCTTGGGGGCGGCGTTGTGCGCACAACCTCACCGCGCCGCAGGCTTTATAGCCGCTGCGCGGCGGGGCGTGCAGGTGAGGTGGGGGCGCGATGACGACCGTAATGGGGGTTTGGGGGTGTAACACCCCCAAGACTATGCCTTTTCAATAATGTGACTTGCGAGGAACCGACGATGACCGACCCCTTGAAGCTGGCCCGCCTGCTGGCGCTGGTGACGCCGCTGGCCTTGCTGGGCGGGGCTTTGGCGTTTCAGTTCTGGGGCGGTTTGTATCCTTGCGAGATGTGCTGGTGGCAGCGGTATGGGCATATTGCCGCGCTGGTGCTGGCACTGGGCAGCTTTGCCCTGCCCGCGCGGCGCTGGCCGGTGGCGCTGGCGGGGCTGGCGCTGGCGGTGGCCGGGTTGATCGGCGCGTTTCATGCCGGGGTGGAATATGGCTGGTGGCAGGGGATTACCGGCTGCACCAGCACCGTGCATTTTGGCGGGGGCGACCCGTTGAAAGAGGTGATGGACGCGCCGCTGGTGCGGTGTGATGTGGTGCAGTGGAAGCTGTTCGGCATTTCGCTGGCGGGGTATAATTTTCTGGTGTCTGGCGCGGTGGCGGGGGCAATATTCGTGTTGCTCGGCCGCGCCGGCAAGGGAGGCAGGGCATGAGCGGGAAATCCGAAGCCATCGGCAAGATGCTGCGGGTGGATCAGGCGGGCGAATATGGCGCGGTGCGGATCTATGCCGGGCAGATGGCGGTGATGGGTGCGCGCGGGCCGCATGCCCAGACCATCATGGCCATGGCCGACCAGGAGGCCCGGCACCGGCGCGATTTCGACGCCTTGCTGGCCCGGCGCGGGGGGCGGCCGACGCTGTTGCAGCCCCTCTGGCATGTGGCGGGCTTTGCGCTGGGGGCGGCGACGGCGCTGATCTCCCCCGAGGCGGCGATGGCCTGCACCGCCGCCATCGAGACCGAGATCGACGCGCATTATGGCCGGCAGCTTACGGCACTGGGCGAGGATGATCCCGAACTCTCCACGCTGATCGCGGAGGCGCGGGCCGACGAGGTGGAGCACCGCGAAACCGCGCTGGCCCATGGCGCCGAGCGGGCGCCGGCCTATCCGCTGCTGTCGGGCGCCATCCGCCTGGGCTGCCGCATTGCGATTGGCCTGACCGAGCGGATCTGAGGCGCGGCCGATTGACCAGGCGCAAGGCGGAGGCGCGCGCTTCAGCTATCGTTCAGCGGCGAATGCGGCTAATAGGCCAATAGCGGCGAAACGCCGCACGCAGGAGTTTTGCCCGATGACGCACCCCCTTTTCCGCCGCCTGATGCTTGCCGGTGGCGCCGCCGTTGCCGCCATGTTGCTGGCCGGTGCGCCCGCCCTCGCCGCCCCGGGCGATGCGAAGTCAGGCGATTCCGGGCAGGACCGGATGAACATGGTCATCATCTTCGGCGACGATGTTTGCCCGACCTCTGCCGGCAACGAGATCACCGTTTGCGCGCGCAAGGCCGAAAGCGAGCGCTATCGCATTCCCGCGCCATTCCGCGACCAGCCCTCCACCCACAGCGAAAGCTGGACCCAGCGGGTGATCGCCTATGAAAGCGTGGGGGCTACCGGGGCGCAGAGCTGCTCGCCCGTGGGGGCAGGCGGCTGGACGGGCTGCGAGGCCAAGTTCATCCACAACGGCATGGCCGAGCGGAAAGCGGGCAGCGATGTCCAGTTCGGCCGGTTGATCGAGGAGGCGCGGGCCAAGCGCCTCTCCACCGTGGATGCCGACGCGGCCAGGAACCAGGCCGATGTCGAGGCGGAAGAAAAGGCGCTGGACGCGCGCAAGCAGGCCAAGCCGGATACGGCCGGGGGCAATGGGGCGGTGACGGCGCCTCAGGGGGGGAAGTAAGGGCAGGGGTTAAAGGGGGAGATCGCAGGGGCTCGCCCCTGCACCCCTTGACGTCTTCCGGCGAGGGGTTGTGCGAGCCTCGGCGTTGTACCTAACCTCACCGCGCCGCAGGTATCAAAGCCGCTTCGCGGCCAGGCGCCCCGGCGCCCGTGGAGCACCGAGCAATGCAGTAATGGCGGTTTGGGGGTGTAACACCCCCAAGGCTTCCCCTTCAGCCGTTACACTTCAGCCCAACGCAATATCCGGCGCGTCTTCCTGTTTCATGCCGATGACGTTGTAGCCGCCATCGACGTGGTGGATCTCGCCGGTGACGCCTGCCGACAGGTCGGAGACGAAATAGAGCCCGGCGCCGCCGACATCCTCGATGGTGACGTTGCGGCGCAGGGGCGAGTTCAGCTCGTTCCACTTCAGGATATAGCGGAAATCGCCGATGCCGCTGGCGGCCAGGGTCTTGATCGGGCCGGCGGAGATGGCGTTGACCCGGATGTTGCGGGGCCCCAGATCGTTGGCGAGATATTTGACGCTGGTTTCCAGCGCGGCCTTGGCCACACCCATCACATTGTAGTGGGGGACGACCTTTTCCGCGCCGTAATAGCTGAGGGTGATGATCGAGCCGCCCTCCGGCATCAGCTTGATCGCGCGCTTCGTGACGGCGACGAGGCTGTAGGCCGAGATGTTCATCGTCATCAGGAAATTGTCGAGGGTGGTGTCGTAGAAGCGGCCGCGCAACTCGTTCTTGTCGGAGAAGCCGATGGCGTGGACGATGAAGTCGATAGTGGGCCAGCGCGCCGCCAGCGTGGCGAAGCTCTGGTCGAGGGCCTCCATGCTGGAGACATCGCATTCGATGAGGAAATCGCTGCCGAGACTGGCGGCCAGCGGGCGGACGCGCTTCTCCAGCGCCTCGCCCTGATAGGAGAAGGCGAGTTCGGCGCCGTGTTCATGCAGCTGCTTGGCAATGCCCCAGGCCAGCGATTTATCGTTAGCCAGCCCCATGATCAGGCCGCGCTTGCCCTGCAAAAGTCCCGTCATTCGCTATTTCTCCTGCCTGTGCGGTCGTTTGCGGTTGCGGTTTTGCGCTTCCCGCCCTCGAGCGATCCTGCCTCTAGCGATCTTGGGGCGGGATCGCCAGTGCGGCATTCAGCTCTGCGCCGGTGACCATTCCTAAGCCGACCAGCCAGAAAAAGAAAAGGGAGATCATCACCCCGGCGAGGCTGCCGTAGGTTAGATCGTATTTGAACAGGCTGCGCAGCAGGACCGGCAGCGCCGAGGAGACCATGCCCCACCATGCCGTGACCAGCAGGGCGCCGGGCCATTTGGGGCCGGGGAACTTGCCGCTGGTGGGCCGGGCGCCGCGTACTTTCGCGGGGGCGGCGGCGGTGTAATCGTTGGGGGCCAGCCAGTAGAACAATTGCCACAGCGCGCCGAACAGCACCACCAGCGGCACGAGCTGCGACAATTGCAGCGGGCGCAACACCCCGCGCAGCCCCGGCAGCAGCGCGTCGATCACCTCGCGCGCGGTGGTGATGGCCACTTGCAGGTAGAGCGAGGCCAGCAGCAGCACCACCGCCACCACGATCATGCCGGTGGAGAGCAGCCGGTAGCGCAGCCACACCGTGGTGTAGGGCGCGCCATAGGCCCGGCGCAGGATCTCGCGGATGGTTTCGATCAGGCTGGAGACCGTCCACAGGCCGACCACCGTGCCGGCCCACAGCAGCCAGCCATGCCGGGCGGTGATGACCCCGCTGGCCACCGGCTGGAGCACATGGGACACCACCGGCGGCAGGGCCGACAGCAGCGCCCCCACCGAGGCCGCGCGCTTGTGCCCCTCGCCCAGCCACGAGAAGATCGCCCCGACCACGATGAAGAAGGGAAACAGCGAGGCGATGGCCATATAGGCCAGATTGCCGGCGTGGATGAAGCCATCGCGCCAGACGCCGCCGATGACCTGACGGGCCACCGACAGCGTGCGGCGGCAGTGCGCGTGCCAGGCCAGATGGCGGCGCAGGGCGCTTTGGCGATTGGCACCCTCGGGGCCGAGCGCGTTTGGCCCCCCCATCGGGCCCTCTTCCGGAAAGGCGGAACCCAGCAAGGGGGGGAGGGGGTCGATCAAGGCGGTGCCGGGGGCGGGGTGCGTGGGGGGCCGCGGGCGTCAGACGCCGAAGCGGGCGCGCAGGTCGCGCGGGTCGTGCCAGCCTTCGAGCCGTTTCGCCAGATCGGCGGCGGCCTCGCTGCCGGGCTCGGGCAGGGCCACCTCCAGCGTAACGAACTGGTCGCCGCGGGTCTTGTCTTTCGCGGTGAGGCCCTTGCCTTTCAGCCGCAGGGTGCGGCCCGAGCTGCTGTTTGGCGCGACCGACAGCATGACCGGGCCATCGACCGTGGGCACCCGGATCTTCGCGCCATTCACCGCCTCCTCCAGCGTGATCGGCAGGTCGAGGCGGATGGCGTCGCCCTCGCGGCGGAAGAAGGGGTGCGCCTGGATCGAGATGGTGACCAGCGCGTCGCCCGGGCCGCCGGGGCCGGGCTGGCCCTTGCCGGCCAGCCGCATCTGCGTGCCATCATCCACCCCGGCGGGCAGTTTCAGGTCTATCGTCTTGCCATCGGACAGGGTGATGCGCTGGGGCGCGCAAGTGGCGGCATCGGGCAGGGAGACCGACAGGCGATATTGCACATCGGCGCCCTTTGGCGGGGCGCGGTGGCCGCCAAAGCCGCCGCCGCCGCCGAAGCCCGAGCGGGCGCGGCCGCCGAACAGGCCCTCGAACATGTCGCCAAGGTCCACGCCTTCCGCGCCGCCGAAGCCGGCCATGTCTTCCGGGCGGAAGCCACCCTGGGCCCCGCGAAAGCCGCCCGCACCGCCAAAGCCGCCGCCGCCGCCAAAGCCGGTGGGGTTGCCGTCGGCGTCGATCTCGCCCCGGTCGAACCGGGCGCGCTTGTCGGCATCGGACAGCAGATCGTAGGCATTGGTGATCTGGGCGAAGCGCTCGCCCGCTTTCGGATTATCCTGATTGCGGTCGGGATGGAGCTGTTTCGCCAGCTTGCGATAGGCGGACTTGATGTCCTTTTCGCTGGCGCCGCGGGCCACGCCGAGAGTGCTGTAGGGATCTTGTGCCATTTCCTATAGCTAGGGCTCGCGGGGCCGATCGGCAAGGTGTTCGCCCCGGTTGATTCGCCCCGGTTGATTCGCCCAGGTTCTTCGCGGGCCGGGCGCGAGGGTGCGGGGGCGCGGCCCCCTTTCCAGTTTGGGCGCCAGCGGCTATGGCGGGGGGAACCGGCAATCGGCCCCGGCACGCGCCCCGGTACGCGCCCCGGTACGCGCCCCGGTACGCGCCCCGGTACGCGCTCTGGCATGCCTCTCCGCCCACTCCTCTGGCCAACCGATGGAACGCTTCATGGATCTAGCTGCCGAGACCGCGGGGGGCGACAAGATCGCCGGCGGCGAGCCCTTTGCCCTGTTCGATGAGTGGTTTGCCGAGGCCAGACGCCATGAGCCGGGCGACCCGGAGGCCGTGGCGCTGGCGACCGCCTCGCCCGGTGGCATGCCCTCGGTGCGGATGGTGCTGATGAAGGAGCACGGACTGCATCTGGGGGCCCAATCCGGTGAAGGGCCCCAATCGGGCCAGGGGCATGCCGCGGGCGGCTTCGTGTTCTATACCAACAGCCACAGCCGCAAGGGCGAGGAGCTGATGGCCAACCCGCAGGCCGCCATGCTGTTCCACTGGAAATCGCTGCGGCGGCAGGTGCGCATCGAAGGCAGCATCGCCCCGGTGAGCGAGGCCATGGCCGATGCCTATTTCGCCAGCCGCAGCCGCGATTCGCAGATTGGCGCGGTGGCATCCGACCAATCGCGGCCGCTGGCCAGCCGGGGGGCGTTTCTGGCGCGGATTGCCCGGGTGGCGGCAACGACGCTGGGCGGGCCGGTGCCGCGCCCGCCGCACTGGACGGGCTTTTGCCTGACGCCGACCGCCATGGAATTCTGGATGGACCGGCCCTTCCGCCTGCATGAGCGCCGCCACTTTACCCGCGTGCCGGGCGGCGAGGGCTGGACCAGCACCTTGCTCTACCCCTGAACCATTTCGCGCCGGCCGCCCCGCCGGCGCCAGAGAGTGAGACCGCATGAGCACTGCCCCCACCCCCGCCCGCCCTCCCGCCCGCCCTCCCGCCCGCCCCCCTGCCGGCCCCAGCTGCCCGGCGATGGATCGCCCGGCGCTGAACCGCAGCGCGGCCTATGCCAGCATTGCGCTGGCCGCCTCGCTGGTGCTGATCAAGGGCTGGGCGGCGTGGTCCACCGGCTCGGTCGCCATGCTGGGCAGCCTGGCCGATACCGGGCTCGATCTCGTCTCCAGCCTGGCGACGCTGGCCGGGGTGTGGGTGGCGGGGCAGCCGGCGGACGCCAACCACCGCTTTGGCCATGGCAAGGCCGAGGCGCTGTCGGCGATGTTTCAGGTCGTGCTGATCGCCTTTTCGGCGCTGGGGCTGGGGGTGCATGCCACCCAGCAGCTGCTGGCGGGCGGGCGGACGCAGGCCGGGGGGGACGGCATTCTCGTCTCTTGCGTGGCGATTGCCGGCACGCTGGCGCTGCTGGGCTGGCAGCGGCATGTCATCCGCCGCACCGCCAGCCTCGCCATCGCCACCGACCATATGCATTATCAGGCCGACCTGCTGATCAACATCGCGGTGATCGCGGCGCTGGCGCTCGACCAATATGGCGGCTTTGGCCGGGCCGACCCGCTGTTTGGCCTGGCCATTGCCGGGTGGCTGGCCTGGGGGGCGTGGCAGGCATCCGATGAGGCGATTACCCAGCTGATGGACCGCGAGTGGCCGGCCGAGAAGAAGGCCCGCTTCATCGAGGTGCTGGGCCGCCACCCCGAGCTGCACGGGGTGCATGATTTGCGCACCCGCACCTCGGGCAATCGCGATTTCGTGCAGTTCCATGTGTGGGTGGATGGGCAGATGAGCGTGATCGACGCCCACCGGGTGATGGACGAGATCGAGGCCAAGCTGCTGGTCGAGTTTCCCGGCGTCGAGATGCTGATTCACCCGGACCCCGACGGGCTGGTGAACGAGCGCGGGATTGCCGCGCGGAACGTGCTGAACGATAGCTAGTGGGTGCCGGGGCCTATTGCCCGCCGAACAGGTTCACGATGTCGGCCAGATGGGTGAGCAGGGCCGGGCGGTTGGCGTCGTCGGTCTTGCCGAGGCGGACGACGGTGAGCCCCTGGCGCGGCCATACCAGAATATACTGGCCCTGATGGCCGACGCAGGCAAACAGGTCTGGCGGGCCGCGATCGGCGAACAGCTCCTTGACGCCTTCGGCCTGCGGGCGGTTCAGCCAGATCTGGCCGCCATAGCCGGGGTTGGCGGGCGACGGGCCGGTCATGAAGGCGATCCATTCGCGGGGCAGGATCTGCGCCCCGGCCTTCGCGCCTTCGCCGACCGTGCCCTGATTGCGCAGCAGCTCGCCAAAGCGGGCCCAGTCGCGCGCATTGGCCCAGACCATGCTGCCCCCCTCCATGGTGCCCGCAGCGTCGAATTCGGCGACCATGGAGCCAAGGCCGGCGGGATCTGTCAGGCGGGTGCGCAGGTAATCGGCCACGGCGCGCTGGCGGGTGGCGGGGTCCTTGCTGTCGGTAAGCGCGCGGGCGGCGATGTCGGCGAGAATGACGGCGGTGGCGGTGGAATAGCGCCATTTCTTGCCGGGATCATCGGCCAGCGGCTGGGATTCGGCATAGGTGGCCATGTCGTCGCGGCCATCGAGGAACAGCATGCGGACGGTATCGGATTCAAACGCCGGGGAGGCGTTTTCGACATGGGTGAGGCCGGAGCGCATCTGGAGCAGCTGGCGCAGGGTGATCTCGCCGCGCGGATCGCCGGGGCGCTGCCAGGCGGGAATCGGCGCGGGGTCGTCCAGCCGCAGCCGGCCATCCGACACCAGCAGGCCGATGAGGGTGGCCGTCACGCTTTTCGACATGGACCAGCCGATGAAGCGGGTTTGCGGGCCATAGCCATCGGCGTAGCGTTCGGCGACGCGGCGGCCATCGTGCAGGATGAGGACGGCGCGGGTCTCGCCCGATTCGCGATCGGCAAAGAGGGCGTCGATGGCGCGGGCGAGGGCCTCGCGCGGGGCGCCGGGGTGCTCGCCCACCACCGCCAGCGCGGCGGGGCTGAGCGGCGCCTCGGGGGCTTGCGCGTGGCAGGCCATCAGGGCTGGCAGCAGCGCCAGCGACAGGATAGAGCGGTGGGGACGGCGCGCGGTCATGGGCGCAATCCTTGCGGCAGGCGTGTGGCAATGGCAACCGGGCAATGGCAAAGGGTCTGGGGCAAAGGGGCCGGGCAAAGCGTCTGGGCGAAGGGTCCGGGCGAAGGGTCCGGGCAGAGCGTCCGGCAAAGTGTCATGGCCTCCGGGCGACCGGCCGGCGCCGGGTGGGTTTGGCCAGAAGGGTATCAGGCACATGGAACATCGCACCACGATTGCCCGCAGCGGGGCGCGGCACAAGGGCGGCCGTGCGGCGCCCGGAAGCCGCGGTGACAGCGGCGGCTGGCACTGGGGGCGCTGGCTGGGGCTGGCGGGCGCGCTGGCGCTGCTGGTGGGGCTGGGGCTGGGCTGGCCGTGGCTGCATGCCCAGTCGCGGGTGGCGGCATCCTATGGGGCGAGGGTGGCCTGCGCGTGCCGCTATGTCGCCGGGCGGCCGCTGGGCGATTGCGCCAAGGACTTCGAGCCGGGCATGGGGCTGGTGTGGCTGAGCGAAAATGCCGCCAGCCGCACGATTACCGCGCGCTATGCGATTCTGGCCAGCCAGACGGCCAGTTGGCGGCCGGGCTTTGGCTGCATGCTGGAGCCGTGGAAGGACTGAGGCGTCAGGCCGGGCCAGAGGCCGGAAAGGTTTCCGCGATCCAGCCGCCGCCGACGACGCGATCCCCCGCATAGAGCACCGCCGCCTGACCCGGGGCCACGCCATATTCCGGCGTGGCGAAGCGGATGAGGGTTTCGGTGCCTTCCCCGAGGCTGCCTTCCCCGAGGCTGCCTTCCCCGAGGCTGCCTTCCAGCGTGACGGGGACGGGTTTGGCGAGGGACCGCACTTTTGCCGTGAGGGCAACGCCCGGGGCGAGGGGGCCGATGCGGTTGGTTTCTGACAGGCGGGCGGCGCCCACCGCCAGCAGCACGCGCGGGCCGACCAGCACACGCGACGCGGCGGAGTCTATGCCGACGACATAGAGCGGTTCGGGCTGGCCGCCCACTTCGAGGCCGCGGCGCTGGCCGACGGTGTAGTGGATGACGCCCTTGTGCTGGCCGAGAACCGCGCCGGTTGTCGCGTGGACGATATCGCCAGTGGTCTCCGCCTCCGGCCGGATGGCGCGGACGACGCTGGCGTAATCGCCATCGGGCACGAAGCAGATGTCTTGCGAATCGGGCTTGGCGGCGACTTTCAGCCCGGCGGCCCCGGCCAGGCGGCGCACGGCGGGCTTCGGCAGGGCGCCCAGCGGAAAGCGCAGGAAATCGAGCTGGGCAGCGGTGGTGCCGTAGAGGAAATAGCTCTGGTCGCGGGCGGGATCGAGCGCGCGGTGGAGTTCCGGGCCGTCGGGGGTTTCCACGCGGCGGACGTAATGGCCGGTGGCCAGGCAATCGGCGCCGAGATCGCGGGCCATGGCCAGCAGATCGGTGAACTTTGGCCCCATGTTGCAGCGGATGCAGGGGATGGGGGTGCGGCCCTCCAGATAATCCTGCGCGAATTGCTCCACCACCGATTCGCGGAACGACGACTCATGGTCGAACACGTAATGGGCGATGCCGAGGCGGTCGGCCACGGCGCGGGCGTCGCGGATGTCGTCGCCGGCGCAGCAGGCGCCCTTGCGCTTGGCCGCCGCGCCGTGATCGTAAAGCTGGAGGGTGATGCCGATGACCTCGGCGCCGCTGGCCGCTGCCAGCGCCGCCACCACCGAGGAATCCACCCCGCCGGACATCGCCACGACGATGCGGCGCGCATGGAGCGGCGCGGGAAGCTGGAACAGCGCCGGCAGATCGCCGATGGAATCGGCGGAATCGAGCATTGTGGCCAGGGACAGGGCCAGCGACAGTGCGGGGGACGGTGCGGGGGACGGGGCGGGAGACATGGGCGCGCCATACACGCAGATGCCGGTGCAAGCAAAATCGGCGCCGCCGCGCGGCTCTGTGGCCGTAGCCATGCGGAGCGAATGGTTTGGGCGGCGTTAACCATCCTCTTCAAGATGTGAATCCCGTCTTTACCGGGTGGTGACGACCTCTGCGGTAAAGTCACGGACATGGACATCACTTTCGATCACGAATCATGGGCCAACCGGACGGGCGCCCTGCTGCGGAAAGGGCGCGGGGCCGATGTGCTCATCTCGCCCGCGCGGCGACGGGCCATGGCCCGCGGCGAGGAACAGGCCCAGCCGGATGCCGCCGGCGAGGCAAATGCCGAAGCGCAGGGCCATGACGCGGCGCAACCGGCTTGGCACCGGCTGGACTGGTTCGGCCTGGCCGCAAGGCTTTCGGCGGGCCACGCGCTGCGCCAGTCGCTGGCGCAGGGCGATGTGCTGGGCGATGCCCCCTCGGGCAGCTTCAATGCCGGTGCCGCCGCCGCCCTGGCCGGCTATGGCGCGCAGGCGGGGGTGAATGCCGATTCCAGCCCGGCGACGGGCGGCCTGCGGGCGGCGCCCGTGGCGCGCTATGAATGGCCGGTGGGCAAGGCCCCGGCCACGGACCGGGCCGCGAGCACACCCGAAGTTAACCCTGTTGGTTTAGCGGATCGAAAAGGCGCCTCGAGCATGGATGCTGGAGTTGCCGGCGAACAAGCGTCCGGCGATTGAGGGTTGAAATGATCGAGAACCAGAAGATCCGTCCGGCAATGGTGATAGGCCCGCTCGGCGAGCCGCTCACCATTGAATCGCTGCCCGCGCCCAGCACCACCCGCTGGGTTGTGCGCCGCAAGGCCGAGGTTGTGGCTGCCGTTAATGGCGGGCTACTGACCATCGACGAAGTATGCGAGCGCTATAGCCTGACGTTGGAAGAATTCGCCTCGTGGCAACGCGCGGTGGACCGCTCTGGCATGCAGGGGCTGCGCGTGACCCGCATTCAGCATTACCGCGACCTCTACGAGCGCAAGCAGAAGTATTGAGGGTGCCGTGAGCCGGGCCGCGCCCTGGCCCCAGCGATACCGCAAGCCATGCCGAAAACCGGCGTCGACCGGCCGAGGGGCCTGATTCGGCGCCGGTTCGGCTGTTTGCTGCACCTGCGCACGATTGCCAGCCTCCGCACGGTGGGCTATTCCCCTCCCCTGATACGCCCACGGGCGGGATTTGATCGAGGCGATCGGCCTTCCGCTTCCGCGCGTGGCCGACCGGATCCAGGGCAAACAGCGCATGACTTATGACGACCGGACCGATGAGACGCCGGGCAGTGCCGGCAGCGAAATGGCCGGGTCTGGGGCCGAGGCCGCAGGCGCGGGTGGCCGCGACGAGGCCTGCCTGCCCGCCTGGGCCGAGGGCGTGGACCGCCGCCGCCTGATCTGGCTGGCCGGCGCCTGCGTGCTGGTGCTGATCGGCCTGGTGGTGGCGATGCGCCATGGATCGGGCGCGGCGGCGGACGGCGCCGCCGTGAACCAGGCGCCGACCATTACCGTGATCGTGCCGGGGCGCACCACGGTGGAGGGCACCATCAATGCCACCGGCGTGCTGGCCGCGCGCCACGACATGCCCGTGGGCAGCGTGGGCGATGGCGGCGAGGTGCGCAGCGTGCTGGTGAATGCCGGGCAGTGGGTGCACGCCGGGCAGTTGCTGGCGATTGTCGACCGTTCCGTGCAGGGCCAGCAACTGGCCAATACCCAGGCGAATATCGCCGTGGCGCAGGCCGATGCGCGGCTGGCGCAGGCCAATCTGGAGCGCGCGCTGAAGCTGGTGGATCGCGGCTTCATCTCCGCCGCCGATGTCGACCGGCTGACCGCCACCCGCGATGCCGCCAATGCCCGCGTGAAAGTGGCCGTGGCCCAGCGCGACGAAATGGGCGCGCGGTTGCGGCGGCTGGATATCGTGGCGCCCGCCGATGGGCTGGTGCTGGAGCGTAATGTCGAGCCCGGGCAGGTGGTGGGGCCGGCCAGCCCGACGCTGTTCCGCATTGCCGAGCATGGCGACATGGAGATGAAGGCCAAGCTTTCCGAAAGCGATCTCGCGCAGCTTTCCGTGGGGCACCCGGCGATGGTGACGCCGGTGGGCGCGGCCCGGGGCTTTGCCGGGCAGATCTGGCAGCTTTCGCCGGTGATCGACCCGCAGACGCGGCAGGGCATGGCGCGCATCGCGCTGCCCTATGCGCCGGAGATCCGCCCGGGCGGTTTTGCCGCGGCGCAGATCCGCAGCGGCAGCACGGTGGCGCCGGTGCTGCCCGAATCCGCCCTGCAGGCCGACAGCCGGGGCAGTTATGTGTTTGTGATCGGCAAGGGCAACCGGGCCGAGCGGCGGCCGGTGACCATCGGCACGCTGGGTGACAGGGGCGTGGCGATTACCCAGGGGCTGGCGGGCTCGGAACGGGTGGTGCTGCGCGCGGGGGCCTTCCTTTCCGAAGGCGAGACGGTGAACCCGCAAGCGGTGGCATCCGCCGATGCGGCCCGATAGGGGGCGCGGCCATGAATTTCCGTAACCTCTCCGCTTGGTCCATCCGCAACCCGGTGGTGCCGCTGGTGCTGTTTGCCGCGCTGATGCTGGTGGGCGTGGTCAGCTTCATGAACATGGACATCCAGAACCAGCCGGATATCGAGTTTCCGGTGGTGATCGTCACCATCACCCAGCCCGGCGCCGCGCCCACCGAAATCGAGAAGCAGGTGACGCAGAAGATCGAATCGGCGGTGCGGTCGATCTCGGGCGTGTCGACGATCAGCTCGACCGCCTCGGAAGGGTCGAGCCAGACGATCATCGAGTTCCAGCTGGGCGAGGATATCAACGCCGCCGTCTCTGAAGTGAAGAACGCGGTGGACCAGATTCGCGGCAGCCTGCCCGATGGCATTCTGGAGCCGCAGATCATCAAGGCGGCAACCACCTCCGAGCCGATCGCCTATTTCTCGGTTTCCGCCGACGACATGACGATGGAGCAGCTGTCGTGGTTCGTGGACGACACCGTGGCCAAGCGGCTGCTGGCGATTGACGGCATGGCGCAGGTGAAGCGCGGCGGCGGGGTGAATCGCGAGATTCTGGTGACGCTGGACCCGGCGCGGATGCAGGCCTTCGACGTGACGGCGCCGCAGGTGAACCTGGCCCTGCGCGCGCTGAACGTGAATGCCGCCGGCGGCAAGGCCGAGATTGGCGGCAGCCGGCAATCCTTGCGCGTGCTGGCCAATGCCAGCGACGCCTATACGCTGTCGCAGACCGAGATTTCGCTGTCGCCCGGGCGCGCGGTGAAGCTGGCCGACATCGCCACGGTGAAGGACAGTTTTGGCGAGGTGACCTCGCTGGGCAAGATTGCCGGCAAGCCGGTGGTGAGTTTCTCGATCAACCGCGCGCGCGGATTTTCCGATGTGACCGTGTATGATCAGGCCGCCGCCGCGTTGAAGGAGCTGGAGCGGCAGCACCCCGGCGTGCATTTCACCCAGATCTACTGCTCCGTCGATTATACCAAGGCGCAGTATGAAAGCTCCATCGCCTCGATGATCGAGGGGGCGGTGCTGGCGGTGGTGGTGGTGTTCTTCTTCCTGCGCGACTGGCGGGCGACGGCGGTTTCGGCGCTGGCCAGTCCGCTGTCGGCGATTCCCACCTTCTGGTTCATGAAGAGCTGGTTCGGCTTTTCGCTGAACCAGATGAGCCTGCTGGCGCTGGGGCTGGTGGCGGGCGTGCTGGTGGATGACGCCATCGTCGAGATCGAGAATATCGTGCGGCATATGCGCATGGGCAAGACGGCGTTTCAGGCCTCCATTGATGCCGCCGACGAAATTGGCCTGGCCGTGGTGGCGACGACCTTCTCCATCGTCGCGGTATTCCTGCCGGTGGGGATGATGCCCGGGGTCTCGGGCGAGTTTTTCAAGAATTTCGGGCTGACGGTGGTGGTCTCGGTGCTGATGAGCCTGGCCGTGGCGCGGATGATCACGCCGATGGTGGCCGCCTATTTCCTGAAGGCCGAGGGCCATGCCGCGCATGGCGGCGGCAAGTGGATGGACCGCTATCTGCAGGTGCTGCACTGGTCGCTCGATGTTTCGGGAGCCGAGGCGTGGCGGGCGCGGCGCCGACAGCAGAAGGGCGGGGCGCTGGGCTGGCGCGACCGCATCGCCGCGCGGCTGCGCGACCACCGGGTGTGGATGATCGGCGTGGCCGTGGCCGCGCTGGCGCTGACCGTGCTGTTGCTGGCGGTGAGCCCGCAGGAGCTGTTTCCCGACCAGAATGGCGATTCGACGCAGGTGCGCATCGACATGGTGCCCGGCACCACGCTGGCGCAGACCGAGGCGACCGCCGATGCCGTGGCCGCCATCATCCGCGCCGAGCCCGAGGTGGACCATGCGCTGGAGGATATCTCCGAGGGCAGCGCCCGGCTGATGATCACGCTGAAGAAGGACCGCAAGCGCAAGACCAGCGATGTGGAGCGCGAGCTGACCCCCCGCTTGCAGCAAATTCCCGATGCCCGCGTGACCATCCAGTCGCTGGCCGATGCGCAGGGGTCTGGCACCGGGCGGCCGATTTCGGTGATGCTGGAGGGGGATGACCCGCAGCTGCTGGACGACACCGCCACCCAGCTGCTGGAGCAGATGAAGGGGCTGAAGGGCATTGTTGCGCCGCGCATCAGTGGCGATTTGAAACGGCCCGAGGTGGTGATCACGCCGCGCCTCGATCTGGCCGCCAGCCTGGGGGTGACCACCACCTCGCTGAGCCAGGCGATCCGCATCGCCACGATTGGCGAGATCGACCAGAACGCCGCCAAGTTCTCGCTGGCTGACCGGCAGGTGCCGATTCGCGTGCGCCTGCCCGAGGAAGCGCGGCGCAGCTTTGCCAATATCGAGAACCTGCCGGTGCCCACCACTGGCGGCGGATCCGTGCCGCTGAGCCGGGTGGCGCAGATCTCGTTCGGCTCCGGCCCCACCGCCATCCAGCGCTATAATCAGGAGCGGCGGGTGTTTGTCGGCGCCGACCTGGCCCCCGGGCTGGTGAAGGGCACGGCGATGGACGAGATCAACGCGCTGCCGGTGATGCGTCACCTGCCGTTGGGCATTTCGAACACCCCCTTCGGGCAGGACCGCTGGCAGAAGGAGATGATCACCAATCTGGGCTTTGCCCTGCCGGCGGGTATTCTGCTGGTGTTTTCGGTGCTGGTGCTGCTGTACCACCGGGTGATCTCGCCGATGGTGAACATGGGCTCGCTGTTCCTCGCGCCGCTGGGCGGGCTGATCGCGCTGCTGATTACCGGGCAGCCGATCTCCATGTCGGTCTATATCGGCATTCTGATGCTGTTTGGCATTGTGGCCAAGAACTCGATCCTGCTGATCGATTTTGCCATTGAGGAAATGTCCAAGGGGGCGGCCAAGTTTGACGCCATTATCGAGGCCGGGCACAAGCGCGCCCAGCCGATTGTGATGACCACCGTGGCGATGACCGCCGGCATGATCCCTTCCGCCGTGTCGCTTTCCGGCGACAGCGCCTGGCGCGCGCCGATGGGCACGGTGGTGATCGGCGGGCTGGTGCTCTCCACCCTGCTGACGCTGTTGATCGTGCCGGCCGCCTTCAGCCTGGCCGATGGGCTGGAGCGGCGGCTGGGGCCGCTGTTGTGCAAGCGCTTCCTGACCTATGAGCCCGAGCATGGGCGGGCGGCCAGCGGCGGCGCTTCCCAGCCGGCGGAATGAGCGGCGCGCGGCCGGCGGCAGGGGACGCGGCGCGTGGTGATGCCGCGCGGGGGCCCCGCCGGCTGGCGACGGGGCTGCTGGTGGCGATGGCCGGGCTGTTCGTGCTGGCCGGGCGCGAGACGGGAGCCGGGGCAGAGGCAGGCTGGGGCTGGCTGAGGGCCTTTGCCGAGGCGGGCATGGTGGGCGGGCTGGCCGACTGGTTCGCGGTGACGGCGCTGTTTCGCCACCCGCTGGGGCTGCCGATACCGCATACCGCGCTGGTGCCCGCCAACAAGGATCGCATCGCCACCAGCATGGGCAGCTTTCTGCGCGGCAATTTCCTGACGCCCACGGTGGTGGCGCGGCGGATGCGCGGGCTGGATCTGGCGGGCGCGATCGGGCGGACGCTGGCGCAACCCGGCGGCGGGGCGGAGGGCGGCTCGCGGGCCGGCTCGCAGGCCGGCTCGCAGGGCGGTGGCGAGCGGCTGCGGGCCGGGGTGGCCGAGGCGCTGGGCGAGGTGATGCGGGCGCTGGACGACGAGCGCATCGCCGGGCTGGTGCGCGGGGCCCGGCGCGGGCAGCTGGAGCGGCTGGATCTGGCGCCGCTGGCCGGGCAATTGCTGGCGGCGGCCATGGCCGAGGGGCGGCATGTGCCGCTGCTCGACGCCGCGCTGCTGCGCATGGGCGAGGCGCTGGAGGAGAATGAGCCGCTGCTGCGCGCGATGATCGAACGGCACGCCGGCGCGCTGATGCGCTGGACCGGGCTGGACAGCCGCGTGGCCAATGCCGTGCTCGCCGGGCTCTATCGGGTGCTGGCGGAATGCGCGGTGGACCCGCACCATCCGTTGCGGGCGCGGCTGGAGGAGAGCATCGCCGGCCTGGCCGAGGCGCTGGTGCACGACCCGGCGATGCGTGCCCGGGTGGCCGCGCTGCAGGCCGAGGCGCTGGCCAACCCCGCCATGGCCGCCTGGATGGATGGGCTGGGCGCCAGGCTGCGGGCCGCCATCCACCGCGCCGCCACAGACCCGGAACACGCGCTGGGCGGGAAGCTGGCGGCGGGGCTGGCGGGCTTTGGCGAGGCGCTGCAAAGCGACGCCCGGCTGCGGCTGACGCTGAACCGCGTGGCGCGGCGGGTGCTGGTGGGGCTGACCAACCGCCATGGGGCGAGCATCGTCACGCTGGTTTCGGAAACGGTGCGGCGCTGGGATGGGCAAACCGTGAGCCGCCGCATCGAGGCGGTGGTGGGGCGCGACCTGCAATATATCCGGCTGAACGGGACGCTGGTGGGCGGGATCGTCGGGCTGGCGCTGCATGCGGTGCAGGGGGTTTTGTAGGGGGGGCGTTTAAGAGGAAGACCTGGGGGTGTTACACCCCCAAACCCCCCATACTGGATTTGTCGCGGTAGACTCTCGACTTGGCGCCTTGCCCCGAAGCGGCTGTGATAGCCTGCGGCGCGGTGAGGTGGGGCGTGACGGCGCCCTTGGCGCATCCTCTCGCCGGGAGACGTTCAGGGGTGCAGCGGCTCGCCCCTGCTGTTTTCCTCTATCTGAAATTCCTAAAACAAAGCCCCGGAGGTTTCCCCCCGGGGCTTGTCTGTCACGCCTCGCTGCGTGGAATCAGAGCTGGCCAGTCTTACAGCTTCGACGTCAGTTCCGGGACGGCGGTGAACAGGTCCGCCACCAGGCCGTAATCGGCGACCTGGAAGATCGGGGCATCCTCGTCCTTGTTGATGGCGATGATGGTCTTGCTGTCCTTCATGCCGGCCAGGTGCTGGATGGCGCCGGAGATGCCGACCGCGATGTAGATTTCGGGGGCGACGATCTTGCCGGTCTGGCCAACCTGGAAGTCGTTGGGGACGTAGCCGGCGTCAACCGCGGCGCGGCTGGCGCCGACGCCGGCGTTCAGCTTGTCGGCCAGCGGGAAGATGTTGGCCTTGAAGGTTTCGGCATCCTTCAGCGCGCGGCCGCCGGAGACGATGATCTTGGCGCTGGTGAGTTCCGGGCGCTCGCTCTTGGCGATTTCCGAGCCGACGAAGCTGGAGAGGCCAGCATCCGCCGGGCCGGAGACGGCCTCGACCGCGGCCGAACCGCCGGTTGATTCGGCCTTCGCAAAGGCGGTGCCGCGCACGGTGATGACCAGCTTGGCGTCGGAGCTTTCCACCGTGGCGATGGCGTTGCCGGCGTAGATCGGGCGGGTGAAGGTCTTGGGCCCCTCGACCGAGAGGATCTCCGACACCTGCGCCACATCGAGCAGGGCGGCAACGCGCGGGGCGATGTTCTTGCCGGTGGTGGTGGCGGGCGCCAGGAAGGCGTCGTAACCGGCCATGACGCTGGCCACCAGCGGCGCGACGTTTTCGGCCAGCGCGTTGGCATAGGCGGCGTCATCGGCCTTCAGCACCTTGGTGACGCCGGCGATCTGCGCGGCGGCGGCGGCGACGCCATCGACACCCGAGCCGACCACCAGCGCGGTGACCTCACCCAGTTGCGAGGCGGCGGTGACGACGGCCAGAGTGGCATCCTTCACCGAGGTGTTGTCGTGTTCGACCCAAACGAGTGTCTTGGACATGTTCGATTCCTTTTACAGGGCGATTTGGTTCTTGGGGACTTAAGGCTTTGCAGGTTTTCCTGGGGCCTTAGGCCCCAGACCCCGTTACTGTCGTTGTTGCGCTTCGGATCAATTTTGGCGGAACTTTGCAGCGCCGAAGGCTTTACAGCCGCTTCGCGGCAGGGCGTGTGGCCGAGGTGATGTGCAATGACGACAGTATCGGGAGCGCGAGGGGGTGACCCCCTCGCACCTGACCCTTAAGCGACTCCCAGTTCCTTCAGCTTGCCGACCAGCGCGTCGACATCGGCGACCTTGATGCCGGCCGAGCGACCGGCGGGTTCGGTGACCTTCAGCGTCTTCAGGCGCGGAGCGGTGTCCACGCCGTAGTCGGCCGGGGTCTTGTTCGCCAGCGGCTTCGACTTGGCCTTCATGATGTTGGGCAGCGAGGCGTAGCGCGGCTCGTTCAGGCGCAGGTCGGTGGTGATGATCGCGGGCAGGGCCAGCTTCACCGTTTCCAGGCCGCCGTCGATCTCGCGCTTCACGACGGCGAAATCGCCCTCGATGGCCAGCTCGTTGGCGAAGGTGCCCTGGGGGCGGCCGAGGAGGGCGGCGAGCATCTGGCCGGTCTGGTTGCTGTCGTCGTCGATGGCCTGCTTGCCGAGGATGATGAGGCCGGGGGCCTCCTCGTCGGCGATGGCCTTGAGGATCTTGGCGACGGCGAGCGGCTCGGCTTCGTCGTCCGTCTGCACCAGGATGGCGCGGTCGGCGCCCATGGCGAGGGCGGTGCGCAGGGTTTCCTGCGCCTTGGCCGGGCCGACGGAGACGGCGATCACCTCGGTGGCGACGCCCT
>CAIXXP010000082.1 GCA_903923465.1 uncultured Sphingomonadales bacterium | reverse complement strand
CTCCACCTCCACCCACCCCCAACCGGCAAAATTTTGCCGCCCGCGTCGATCCCCCCCTTAATCCCTGCCCCGCCATGCCGTTCTGTCTGTTGAAACCAGGAGCGGCACCATGTCCAGCATCGGATCCGGCCCCGGCCTAGGCGCGGGGCCTCAACCAGAGGTCAGCCCGGCGCGTCCCGTGAATGCGCTGGGGGCCATCGGCCCATTGGCGGCCGGGGCGCGGTTCGGCGCCCAGATCAGCGCGAGCGGCAGCGCCCCATTCACCCCCTCGCCCGGCGAGGCCGGCGCGCAGCTTCAGCCCACGCTGGTCAGCACCTCCGCCGCCCTGGCCGGCAGCCCACCGGTGGATGGCGATCGCGTTTTGGCGATCCGCAAGGCGATCCAGAATGGCAGTTATCCGCTGAAGCCAACCAAAATCGGCGACGCCATGATCGCCGCCGGCATGATATTGAGGGTCCCCAAATGAGCGCTGTTCTCCCCGCCACGGACTTGCCAGCCTCGGGGCTGCCCACCCAGGACCGGCCCCAGAAGGACCTGCACGGCGCCCTGCGGCAGATGCTTGCCGTGCTGGAAGCCGAACGGCAGGCGCTTGCCTCGATGGACCTTGAGGCCATTCTCGGATGCAGCCAGACCAAGGGCGCCCTGTGCGACGTGCTCGAAGGCTCGGCGCCGGCCATCGTCGATGACGAATGCCTGGGGATGCTGGAGGCGGCGCGGCGGCTGAACGAGGTAAACCGCCAGATTCGCAACCTTGTCGCGGCCAATGTTGCCGCCCGGCTGGAGGCGCTGACCGGCAGGCAGGCGCTCTATCGCCCACAGGCGCGGCAGGGCGCGGCCTATGGCTATGCGGGCGCCCGCGCCTAGCTCCATCCCGTTTGGCACGGTGTTTGCTGTAACCTGAGGCGGACCCTTTCCGCTTCAGGAGCAAGGCTTGAGTTATCCCGATCCGCTGAGCCCATATGCGCTGCCGGCCTATCCGGCGGGGCAGGGCGTGGCCGTTACTGGTAGGGGGGCCGCCGCCGGGTCTGTGCGCGGCGCCATCGCGCAGGCGGCCCAGAGCACCGGCGTCGATTTCTCCTATCTGCTGGGGCAGGCGCGGCTGGAATCGGGGCTGAACCCCGCGGCCCGCGCGGGCACCTCCAGCGCCACCGGCCTCTATCAGTTCACCAATGCCACCTGGGCGCAGACCCTGGCCCGCCATGGCGCCGCGCTGGGGGTGAACGCCACCGCGCTGGCCGACCCTGCCTCCCGCGCGCAACTGATGGGCCTGCGCAACGATCCGCAGGCCTCGGCGCTGATGGCGGCGGCCATGGCCGGCGACAACCAGACCACGCTGACCAGCGCGCTGGGCCGCCCGTCCTCCTCGGCCGAGCTCTATCTCGCGCATTTTCTCGGGCCCGACGGCGCGGTGAAGTTTCTCTCCGGCCTCGCCAGCGACCCTGCGCAATCGGCCGCCAGCCTGTTTCCCAAACCCGCCGCCGCCAACCGCGCGGTGTTCTTCGATGGCGCCGGAGCGCCGCGTTCGCTGGGGCAGGTGATGGCGCTGCTCAGCACCCGCCTCGCCTCGGCCATGGAAGATGGCGCCGGGCAGGATGACGCCGCGCTGGCGGGGGTCGCCCCTTCGACATGGGGCGGCATGGCGCCGCTTCTCGCCGGCCCGGTTGCCCCCGGCGCCCCGCCCGAGAGCACCGCCGCCGCGCCGCTGGCCCCACCGGGCGGCCCCCTCGCGCAGGAATTCGCCGCCGCCGCGCGGAGCGGTGGCCAACCCACCGGCCAGACCGGCTCCATGGCCGACACGCTGCGCGCCACCTTCGGCGTCGATGCCCCCGGCGGCTCCACCACCCCCGGTTTCATCCGCTCCGCCTATGGCCGCTTGCAGGCGTTCGGCCTGTGAACGGCGCGTCCATGAGGATCCCTGAATGAACAGGTTTTTCGGTTCCATCCAGCTGGGTATGGTCGCCCTGCCGGCGGGCATCCTCACCCTCATCGTGCTGATGGTGGTGCCGAGTCCCGCCGTGCTGCTCGATGTGTTCTTCGTGCTGAACATCGCGCTTTCCGTGGCGGTGCTGATGGCGGCGATGAACGCGGCCAAACCGCTGGATTTCAGCTCCTTCCCCACCGTGCTGCTGTTCGCCACCCTGCTGCGGCTGGCGCTCAACGTCGCCTCCACCCGCGTGGTGCTGGTGCATGGCCACGAGGGCGGCGCGGCGGCGGGCCATGTGATCGAGGCCTTTGGCGCCTTCCTCATCGGCGGCAATTTCGTCGTCGGCCTGTTCGTTTTCGCCATCCTGATGATCATCAACCTCGTCGTCATCACCAAGGGCGCGGGGCGCGTGTCGGAAGTCTCCGCCCGCTTCACGCTGGACGCCTTGCCCGGCAAGCAGATGGCCATCGACGCCGACCTTGCCGCCGGCCTCGTCACCGCCGCCGAGGCCAAGGCCCGCCGCCGCGAGGTTTCCACCGAGGCCGACTTCTACGGCTCGATGGATGGCGCCAGCAAGTTCGTGAAGGGCGATGCCGTCGCCGCCCTGCTCATCCTTGGCGTCAACATCATCGCCGGCTTCTGTCTCGGCATGATCACCCACGGCCTCACCGCCGCCGACGCCGCCCAGCGCTACATCAGCCTCGCGATTGGCGACGCGCTGGTGGCGCAGGTGCCCTCGCTGCTGCTCTCCATCGCCGCCGCCGTCATCGTCACGCGGGTGGGCGATTCGCGCGATCTGGCCGGGCAGATCGGCGCGCAGTTTTCCGATCCGCGCGGCTGGCTGCCGGTGGCGCTGATCCTCTCGGCGATTTCCTGCATCCCCGCCATGCCGCAGCGCGTGTTCGTGCCGGCGGCGGGGCTGGCCTTCTGGCTGTGGAACACGCTGAAGAAGCGCCAGACGGCGGCACAAGTGCTGGCGGATACGCCGCCCCCAGTGCCCGCCATCGATCCCTCCCGCATCGCGCTGGACGATGTCAGCGACCACACGCTGGTCACCATCGAGCTTGGCTATGGCCTCGTGCAATTGGTCGACGAACGACGCGGCGCCCCGCTGGTGGCCCGCGTCACCGGGGTGCGCAAGCAGCTCAGCCAGGCTTTCGGCTTCGTTGTGCCGCAATTCCGCGTGCTCGACAGCCTCGATCTGCCGCCGGCGGATTACCGCATCATGCTCGGCGGCGTGCCGCTGGGCGGGGCGACCATCCGGGTGGAGAAGGTGCTGGCCATCGACGCCGGCGAGGCCAACCCGCGCCACGCCCTCGTCGGCGATCCCACGATCGACCCCTCCTTCGGCTGCCCGGCGCTATGGATTGATGCCGCCGCCCGCGATCTCGCCACCGCCGAGGGTTTCCTCACCGTCGATGCCAGCACGGTCATCGCCACCCACCTCAACCATGTGCTCTCGGCCCGCCCGCAGATGCTGCTGGGGCCAGACGAGGTGCGCAACATCCTCGATGCGGTGAAGACCCGCGCCTCAGGGCTGGTCGAGGCGGTCTATCCCACGCCCCTGTCGCTGGCGGCGCTCACCCGGCTGCTGCGCGCGCTGCTGGAAGATGGCATCCCCATCGGCCACCCGCTGCCCATCCTCTCCAGCCTCGCGCTGGCCTTGCAACAAACCACCGATCACGACCGGCTGGTGGAGCTGCTGCGCGCCGATCTTGGCGCGCTGATCGTCGGCCGCATCTGCGCCCCCTTCGAGCGCCTGCCGGTGATCACCCTCGATTCGACGCTCGAAGCGATGATCGCCCAAGGCCTGACCGACCCCGCCACCGGCCAACCCGTTATCGAGCCCGACCTTGCCCGCTCCATCACCGAGCGGGTGCTGGCCGAAATGGCGGCGCGGGGTGGGGCCAACGGCGCCGCCGCGCTGATCGTGCAGCCCCGCCTGCGCCGCACCATGGCCGCGCTTCTGCGGCTGCGGGCGCCGGCCTGCGCGGTGCTCTCCATCGCCGAACTGCCCGAGAGCCAGCCGATCGAGGTGATCGCGGTGATCGGCGGCGAGGCGCCTCCCCAGCACATTCCGGCGCAACCCTCCGTCATCGCCCTCCCGCCGCCGCCCGCGTCGGCTGCCTCCGGTTTCACGGCACCCATCGAGAGTATTGCCGCATGATCCATGACCACTCCCTGCTCGCCCGCGCGCCGCGCGCCGACGGATCTCCCGATAATCCCCCGCATTCCGGCGCCCCGGGTCGGCCAGGGCTGTCGGCGGCGGCGCTGGCCTATGGCGGCGATGCCACCGATCGCCTGCGCCGCTTCATGCCGATGGTCCGCCGCCTCGCGTGGCATCTGCATGGCTCCGGGCGCGGCGGCATAGAGGTGGAGGATCTGATGCAGGCCGGGCTGGTGGCACTCACCGAATGCGCCCAGCGGCATGTCGGCCCGGGCGAGGACGGCTTTGCCGCCTATGCCAAATTGCGGGTGCGCGGGGCGATGGTGGATCTCATCCGGCGGCACGTGCCCCTGTCGCGCGGGGCGGCAGAGCGGCGCCGCCAACTCCGCGAGGCGCGCGATACGCTGCGCACCGCGCTGGGCCGCGAGGCCGACGAGGGCGAGGTGGCCACGGCGCTGGGCCTGTCGCGCGCCGCGCTGGAGGACCTGCGCTCCGCCGCCGAACCGCTGCATTTCGAGCCGCTGGACGCCGCCTATTCCGACGACAACATGGCCTTTGCCGACAGCACCCCCGACAGCCTGACGCAGCTGGAGGACGCGGAACTGCGCGGTCAGCTCATCGCCGCCATCACCGCCCTGCCGGAGCGGTTGCAGACCATCGTCCAGCTCTATTTCGTCGAGGAACTGAATCTGGCCGAAATTGCCGGGGTGCTGGGCGTCAGCATCCCCCGCGTCCATCAGCTGAAGGCCCAGGCGCTGGAACGGTTGCGCGGCGCATTGGCCGAGGCGGCCGACATCCTGTGATTGTTGCCGGAACATTTGGCCGGCTGAACCATTTTGGCCCGGCCTTGCGGGGGCATTGCCCTCAACCGGTCGCGGTGCTAGGCGAAGCGGCATGTCCAGCTGCGATCAATGCCTCGTGCGCAATCGGGCGATTTGCGCCTCCCTCGACAAGGACGAGATAAACGCGCTCAACGCCATCGGCCGCCGGCGCACGCTGGCGGCGGGCGAGTCGCTGATCTGGGAGGGTGAGGATTCGGTCCTCGTCGCCAATGTCATAGAGGGTGTGCTGAAGCTGGCCACCGGCATGGAAGATGGCCGCGAGCAGATCGTCGGCGTGGTCTACCCATCGGATTTCATTGGCCGACCCTTTGGCGGCACCACCAGCCATGGCGTCACCGCCCTCACCGAATCGCGGGTTTGCGTGTTCAGCCGCCGCGATTTCGATGGTTTTGCCTCCAGCCATCCCGCGCTGGAGCACAAGCTGTTGCAACGCACCCTGCAAGAGCTGGACCGCACCCGCCGCTGGATGCTGTTGCTGGGCCGCAAATCCGCCAGCGAGAAGGTGGCCAGCTTCCTGCTCGACCTGGTGGAGCGGCTGGCCCCGGCCACCTGCGACACGCATGCGGGGGCCGAACCCGGCGTCACGCGCTTCACCCTGCCGTTCTCGCGCCAGCAGATCGCCGATGTGCTGGGCCTCACCATCGAGACCGTGAGTCGCCAGTTCACCCGGCTGAAGGGCGAGGGCATCATCGATCTCCCCTCGCGCCGCGACGTGGTCATTCTCGACCGGCCCGCGCTCGTCATCGAATCCGGCGGCTAGACGCATACGGGCCGCAAGCCCGCCCGGCTCGCGACCCGCATGGCAGGGTTGCGCGGGCAGGGCAGGGCTGCCCGCGCCCCACCCGCGCCCCACCCGCGTCAGGTTTTCGCTCAGAAGCGATAGGCCACACCGGCGCTGACCACCCAGGGGTTCAGCCGTACCTTGGCGTCCAGCACATCCGCGCCCGAGGCCGTGTGGAAGTGGGCCGTGGTGTCGACGAAATACTTCTTGGCGTCGAGCGCGAGGCTGTAGCCATGGCCCACCGGCACATCGAGACCGGCCTGGATCACGCCGCCAAAGTTGCTGGTCAGCTTGGTGCGGGTCACCCCCAGCGACTGCACGGTGGCGCTCGGGCGGTCGTTGATCACCGCGAACAGCGTGGGGCCAACCCCGATATAGGGCTTGATGCCGGCGGGCAGCAGGCCAACCAGGTGATACTTCGCCGTCACGGTGAAGGGAATGATCTGCAGATGGTCAACCACGCCAACGCCGCCGGCGGGCAGGTTGGTGCCGGTGCCGGTCACATGGTGCGCGGTGATGCCGGCGATGGTCTCGACCGAGATGCTGGGCTTGAAGAAATACTCAACCGCGATCGTCGGCGTCACATTGTCGTTGGCCGTGGTGGCCAGGCCATTGAGCACCTTGCCGTTGGCCGTCAGGCCAAGGGGGTCAACCACGCTGGACGTCACAACGCTGCCGCTGGGCATCACCGCCGTGGCCAGCACCTTGAACTGCCAGTGGCCGGCATAGGCGTCTTGCGCATGGGCGGTGCCCGAGATGGCGACAGTGGCAGCCAGAGCGGCGCCCATTGCAGCGGTGGTGGCGAGCGTGCGCCCGGTGTTCTTGATCATAGTCCCTCATCCTTCGCCACGGGGCCTGCCCTGTGCAGGCCGTGAAGCGCGGCGCAGGCCTGTCAGATCGGCCTGGTTTGCAAAGGCGACATTGATTTCCCGCAATTTCACCGCATGAGAAATTTTGTGCGTCGCAACAGTGTCGGGCGCGCAACTTGACCCCGATCAATGTCGGCCGGCCGCCGCCCGCCGAAGAGGCTGCTCCATGACATTCCGTCATGAGAGGGAAGGCTCATGGAATCTTTAACAGCACGGGCCCTATTGTGGCTCGCGGCAGCGATCATTGCTGTCATAGCCTCGGTTGCGGCCGTGGACATCGGCTTTGCCGTACATATGGGTATCCTGGCGGCGGCGGCGCTGATCGGCCTGTGGTTCACCATCAGCCGGGCCAATTACGCCGAAATCGGTGGCGGGGTGCTGCGCGCGCCACCGCCGGGCAAATATGATGACGAGGTGATCCGCTGGGGCGTCATCGCCACGGTGTTCTGGGGCATGGCGGGCTTTCTTGTGGGCCTCACCATTGCGCTTCAGCTCGCCTATCCGCTGCTGAACTTCCCTCCGTATTTCAACTTCGGGCGCCTGCGCCCGCTGCACACCTCGGCGGTCATCTTCGCCTTTGGCGGCAATGCGCTGATCGCCACCTCGTTCTATGTGGTGCAGCGCACCTGCCGGGCGCGGCTGGCTTTCCCGGCGCTCGCGCGCTTCGTGTTCTGGGGCTATCAGCTGTTCATCGTGCTGGCCGCCACCGGCTATCTGATGGGCATCACCCAGGGCAAGGAATATGCCGAGCCCGAGTGGTACGTCGATATCTGGCTCACCGTGGTGTGGGTTTCCTATCTGGCGGTTTTCGTCGCCACGCTGGTGAGGCGCAGCGAGCCGCATATCTATGTGGCCAACTGGTTCTACCTGTCGTTCCTGCTGACGGTGGCGATGCTCCACCTCGTCAACAACCTGGCCATTCCGGTCAGCTTCCTGGGCAGCCGCTCGATGAGCTTATTTGGCGGCGTACAGGGCGCTCTGGTACAATGGTGGTATGGGCATAACGCGGTGGGCTTCTTCCTCACCGCCGGCTTCCTCGCCATCATGTACTACTTCATCCCGAAGCGCGCCGAACGTCCGGTCTATTCCTACCGGCTGTCGATCATTCACTTCTGGGCACTGATCTTCCTCTACATCTGGGCCGGCCCGCATCATCTGCACTATACGGCGCTGCCGGACTGGGCGCAGACGCTGGGCATGACCTTCTCGATCATGCTGTG
>CAIXXP010000081.1 GCA_903923465.1 uncultured Sphingomonadales bacterium | reverse complement strand
GACCTGCGCAAAGCTCGGCATCTCATTCTACCAATTCCTCGGCGACCGCTTCGCCGTGCCGGGCGCGCCGTCCGTACCCAGCCTGCCAACCCTCGTCAGGATGGCGCACGCCTAGCCCGCCCGGAAATCTGCCCCGCTTACCAACTTTACGCCCTCTGAAACAATAGGGCGGGAGAACAATTCTCTCAGGCGACTGCGCCCATGAACCGGCAGCCGATTTCTTACCCATGAGCATTGATATGTTAAATTGCCAGCTTTATGTCGGTACGTTAACGCACAATAGATTCGTCTAGATTGTCAGTGGTCGCCAAGCACACTGAATTATTGGCAATAATGTGGTGCAGACTGGCCCGTTCAACCCCGCGCGGCGGCGCGGTCGTGACTTACCTGAGCGCGATTACCGCCCGAGGCCGGCGCTGGCAACTATCTTCAGGGGCATTTTCCCGCGAGCAGATCGCCGAATTTCGAGCCATCCAGATCGCAAGAGGTCAGCGCTGCCTCCACATGGTCCCTCACCAGTTGCCGACACGTCACGCCAATTCCCGGATGTTCGCGCAGCGCGCGGCGCACGGCACTCCATCGCGGGCCGCAACAGGGCACGACATCGAAGCCGACCCGCGTGCCGCCCGCACAGGGCCGGGGCGACGCGGTCAGCCGAAACAGGGGCTTCCCGTCGGAGAAGACAACGTCCCAGGCAACGTCGCCTTCCGAAGTGATAAATCCCAATCGAACATAGGTGCTGGCGGCAAAGGCATATTCCGGAATCTGCGAAGCCTGCAACGCCACCAGAACCTGCTCGGGTGTGGCCCGGTAGGTTCCGAACTCGCCCGGGCCGGCGTCCGCCAGGGGTTCGGCACTCGCTTCGATCTTGGAGATTTTCGACATAAGCCCCCGCGCCATCAACAAGTGGTTGAACTCCGACAGCAGCTTTCGCCCCATCACCATATTGTCCAACGGCCAGTCGGTATTGCCCGAGAAGGATTTGCGATTGACCATAGGTAGGTTTTTCCCAAAAACTGGGTGCCTGCATAACCGGTTTGCCGCTCCGCCGCTTTCACCGGGGCGCAACCCTGTTTGCAAATTTGCGCAATACCGGGGTGGCGCCTGCCCACGGTCCGCTTGGTGAAATGCCCGCGCGGGGCCATATACCGCTACGGCACTGGTGCCACAGCGCAGGGGGCATCGCCTGAACCAGCTTTCCGATCCGGCCATTGTTGCGGCAGTGCGCGGCCTGGTTCTGGGCCGCCGCCCCGGCCACGCGCGCGCGCTCTTCGTGCTGGGCATTTGCGGCAGCCAAGGCTGTGGGAAATCCACGCTGGCTGCCATCCTGCGGGACGAGCTGACCGCGCGAGGGCTGCCGACGGCAGTGCTTTCCATCGACGACATCTATAAGACGAAGGCCGAGCGGCAGACGATGGCGCGGCGGCTCCACCCCTTGTTGCGCACCCGCGGGGTGCCGGGCACGCATGATGTTGCCCTCGCGCTGGCGGTTATTGCTGCGCTGGGACGGGGGGAGCCCACGCCGCTGCCCCGATTCGACAAGGGTGCGGATGATCGTATTGACCCGGCGCTATGGCCGCTGGCGCCGGCGGGAACGCGCGTCTTGATACTCGAAGGCTGGTGCGTCGGTGCCCGGCCCGCCGCCGCCATGCCGGATCCCGCCCCGCTCAACGCGCTGGAGGCAACGCAAGACCCGCGGGGCGCATGGCGTCAACGGGTGGAGCAAGCCCTCGGCGGGGATTACCAGCGGCTTTTCTCGCGGCTGGATGCGCTGGTGCTGCTGGCCGCGCCCGGCTTCGAGGCGGTGCTGAACTGGCGCACCGAACAGGAGCGCGCCCTTCGCGCCACCGGCGGTGGCGGCATGAGCGACGCGGAGGTGGGCACCTTCATCCAGCACTACGAGCGGCTGACGCGGCGCATCCTTGCCGAGATGCCCGAGTATGCCGACCTGGTTATCACGCTCGACCGGCACCGGCGCGCCCGCGAGATCCGGCACAAGGGCGGCTAGCGCGCCAGCAGGTCCGCCCGGGGTGTTCGGTGGCAGCGCCGGCGGCGTTCATGTCAGGAAAGTGGTGCACCCGACAGGATTCGAACCTGTGACCCCTGCCTTCGGAGGGCAGTACTCTATCCAGCTGAGCTACGGGTGCGCCGGCAAGCACAGCCGCTAGCAGCGGCCACGCGAGGTTGCCAGTGCTTTCGCAGCACTCGGGCGGATTGGCAATAGGGCTCCAGCCGGGCCGCCAAAATCCCGGTTAAGAATTCAACAAGGTTTTCGCGGTAACTTACGCGCATGAACCTGCGCCCGCCCAGCATGTCTCCCCACCCTGGTGGCTCCTCGCTGGAGGTGCTCGAGGGCCAGTGGCAGGCGTTGCACGCCGCCGCCGAGGCGGTTTTGGCGCTGACCGGCGCCGGTCCTGAAACCCCCACCGCGCAATTGCGCCAGTTCCCCGCCGCCGTCTCCGCGCTGGCGGGTGGGCGCCGGCGGCTGGTGGAAGAGGGTCTGGCCGATCTGGTGGCCATCATGGAACCGGGGCTTGCCGCCCTGCTTTCGGTGCATGAACGCGGGGGCGCGGCCGTCGCGCCCGCACAGGCCCTGTGGCAGGAATTCGTCTCGGCCCGCGCGCTGCTGATGGCGGTGGCGATCGACCAGCCCGCCGATCACGCGGAATAGCCCGAGGGGCGCCTGATCGCCTCTTGATCGTTCCTTTTATGTTCTTATAGTGGGCCGGTGTCTGAACCGCTGCCCGACTCGCCACCCCTTGCGGATATTTCACCCGGTGCCGCCGCGGTCGCGCGGGGAATCGGCCGCCTGTTCGCGCGCAACGACATCTGGTGCCTGCCCGAAATGCCCCTGCGCAATGGCCGCCGCGCCGATCTGATGGGGATCGACGCCAAGGGCCATGTCATCATCGTGGAAATAAAGGTGGCCCGCGCCGATCTGCTGGGTGACGGCAAGTGGCCCGACTATTTCGACCATTGCGACCGATTCTTCTGGGGCCTTGCCGCTCACCTCGATGCCGCCTGCATGGAAACCGAGGCCTTTCGCCCCACCGACTGCGGGCTGATTGTCGCGGATGGCTATGATGCGGAAATCCTGCGCCCGGCACCGCTACACCCGCTGGCCCCGGCCCGCCGCAAGGTGGAGGTGGAGCGGCTGGCCCGCGCGGCGCTGCGCCGGGGCGTGCTGGCGGGCGACCCGAAACTCACCCGGGGCTTCGGATAGATCGCACCGGTTTCAGCGACGCGGCACCGGCTGGCGCCTCATCCACCACCGGCGCGGCTGATTCCCGCCTTTCGCACAGCCCGGCCAATATCGCCCGCTTGCCATCGTCCGTCAGTGCCGGCCACGCGGTGATCTCGGAAATGCTCCGCCAACAGCCGGTGCACCAGCCGGTGGCGGGCTCGATTCGGCACACGCCGGTGCAGGGAGAGGCAGGCTCGGTCATGCCCCGCTGAAGCACGCCCGGCGCGGCGGAACAAGCGCTGGCCGCCTGCGCCCAACCCACCAACCCCGGGTAAGGGGCTTGCGGGGCGCTCTCACCCGCCCTAGGCCCATTTTGCCGTGCCGATAACCGAACCATCCTCCATGCCATCTCGCGCCCCATCCGAAATCGCCGAAGCTGATGGCGCGACGGCGGGCGAAGGGAGCACATCCGGCTCGGCTTCCGCCATGGCGACACCGGCGGCGCGGCGCCCCAGCGGCACCTTTGCGCCATTTCAATACCCCGCCTTTCGCGCCATCTGGACGGCCAACCTCGCCTCCAACATGGGCACGACGATGCAGACGGTCGGCGCCGCCTGGCTGATGACCGACCTCACCAAATCGCACCAGCTGGTTGCGCTGGTGCAGGCCTCGAACACGGTGCCGATCATGCTGTTTGGCGTCTTCGCCGGGGCCATCGCCGATAATTACGACCGGCGGCGAATCATGCTCGCCTCGCAGATCGGCATGGCCTGCGCGGCGGCGGTGCTGTCGGCCCTCACCTGGGCGGGGCTGATGACCCCGGTGCTGCTGCTCGCGCTCACCCTGTCGCTGGGCATCGGCACCGCGCTTAACGCGCCGGCCTGGCAGGCATCGGTGAGCCAGCAGGTGGGGCTGAACGATGTGCCCCAGGCCATCGCGCTGAACACCATCTCGTTCAATCTGGCGCGCACGGTGGGGCCGGCGCTGGGCGGCATGCTGATCTCGCTGTGGAACGTCGGCGTCGCCTTTGGCTTCAATGCCGCCAGCCGCCCGCCGCTGATCGCGGTGCTGTGGCGCTGGAAACCGGATACGGTGCCGCCCGTCCGCAAGCCGATGCTGCCCGCCATCGCGGCTGGCGTGCATTTCTGCGCCAGCTCTTCGCCGATTCGCCGGATTCTGCTGCGTGGCTGCGCGATGGGGTTTGGCGTGGCGGGCTATCAGGCGCTGGTGCCGGCGGTGGTGCGTGGGCCGCTGCATGGTTCAGAGATCGATTATGGCGTGCTGCTGGGCCTGTTCGGCATCGGCTCCATCGCGGCGGCGCTGGTCATCGGCTGGGCGCGGCGGCGCATGTCCAGCGAATTGGTCATCACCGTCGCCTGCCTCGCCTTTGTCGCGGCGCAACTGGTGCTGGCCAATGCCCATTCGCTCGCCGCCGCCGCCCCGGCCACCTTCATCGCGGGCGCCGGCTGGGTGACGGGCCTCACCACCATCAACGTGGCGATGCAAATGCGCAGCCCCGAGGCGATTCTCGGCCGCTGCCTGTCGATCTATCAGGCGGTAACCTTTGGCGGCATGGCGATAGGCTCCTGGGTATGGGGCGCGGTGGCGGATTGGCGGGGCCTTGGCTTCGCGTTGCACGCGGCGGCCATCTTCCTGGTACTCAGCCTTGCGGTGCTGCGGATGGTGGCGCCCATGCCGGCGGGCGAAACTCATTCCATTGCGTAACCGCAGTGCCGCATTAACACTTGTTTTACGCACCCGGGCGCAAAAACCTCTCAGGGGCATTAACCGGGGCGGGACATGGACTACCATCGCGCAGACTGGAGCGAGTTTTACGAATCGGACGATAGCGTCTGGGACCGGGAATTCGACGTCGAACTACCCACGGAGCCGATCGGCCAGGAGGAGCGGCGCATGCAGATGCGCGCCCATGCCATCTGGTCTACCTTGCGGGAAAATGAGGCTTTTCCGCCGATTGCCGCATTGAACGCGACCGACATGGCCGACTTCGCCGATCAGGCGGTGCTGCTGGACTTTTCCGCCGGCATCGAAAACCCGGCCATCGCCTTTCTGGGTGCCGGGCTGGCTGAGGAATGCGGTGCCGAGGCGCCCATCCGCCACCTGTCGGACATTCCCGGCACCTCGCTGCTGTCGCGCGTGGCCGGGCACTATGTGCAAATTCTCGCCTATCAGGCGCCGATCGGGTTTCAGGCGGAGTTTGTGAACCGCCACCAGCGAACCACGCTGTATCGCGGCATGCTACTGCCGTTTGGCGATGCCGATGGCGTGATCAGCCATGTGCTGGGCGTGCTCAACTGGAAGGAGCTGGCCGACGCGGACATGGCGGCGGCATTGCTGCGCGAGGTTCGGCAGGCCTATGCGCCCGCAGCCATCGACACTTCGCCGGCTCCCCAGATCGACGGGCTGCTGGGGCCGCTGCTGGCCGCCGCCCAGCCCGCCGCCGAGGCGCCATCCCTGATAGACTGGCTGGTGGCTGCGCGCTCCATGGCGCGGGTCGCCCGCCTGCGGGCGGACAACAGCCATGTCGCGCTCTATGCCGCCATTGGCGCCGCATGGGATTTCGCGCTGGCGACAAGGGACGAGCCGGAGGAATTTGCCCGCCTGCTCGCCGGCGCCGGCCTGAAAGCCCAGACCCGCGCGCCCACGCTGCCGCTGATAAAGCTGGTGTTTGGCCCGGGCGCCGACAAAACCCGCCTCACCGAATACGCGACCGTGCTCGCCCACGCCGAGCGGCTGGACATCGCGCCCGGCGCGCTGGCCGGCTGGCTGGCGGCCGTCTCCGGCGGGCTGAAGGCTGTGGTTCAGGACGAGCGCCACGCCCGCGTCACCGGCGCCGGCCGCGCACCCTCGCGGCATGATCAGTTGGCGCAGCGCCTGCGGCGGATCCGCACCCGCCCCCTCAGCAGCCTGGCCTCGGGCGGCGAGACAGCATCAAGCGAATGCGAACCGGAATTTTCAGTAGTGGTGACCCGCCGCCTGCCGGGCGGCGAGATCGTGGTGCTGGGCGAGGCGAGCGCCGATGACGCGCTGCTGGCAAGGGTCGCGCGTCACTTGCCGGGTTGAACAGGGGCATTAGGCTTTGCAGGGGATAGCCCCTGCACCCCTTGCCATCTCCCGGCGATAGGGAAGGGCCAAAGGCACCGTGTCGCGCGACCGCGCCGCAGGCCCTAAAGGCCGTTCGCGGCGGGTCGCCCCCCTGCGGAACATGCGCCACGCAGACGGCAATGGGGGTTGGGGGCGTAACGCCCCCAGGAAATCTTCGCGCGCTTTTCATCCACCGTTCAGCCAGACGCGTGCTAAGCATCTGCACCCATGCGCTTCCCTTTCCCCTCCCGGTTCGCCCACCCTCTGGCCGTCGGCCTGGCCGCGCTGGCGTTGTTTGGCGCCTCGGTGCAGCCGGTGGCGGCGCAATCGGTGCTGCGCGATGCCGAGACCGAGGCGCTGCTGCACGATATGGCCACGCCGCTGATCGTGGCCGCCGGGCTCGATCCAAAGAACGTCGACATCGTGCTGGTGGACGACCCGCAGGTGAACGCTTTCGTCGCCGGGGGGCAGGCGGTCTATGTCAATTCCGGGCTGATCAACGAGGCGGACAACGTCAACCAGCTGCAGGGCGTGGTCGCGCACGAGCTGGGCCATGTGGTCGGCGGCCACGCGATAGACACGCGCGGCGCCGAGCAGGCGACCAGCATCTCCATTCTCTCGCTGCTGCTGGCCGGCGCTGCCGTGGCGGCGGGCGGCGGCGAGGCGGCGATGGGCGTGCTGATGGCCGGGCAGCAGGCGGCGCTGGGCAAATATATCGCCTATACCCGCGGGCAGGAGGAGCAGGCCGACGCGGCCGGCGCCAAGTTCCTCTCGGCCGCCGGCATTTCCGGGCGCGGCTCGATCGAGTTCTTCCACAAGCTACTCAATCTGGAAAACCGCTATGGCGTCACCCGCACCGACGATGACGCTTTCTACACCGACCACCCGCTCACCGATGACCGCATCGCCTTCCTGCAGGATACCTACGAGAAGGACCCCGCGTGGAACAAACGGAGCGACCCGGTGCTGGAGGCGCGCTTCCAGCGGATAAAGGCCAAGCTGTTCGGCTATCTGGCAACGCCGGCCGACACGATGCAAACCTATCCCGATTACATGAACAACGTGCCGGCCCGCTATGCCAGGGCCTACGCCTTTCACAAGGATGGTTTCCTCGACAAGGCGACGGCGGAGGCTGACTCCCTGCTGGCCGAGGCGCCGAACGACCCCTATTTCCTGGAACTGAAAGGCCAGATCCTGCTGGAGGCCGGCAAGCCCGCCGAGGCCCTCGCCCCCTTGCGCCGCGCCACCGAACTCACCGGCAACCAGCCGCTGATCGCCACCACCTTTGGCCATGCGCTCATTTCCGCCGACGAGGCGGCCAATAGTATGAATGGCGGCAAGGATGGCGCCACCGGCGCGCATTTCGCCGAGGCGACCCGCGTGCTGAAAAGCGCCGTCGCCCGCGACCGCGACAACCCCTTCGCCTGGTACGAGCTGGGCATCGTCTATGCGGCGCAGGGCGATCTGCCGCGCGCACAGCTGGCCAGCGCCGAGCAGCAATCCCTCTCCGGCCAGATGGCCGCCGCCCTGCGCAGCGCCCAGGGCGCCCTCGCCGGCCTGAAGCCCGGCAGCAGCGATGCCCTGCGCGCGCAGGATATCGCCATGGAAGCCCGCGCCGCGATTGCGCACGCCAAGAAGCACCACTAGGCAGGCCCCATCATGTTCGGAACGGTATTGCCCATGCTCGCCAAATCGCACCTCGCCCTTGTTGCCACCGGCGCCATCTGCGGCGTGCTGGGGGGCGCGGGCACCAGCGTGGTGATGAGCCACTGGGCCCCCGCCAACCGCGCGGCGACCGAGCTTGTCATCCACGACTATCTGCTGGCCCACCCGGAGGTGCTGCCCGAGGCGATGGACCGGCTGCGCCAGAACGAGACCGGCATGCAGCTGGCCAGCCTGCGCGACGATGTGTTCAAGCCAGTCCCCAGCGCGGTGCTGGGCAACCCCAATGGCCGCGTCACCCTGGTGGAATTTACCGATTTCGCCTGCGGCTATTGCCGGCGCAGCGTGGCCGATCTCGCCCAGCTCACCGCCGCCAATCCCGATCTGCGGGTGGTGGTGCACGAGCTGCCGATCCTGACGCCCGAAAGCCGGGACGCGGCGAAAATGGCGCTCGTGGCGGCGGGGCAGGGGCGCTATGCCGCGTTCTACACCGCCATGTTCACCATCGGCCACCCAGATGCCCGCAGCATCGCCGCGGCGGCAAAGGCGGCCGGGCTGGATATGGCCCGCGCCCAAACCGCCCTGGCCGACCCACGGCTGGATGCCGCCATCGACCGCAACCTGGACCTTGCCCGCAAGCTGGGCATCTCCGGCACGCCGACCTGGGTGGTGGGCAACTCGATGCTGGCCGGCGCGGTTGGTGCCGAACAACTGGCCAAGGCCATCGCCGCTGCCTCGCCGCCGCACCGGGATGTGGCGGGCTAGGGGCGCCTGATAAAGGCTTGGATGGAGGTTTTGCAGGGGCTAGCCCCCTGCACCCCCCTGCCGTCTCCCGGCGATGGGGAATGGCCAAAGGCACCGTGTCGCATAACCTCACCGCGCCGCAGGCTGTCAAAGCCGCTTTGCGGCATGGCGCTCCGTGGAGAGGGCAGCGCTCAGCCATGCAGTAATGGGGGTTTGGGGGCGTAACACCCCCAAGGCTCCTCCCTTTCCCTTGTCAAAAACCTACGCCCTTCCGAAACAACTCACAGGATCTGCCGCTTTGCGATCAGCCCGGTTTTGCGATAGAACCCGCCCATGGCCGTGCTTCCTTTCCGCCCGACGCCGTTTTTCGCGAACAAGAACAAGGCCCTCTGGCGCTTGCAGGCGGCCGGCTGGGGTGGGGCGGCCACGCTGCGCCTGATGTCCAGCCTGGCCAATGGCCAGCCGCTGTCGTTTCTGGTGCTGGTGTTCATTGCCACCATCTCGGGTTTTTCGATCTCGCTGCTGCTGGCGGTGATTTATCACCAGCTGATCGGGCGGCGGCCGCTGGTCACCTGGGGGGTGACGGCGGTGGTGCTGCCGCTGGCGGTCAGCCTCTATGCCTTTATCGATGGCTGGGTGATCGGGCTGTATCGG
>CAIXXP010000080.1 GCA_903923465.1 uncultured Sphingomonadales bacterium | reverse complement strand
TAAGTGCTGACGGGGGACAAACCTGAACGTGCAGCTCGACACCAGCACGACGCTGACGCTGAACAGCCAGCCGATTTCCGTGCAGGGCACGGGCGGCTTCGACACGGTGAATGCCACGGCGGCCAATATCGTTGCCGGGGTGAGCCTGAAGGGCGGCAATCTGGGCAGCACGCTGAACATCAATGGGGGCGGCGTGGTCAACTTTGGCGCGCTCTCGGGGCTGTCCTACTTCTCGGCGATCAATCTGGACGAGGGTGGCGTGCCTTCCGAGACGGTGACCTTGCGGACCGGGATGAACACGCAGGTGAATGTGGTGCAGACTTCGGGGGCGGGGGCTATCACCATCAATGGTGTGGCTGGCGACACCTCGCGGATCGCGCTTTCCACCGGCATCGACACGGTCAACCTGGGCAGTGCCAGCGAAAGCGTGATCGGCGGCGGCGGCACGGCGATCATCAACGCCACGGCCGCGACGGCCGGCGCGCAGATCCAGGCGGCTGGTGGCACCACCACGCTCAGCCTGAGCGGCGGCGGCGCGGTGAGCCTGAACCAGAGCGACAGCGGCATCACCGAGGTCGACCTGAAGGCTTCGGCCGGGGCCTGGGGCTTTACCCCCGGCGGCGTGGCCGGGCTGACGATCAAGGACCTGTCGGCAACGGCGGATACGATCACCGGCTCGGCCAATGGCACGATCTATGCCGGCAGCGGCGGGAACACGATCACCGGCGCCAATGGCGATGCCATCTATGCCGGGGCCGGGGCCGATACTTTCGCCTTCCACGCGGGGTTCGGCAACCAGACGATCAATGGCTTTGCCGCCACCGGCGCCGGCCATGACACGCTGCAGTTCGACAAGAGCCTGTTTGCCGACTGGGCCCATCTGCTGGGCGCCACCACGCAGCAGGGCAGCGACACGATCATCACGCTGGATGCCAATGACAGCATCACGCTGAAGAACGTGACGGCGAGCAGCCTGCAGGGCGATGTGAAGTTCGTCTGAGCGGGGTGAGCCGCCCGGCGGGGCGGTGCATTGGCCGGGGCCGGCAACCGGGGGGAGTGGGGCGACCCGCTTCCCGCCGGTTGCCGGCCCCGGTCGGTTTTTGGGGTTCGTTTTGGCCCAGCCCGTCTTGCCCCCGCCCGTCTTGCCCCCGCCCGTTTTGGCCCAGTCCGTTTTGGCCCAGTCCGTTTTGGCCCAGCCCGTTTTGGGGGTTTGTTTGGGCGCCGGGGCGCTGGGCGGGGCGGGGGCGGAGCGGATAGAAGAGGCGCTTGTCCTTTTGCGCCGGGGCGCGGGACAGGCGCCCTACCGTTCCCGGCCGGCCTGGGCGACGGTGGTTTGCAGCGGGCTGAGCATGTAGCTGGCGATGCTGCGGCTGCCGGTGCGGATGTCGGCGGTGGCGTTGAGGCCGGCGGTGAGCGGGACGGTGCGGCCATCGACCGATATCGACGCGTGCGGCAGGCCGATGGTGGCGACATAGACCGAGCCGAGCTTCTGGTCGGGCACGGCATCGCGGCTGATGTGGCGCACGACGCCGGGCACCGTGCCGTAGCGGGTGAAGGGGAAGGCCTCGAGCTTGACCGCGACGGCCTGCCCCTCGTGGACGAAGCCGACATCCTTGTTGAGGATGCGGGCCTCGACTTCCAGCCCGTCGCCGCTGGGGACGATGATCATCAGCGGGCGGGCGGGTTCGACCACGCCGCCGATGGTGTGCAGCGAGAGTTGCTGCACCGTGCCATCGACCGGCGAGGTGAGGCGCTGGAACTGGCGCTTGGCGCTGGCGCGGGTGACTTCCTCGCGGCGCAGGATGATTTCGGCCTCGGCCTTGGCGAGATCGGTGAGGGCGGTGTGGCGGGCCTGTTCGCGGGTTTCGCGCGCCTGTTCGCCGAATTTGGCGGCATCGGCGGCGCCCTTGTTGCGCTCGGCCATGGCGACGGCGAGGTCGCCCGCCTCGCCGCGCTGCTGGCGCTGGAGTTCGAGCAGGCGCAAGCCGGGCGCGTACCCTTGCGCATCGAGGCTGCGCATATTGTCGAGTTCGTGGCTGAGGATGGGGACGGTCTCGCGGTATTTGGCGATCTGCGAGCCGGCGGCCTGTTCATCGGCCAGCGATGAGCGGCGGGCGGCCTCCAGCCCGGCGGCGGAGGCCTCGACCTCGGCGATTTGCGCGGCGATGAGGCGGGATTGCGTGGCGGCGACCTCCGGAGCGAGGCCCTCTGGCGGGTGGAAGTGCAGCCCCTTGCCCGAGAGTGCGTCGGCGATGGCCTGATTGCGGGCGGCGTCCAGCTCGGCGTTGGACAGGGCCTTTTGCGATTCGGCGAGATCGGCGCCGGAGAGGGTGGGGTCGAGATCGACCAGCGGCTGGCCGGCCTTCACCGCGTCGCCATCGTGGACATAGATGCCGCGCACGACGCCCGAGCCGGCCGACTGGATGAGCTTGACGCTGCCGCTGGGCTGGGTTTTGCCGGCGGCCGAAACCACGACATCGACATGGCCGAGGAACAGCCACAGGGTGGTGAGGGCAAGGCCGATGAGCAGCACCCAGGCGGTGGCGCGGCCGGTGGGGCTGACCGGGCGCTCGATGACCTCCAGCGCGGCGGGGAGGAAATCGATCTCGGACGAGCGGAAGGTGCTCTTGCCGCGTTCCTTCTCGGCCTTGAGGGCGTCGGAGATGACTTGCCAGTGATTGGCCATGTTCAGTTGCCGCCCTGGCTGAAGTCTGGCCGGATGCCGGCCTGGCGCCGGTGGAGATCGGCATAGCGGCCGTTCAGGGCGAGCAGCTCGGCATGGGTGCCGCGTTCGACGATATGGCCGGATTCCAGCGCGATGATCGTGTCGCACTGGCGGATGGCCGAGAGGCGGTGGGCGATGATGATGGCGGTGCGGCCCCGGGCGATGGCCTTGAGGTTGGTCTGGATGATCTCCTCGCTTTCGGCGTCGAGCGCGGAGGTGGCCTCGTCGAGGATGAGGATGCGCGGGTTGGTGATCAGCGCGCGGGCGATGGCGAGGCGCTGGCGCTGGCCGCCCGAGAGATTGGTGCCGCGCTCTTCCACCGGCGTGTCGTAGCCATGCGGCAGGCGGACGACGAATTCGTGGGCGCCGGCCAGCGTTGCCGCGTTGATCACCGCCTCCAGCGGCATGGCCGGGTTGGCGAGGGCGATGTTCTCGCGGATGGAGCGGTTGAACAGCAGGTTTTCCTGCAGCACCACGCCGATCTGGCGGCGCAGCCACGCCGGGTCGATCTGGCCGATATCCACGCCATCGATGAGGATGCGGCCGCCGGCGGGGACGTAGAGGCGCTGGAGCAGCTTGGTCAGCGTGCTCTTGCCCGAGCCCGAGGAGCCGACGATGCCGAGCGACGAGCCGGCGGGGATCTCGACGTTGATGTCCTCGATGGTCCACGGGCCTTCGAGGCCATAGCGGAAGCGGACGCCCTGAAACGCAATGTCGCCGCGGATGGCGGGCAGGGCGGTGCGGCTGCCGGAGCCGGGTTCGACCGGCTGGTTGAGCACATCGCCGAGGCGCTCGATGGAGATGCGCACCTGCTGGAAATCCTGCCACAGCTGGGCCATGCGGATGACCGGGCCGGAGACGCGCTGGGCGAACATGTTGAAGGCGACGAGGCCGCCGACGGTCAGATCCTTATCGATCACCGCCTCGGCGCCGAAATAGAGGATGGCGGCCATGTTGAGCTTCGAGATGAGCTGGATGGCCTGGCTGCCGGTGTTGCCGAGGTTGATGACCTTCTGGCTGGCGAGGCTGTAGCCGGCGAGCTGGCGTTCCCAGCGGTCCTGCCATTGCGGCTCGACGGCGCCGGCCTTGACCGTCTGGATGCCGCCGATGCTTTCGATGAGCAGCGCGTTGTTGGCCGCGCCGCGTTCGAATTTTTCCTCGATGCGGGCGCGCAAGGGTTTGGTGATGAGGATGGCGACGGCGAAATAGGCGGGGATGGTGAGGATCGAGATGAGGAACAGCTTGATCGAATAGATCCACATCACCACCAGGAAGACGATGGTGAACAAGGGATCGACCAGCACCGACAGCGAGGCGTTGGTGAGGAACTCGCGGATCGTTTCCAGCTGGCGGACGCGCATGGTAATGTCGCCGACGCGGCGGGCCTCGAAATAGCCGAGCGGCAGGCCGAGCAGGTGGCGGAACAGCTTGGCGCCGAGTTCGACGTCGATCTTCTGGCTGGTTTCGGAATAAAGCCTTGTGCGCAGCCAGTTAAAGATCGTCTCCCACGCCGAGACGACGACGAAGCCGATGACCAGCACATCCAGCGTATCGAGCGTGTTGTGCACCAGCACCTTGTCGATGACGTTCTGGAAGAACAGCGGCGCGGCAAGGCCCAGCAGGTTGATGGCGAGGGTGATCAGCAGCACCTCGCCGATGAGGCGGCGGTATTTGACGATCTGCGGCAGGAACCACGAGATGTCGAAGGGCTGGCTGGGGCCGCCAAAGCCCTCGCGGGTGGTGATGAGGACGAGTTCTCCCGACGAGATCGCCTCCAGCGCCTCGCGGGTGAGCTTCTGGATGCCCGGAGCCCCCGGTTGCGTGCCTGGTTGCCCGCCTGGCTGGGTGCCTGGCTGGGTGCCGGGATGGGTGCTGCGCTGGGTGGGCTGGATCAGCACTTCGCCGCCGCCGACGCGGCCGATGATGAACCAGCCGCCCGGGCCATTGGCCAGCGCCGGCAGGTGCAGCTGGGCCAGCTTGTCGAAGCTGGTGCGGATGGCCTTGGCCTTGATGCCCTGATCGCTTTTCGCGGCGCGGGCGGCGAGGCGCAGCAGATCCTGCGCGTCGACATCGCGGTGGTGGCCGAGGCTGTGGCGCAGCTGGGCCGGATCCACCGCCACCTGATGCATCGCCAGCAGCGAGGCGAAGGCGATCAGCCCCGAGTCATCGGTCGGCGGGGCGGTGCCCGGCGGCGGGGCCTGGGTGGAGCGGGTGAAGTCCAGCATCAGCGCAATACCTTCATGTCTGGGCGTAGCGGCATCTCCGGGCGCGGCGGCGCGGCCCGCGGCACGACCGGGCCGTAGCTGATGGCGATGCCGGGGGGCGCCGTCGCCAGATCGGGCACGACGGCACTATAGCTGATGACCACGCCCAGTGGCGAGGGGGTCAGATCAGGCAAAACAACGCTGTAGCTGATGTAGGCATCCGGCGGGGGTGGGGCATTCGGCGGGGCCAGCGCGGGCGCCTCGGGCAGGACCGGGGGCTGCTGGACGGCGGGGCCGCGGGTGCCGGGCTTGGCGAGGTGATCGAGGCCGCGGGGCAGGGCGTCCCACGGGGTGGCGCTGCGCTGTTCGACCAGCCGCAGATCGGCGGTGGGGTCGTAGAGGCCGACGCCGCTGGTGAGGCTGCTGACATCGAGCACGCCGATGTGGCGCAATAGCGTCGCCTGCGCGACATAGAGATCATGCCGGGCGGCGATGAGGGCGATCTCGGCATTGAGCAGGGTTTCCTGCGCGTAGAGCACGTCGAAGGTGGAGCGCAGCCCGGCGCGGTATTCGGCGAAAGAGCCGGCGTAGAAGGTCTGGCTGGATTCGACCTCCTGCTGGTCGATCTGCAGATTGCGGCGCATCGTCACCATCTGGTTCCAGGCGTTGGCGATATCGAGCACCATGCGGCGGCGGGCGGCCTCGATGCGCAGGCGGTCGCCGCTGTTGGTGTTCTCGGCCTGGGCGACGGCGGCGCCGGTGTGGCCGCCGCTGGTGAGCGGGATGGTGAGCACGCCCTGCACCACATAGGCCTGATCGTCGTTGCGCAGGTGGAAGGGTTCGGCCGGGCCGCTGATGCCGGCGGTGCCCTGTAGCGCGAAGGTGGGGTGGGCAGCGGCGCGGGCGGCGGCGATCTTCTCGCGCGAGGCGGCCTCGGTGTAGCGGGCCTGCGCCAGTTCGGGGTTGAGCTGGTCGGCCTGGTCGAAGGCCTCGTCGATGCTGGTGGGCAATTGCGGCAGGGGCGGCTCGGGCGCGAGATTGCCGGGATGGAGCCCGACCAGCGAGGCGAAGCTGGCGCGGCTCTGTTCGAGCTGGGCGCGGGTGAGGTTGTAGGCGGTCTCGGCGTTCTGGATCTGGGTTTCGGTCTGGGCGATGTCGGTGCGGGTCAGCTCGCCGGCGGTGCGGCGGGCGTGGACTTCCTCCAGCGTGGCGCGCAACTGCCCGAGGTCGGCCTGGCGGATGGCGAGGGCGCGGGCATCGCGGCGGACATCGAGGTAGCTGGTGATGGTTTCCAGCAGCAGGTCGCCTTCGGTGGCCTGCAGCCCGGCGCGGCCGGCGCGGATCTCGGCATTGGCGGCGGCGATGTCGGCGCTGGCCTTGCCGCCGGTGAGGATGGGCTGGGTGACGATGAGCTGGGCGCCCAGCGTGTTGGTGGTGGAGATCGAGGATGTGGCGCCGAAGCGTTTGGCCTGGGTGAGGCGGCCGGCGGCGCTGCGGTCGTATTGGCCGGTGATCTGCACTTCGCTGGTCGGGCGCAGTTCCGAAAGGGCGAGGCCGAGGTTCTGGTCGGTGGCCTTCAGGTCGTAGCGGCCGGCCTGCAGCGTGGGGTTGGTGCGATAGGCGAGGGCGATCGCCTCGGACAGGCTCATGTCGGCCGGGGGCTCGGGCGCTTTGGCGCCGGCGTTGACCGGGGAGGGAGCCGGCGGTGGCGCCGTGCTGTAGCCGGGGTTGAAAACGTCAACGCCGAGATAGGGCAGGGTGGGGGCCATCGCCGGCAGGCGGGCCACCGGGCGCGAGCGGTAATATTGGCCGGGGATGGGCAGGCCAGAAATGGGTTGGGACGCGGAATCGCCCGCCTGCAGCGGCTGCGCCAGCGCCACGCCGAGCACGGCGGTGCTGACCCCCAACAGGGCCGCGCGGCCCAGCAGGCCGACGCGCGGGGTGGCGGACCTGCCGCCGTTCATCGGACAAATCGTTGCTCTGGCACGCAACCCATCTGGCGGGCGGCATCGCGCAATGGGGTGAAGCCTTGCAGCGGGAAGGTGACCGGGCGTTTGCGCTCGGCGGGCTGGATGGCGATGTGGCTGGCGGCTTCGAGCGCGGCGGCGGGGACCCAGACGATGCCGTCGGTGGGGCTGTCGATGCGGGTGGCGGCCATGGGCACGCCGAGCCGGGTGAGTTCCGGCAGATAGTCGCGCCAGCGGATCGCCGGGCCATCGTCGATGCGCAGCCACGCGCCCAGCGTGTTCAGGCTGGGATCGAAGCGGAAGCCGAGCGCGCCGCCGGCATAGGTGATGCGGTGGCGGCGGTCTTCCAGATGGCAGCGCTTTTCGCCGGAGAAGCTGGCGGTTTCGACGCGCAGTTTCCAGTCGCCCTGCGCCAGTGCTTGCCGGCCGGCGGGCGCCGGGCCGGAGAGCAGGGGCACGTGGAACGGCAGGCCGATCTTCGCGGTGGCCGGGGCGCAGAGCGCGTCCGCCAGGAGGCCGATGCAGGTCGCTGCCATAAGGACTTTAACAGAGCGCATCGCGGGCTACCTGGTTTCTGAAGGGAAAGAAGCAGGTGATGCGGCCTCTTCCCCGTACTGTTTGGCCGGCGCTGTTTGGTGGATTTCAGCGCCTGTTCTGGTGATGTCTGGCAAATCGATAGGCGCAAGTGCTTAAGAATGGGTTGATTTTGGCCGGTTTGGCCGGGGGTTGGCCCCAGGTTGGCCCCGGGTTGGCCCCGGGTTGGATGGCGGGTTGGATGGCGGGCCGGGCGGCGGTATGGACGGCGGGCGGGGCGGGTGTATGGTGGGGCCACGAGTGCGGCGGGAACCGCGCCGGGCCGGGAGAGCGGAGATGCGGGATTTCACGATGTGGGTGGCGGCGGTGATCGTCGTGATCTTTGTGGCCGAGCTGATCGCCGGGCGGCATCGCGGGGTCTATGGGCGCAACGACTGGTTCGTGAACCCGATCTGCATCGTGTTTGGCGTGGCGGGGCGGCCGCTGGGCGCCGGGCTGATCGCGCTGGCGGTGGGGCTGGCGCTGCCGCGCTGGCACAATGCGCTGGCCTGGGTGCCGTTCTGGCCGGCGCTGATCACCATCATCCTGACGGGCGAGCTGGCCAATTACGGCGTGCATCGCGCCGCGCATGAGGCGAAGGGCAGCCGTTGGTTCGACTGGCTGTGGCGGATGCACCGGACCCATCACACCGGCAAATATGTCAATGTGCTGCTGAATTACCGCACCAGCCTGTTCTGGGTGCTGGTGGGCGGGCTGGCCTGGGTTTTCGCGCTGGCGATCTATCTGGGGCAGGGCAAGGCGGCCGGGGTGGGCGTCGCGGTGTTCTCGTTCTGGGGGATCATCACCCATGCCGATTTCCGCTGGGATGATGCGGTGCGGCGCCATCAGCGGTTCGGCCCGGTGTTTCGGGCGCTGGAGCATGTGCTGATCTCGCCCGGGGTGCACCACAGCCACCATGGCTATGGGCGCGATGGGGGGAATTTTCGCAATTTCGGGGTGATGCTGGCGATCTATGACTGGATGTTCGGCACGCTGCACATTCCGCAGGGGCGGCCGCAGCGGTATGGCCTGCCGGGAGATACCCCGCATTGGGCCAATGACGCTTTTTCGCCGCTGAATCTGGGCGATTGGCTGGGGCGGGCGCCGGGGGCTGAGGCTGAGGGCAGCTAGATCGCCGCGTCGATGGCGCGCAGGGCGGCCAGGCAGGCTTGTTCGGCGGCGAGGTTGGGCGTGGGCAGGTAGTTTTCGAGTTCGACCAGGCCCGGCCAGCCGCTGTCGTGGATGGTGCGCAGCAGGAAGGGGAAGGCGATCTCGCCGCTGCCCGGGGGCAGGCGGCCGGGGACGTCGGCGATCTGCACCACGGCGATGTCTGGCTGGCAGGCGTGCCAGTTGTCGGTGAGATTCCCTTCCGCGTACTGGATGTGGCAGCTATCGTAGACCATGCGGACGCAAGGGGCGACGACGGCGCGCAGCACCGATTGCACCTGCGCGCAGGTCCGCAGGATCATGCCGGGCATGCGCTGGGGGCAGGTGGCCTCCAATGCGATGATGACGCCGGCCTGGTCGGCGATGTCGGCGAGGGCGCGCAGGTTTTCGATGAGGTTGGCGTGCTGGATGGCGGCGGGCAGCTCGGGGTCGGCCTTGGCCACGGTGACGAGGTGGCGGGCGCCGAGGCGGTGGGCGGCGGCGATGCTGTCGCCGAGTTCGGCGGCGAGGGTGGCGCGGACCTCCGGGCCGGAGCGGCCCCATAGCGACTGGCGCGCGCCGAGGCGGGAATTGGCGATGGCGCCCATTTCCAGCCCGAGGCGGGCGATTTCGGCACCCATGGCGTCGAGTTGCTGCGGGGGGCGGGTGGCGGCGTTGTTATCCGCGATGCCGGCGAGGCCGAGGCTGGCGGCGAAGCGGATCTGGTCCAGCGGGTCGGCACTGGGCGCGCTGGCGGCGAACAGCGGGCCATCGCCGGGGTTGATGCCGAGATGCGCGGCGTAGCGCAGTTTCCATGGGCTGGTGGGCAAGATCAGGCCCTGGCGGTGCCAGAAGCTGTTACCGCCGTGCCGAAGAACAGCAGCGGCTCGTCCTTGCGGGTTTCCAGCGCGTCCCAGATCTGGCGGGCGGCGAATTCGGCGGTGTAGACCTCTGGCCCGGGGTTGGCCAAAACCTCCTTCAGCATGGCGGCGGCGGGGTAGTCGCGCGGGGAGACCTGCGCCATTTTCACCGTGCCGGGGGTGGCGACGAAGCCCGGGCGGACGGCCGTGACCCAGGTGCTGCGGCCGCGATCCGCCAGTTCCTGCTTGACCGAGCGGACCCACATTTCGACACCGGCCTTGGCCGCGCAATAGGAGGCGGTGCCGGGATAGGCCATGCGCGCCGCGGCCGAGGACATCTGCACGAGGCCGGATTCATAACCGGGTTTCACCGCGCGCAGGAACAGATCACCCAGGATGAGCGGGGCGACGGCGTTGGCCTGAATGGCCTTGGCCGCCTCGACCGGGTCGGTTTCCGAGACGTAGCCGACCGAATCGTAGAGCGCGTTGTGGATGAAGATGGCGCGCTTGCCCTTGAAATCGGCCAGTTCGCGGGTGAAGCTGTCGCCCACGGCGGCGTAGGTGGCGGGGTCGGTCAGGTCGAACAGCACGGTCTCGTAATCGGGGTGCCGGCGGCGCGAGAGGTTTATGATGCGGGCGCCGGGATAGGGCGCGGTTTGCGCCAGCCCCAGCCCGATGCCGCCGGTGGCGCCGCTGATCCAGATTATCGTGTCGCTCATCCTCTGTGCCTCCTTTCAGGTGGTTCAGGCCTTGACCGGATCGCTCTCGTGGCCGGCGATTTTCATCGCGCGGCTGTAGGCCGGGCGGGCGCTGAGGCGGGCGAGCCAGGCGCGGATATGCGGGTAGGCGGAAATGTCGAGCGGGGCGAAGGCGGTCATCGTGCCGAAGGGGAAATGGGCGAGGATGTCGGCGGCGGTGAACTCGTCGCCGGCCAGATAGGGGTGGTCCGTCAGGCGGGCGTCGAGCATCCGCAGGTGGCGGGCAAGGCGCTCGTGGATGAAGGCGAGGCGGGGGTTGGCCGGTGCATCCTTGGCCGGGGCCGAGAGCATCGTCGTCATGATCTGCGGCATGAGGCCGGCGTTGGCATAGTGGAACCAGTAGGTGAAATCGGCGTAGCCGGGCTGGCCGGGGGCGATGCGCAGCCGGCCGTTGCCGTAGACATCCAGCAGATAGGTGAAGATCGCCGCGGATTCGGCCATGGTGACCGGGCCATCCTGAATGACCGGAGCCGAGCCGAGCGGGTGCAGTTCGAGAAACACCGGCGGGGCAAGGCGGGTTTTGGGGTCGCGCGGATAGGATTTGAGGTCGTAGGGCAGGCCCAGTTCCTCGGCCAGCCAGATGACGCGTTCCGATTGCGACAGCAGCAGATGGTGGATGGTGATCATGTGGCGTTCCCCCTGGAGATTGTGCGGCGTGTGATGATCCGGCCTGTGATGATCCGGCGTGTGGTTATCCGGCGTGTGGTTATCCGGCGTGTGGTTATCCGGCGTGTGGTTATCCGGCGTGTGATTATGCCGCGCAGCCTATGGGCAATGGTGGGCGGGGTCAAAGCTTTCGGTGGATGGCTTTTGGGAGAGGGCTGTTGGGAGAGGGCTGGTGGGTGCGCGGGTTCAGTCGGCCCACCAGTGCGGGATTTTGGCGTTGCGGGCGAGGAGCTTTTCGGCGCGGCGGAGCAGTTGCGGGGTTTGCGCCGACAGGGCGCCGGTGTGGGCGGCCAGCGCCTGTTGCAGGGCGATGTGGTCTTGCGGTGACAGGCCGGCGCCGGATTCGGCGGCTGGTGGCCGCGCGGCGATGGCGATGTCGTGCAGGTCGCCCAGCACATCCTGCAGCTTGCCGAGCGTGCGCTCCTGCTGGCGGGCATGGGCGCGGGCGGCGGCAGTGGGCAAGGCTGAGGTCACGAAATCAAGGGCATAGCGCAGTTTCTTCGTCTCAATTCGCAGGGTGTGAAGTTGCTCGTCGTGGTTGAGATCGACATCGCGGGCGAGGCGGCGCAGCTTGCGCTGGCGGCGCTTGAGCAGGCCGGGCAGCACTTCGCCGAGCGCGGCGGTGGCGGCGGCGCGCCAGTCGCCCCGCTCAAGCCACAGGGCGAAATCGACCAGCAGGCGCTGGAATTCGGCCGAGGCGAGATGGGCCTGTGCCGCCTGTGTCGCCGCGTGCCGGGCGGCGGCGAGGTGGGCGAGCAGGGCGGGGCTGTCGGGCGATTCGGCCTGCAAGCCCCCGGACGCGACCCGTTCGAGCAGCACATGGGCGTCGCGCGCGGGGGAGAGGGCGGCGGCGGCGACCTTGAAGCCATCGCGCAGCGCGGCGCCCGGGGCATCGGCCACACTGGCCCCGAACAGGGTGAAGGCGGCGCGCAGGCGGCGGATGGCGACCCGGCTCTGGTGCACCGCGTCGGCATTGGTGGCGGTGGCGTCGTCGGTTTCGTCGCAGCCGCCGTTCGTGCCGGGGCGGGTGCCCAGAACCAGCGGGTAATTGGCCAGCAGATGGTTGAGGCATGACCAGCCGATGGCGCGGAAAGCGGTGGCGACATCCATCTTGCCCGACAGGCTGAGCGTGGGGGCGGGGGTGGCGCGCAGCGGCTCGCCATGCGCCATGGCCCGGCACCGCGCGCCCTTGCCCGCGACCAGCCAGATGAGATCGGGCCCGAGCGGCAGGCTGGCGGCCAGCGACAGCGCATCAGCCATGGTGCCTTCGACGAGTTCAAGCTCCAGCTCGCAGATGGGCTGGCGCGGGTGCGCCTGGGCGACGATCTCGCCGCTGTCGGCCATGATGTCGATGATGGCGCCGGCATGGGCAATGCGGCGGCGGATGCGGGTGACATGGGTGGCGCCCAGCGCCTGCAATGGGGCATCGCCCAGCAGCGCGGCCAGCGCGCGGCGCGGCAGGGCGGGCCACAGCGATGGGTCGGGCGGGGGGCTGGCGCCACCGGCGGCGGGGGGCGCGGCGGGGCAGGGCACGTTCCATTCCTGCCGGCGGATCGCGGCCTGGTGGCGGGCGGGCAGTTTCAGCGTCTGTTCGCGGTGGGTGCCGCCGGCCCGGGCCTTCTCGCGGATGCGCAGGGCGACGCCCGCGGCGTGCAGGCGGGAATCGGCGGTGTCGAAATAGATGGAGACGAGATGCTCGCAGACCTCGGTGCCATCGGTGGGGGAAAGGCGCGGGTCGGCCAGCAGGCGTTCCAGCTTTGCCGGCGTGGTGGCCAGCTTGATCTCGGTCTCGACGCCCATGGCTTGCTCTTGCCTTGCCCGCGCGGGGCTTGTCCAGCCTTTTACGCGGGGCCGGCCGGGCGGCGGGCCAGAAGGCGCAGATGGCGTGCGGTTGTGGACGCAGGCCGGCACGGCGCTTGTTTGCCGGCGCGGCTTTGCCTAGAGAAGGGGCATGTCAGGCGAATTCTTGGATAATCATGGCCGGGGCAGTGCCAGTTGGCGCTGGCCCACGGTGCACCCCGAAGGCCGCAAGTTCGGCGCGATCGTGCTGGGCGCCGCGGCGCTGGCCGCCCTGTTCGGCTGGAGCCTGCTGGCCTGGCCCCTGCTGGGGCTGACGGTGTTTGTGCTGGCGTTTTTCCGCGATCCGCTGCGGGTGGTGCCGCAGGGGCCCGGGCTGGTGATCGCGCCCGCCGACGGGCTGGTGACGCTGATCCAGCAGGTGGCGCCGCCGCGCGAGCTGACCATGGACGATGGCAGCGGCACGCCCGCGCTGTCCGGCGCGGTGGTGACGCGCGTCTCGATTTTCATGAGCGTGTTCGACGTGCACATCAACCGCGCGCCGGTGGGCGGCACGGTGCGGCGGGTGATCTATATTCCCGGCAAGTTCCTCAATGCCGACCTCGACAAGGCGAGCGACGAGAATGAGCGCCAGCACATTCTGGTGGATGATGGCAACGGATTGATGGTCGGCTTCACCCAGATCGCCGGGCTGGTCGCGCGGCGGATCATTCCCTTTGTGAAGCCGGGCGACATTATCGCCGTGGGGCAGCGGGTGGGGCTGATCCGCTTTGGCAGCCGGGTGGATGTCTATCTGCCCGCGGGCAGCGACTGCCTCGTGCTGCTGGGCCAGAAGGTGGTGGCCGGCGAGACCGTGCTGGCCGAGGTGGGCCGCCAGTTGACGCGCGAGGGGCTGAGCCAGTGATGGGTTTCGGGCCAGTGATGGGTTTCGGGCCAGTGACAGGTTTCGGGCCAGTGACGGGTTTCGGGCCTGGGCCGGGGATGGGCTGGTGAGCGGGGACGAGGATGGCAGCGGGGCCGCCGGGCGCGGGCGCGGGGTGAAATTGCCGCCGATCATTCCGCCGATTATCCCGGCGCGGCTGCCGGCCAATCTGCCGGGCGGGCTGACCTTGCGGGCGATGGTGCCCAATGCGATCACCGCCTCGGCGCTGGCCTCGGGGCTCACGGGCATCCGCTTTGCCATTACCGCCGCCAGTGGCGGGGTGCTGGCCAGCCATCCTTACGCCTTTTCCAACGCGCTGCCGCTGGATGACTGGCAGAAATCGGTGTTGTTCGTGATTCTGGCCGGGGTGCTGGATGGGGTGGACGGGCGGATCGCCCGGCTGCTGAAGGCGCAATCGCGGTTTGGCGCGGAGCTGGACAGCCTGTCCGACGCGGTGAGCTTTGGCGTGGCGCCGGCCTTGATCCTGTTCCTGTGGTGCCTGCAGAGCGCGCCGCGGCTCGGGTGGTTTGCGTCGCTGGCCTTTGCCATCTGCTGTGTGTTGCGGCTCGCCCGGTTCAACGCGGCGCTGGATATGGCCGACCAGCCGCATAAGTCGGCAGGGTTCCTGACCGGGGTTCCGGCGCCGCTGGGGGCCGCGCTGGCCTTTCTGCCGATGTATCTGTGGATTGCCAGCGGCAACGAGATCTTCCGCATGCCGCAGGTGGTGGGGCCATGGCTGCTCGTTATCGCCTTCCTGATGATCTCCGGCATGGCGACGCTGAGCTGGCAATCGGCGCGGCCCCGGAGGGCGGTGCGGCTGGAGCTGCTGGTGGTGCTGGCGCTGGTGTTCGCCGCGCTGATTTCCGAACCGTGGCTGACGCTGGCGGGGATTTGTCTCGCCTATCTGCTGCTGCTGCCCGTGGGGGTGGTGGCCTATGGGCGGGTCAGGCGGCGGCGCGCAGCCCGCGCAGATTTGCGGCAAAAGGCGCGGGCTGCGGCCGGGCCGGCACCGGACGAGCCATAGAGGCCTCGAGCGGGCCGACGGTGGTGTTGCGGATGGTGACGGTGGCCACATTGGTGGGCACGCCTGTTGCCGGTTCCGCGTTCAGTTCCAGCCCAAATGCCACCCATGCCGGGCGATAGCGGTGCCAGCTTGCCAGCAGTGTGCCAAGCGCGGCGACAAGGACGATAGCGAGGCCGAAAACTGACAGCATGGCGGGCGCTTCCCTTTTGCTTGCCTGCCCCCAGGTTTGTGTATAAGTCTGTGGATAAGTCCGGGGTTTGGCATTTGTTCCGATACCGGCCTTGTTCCCTTTTTGTTCTCGCCTGTCAAGCGGTAAATGCGTAGTTTGCGCGTTGTTCGCGCGCCGCGCCAAACTGGGGGCTGGATTTTGCCGCCAAGGCCCGCTAAGGGCGCGCCTTGCCTTGGGACTCGGGCCGGTTCGCCGGTGCGGCGCCCTCGGGCAAAAACGCAAACACCAAACCCAAATCCACATGGGAAGCAAACATACCGGTGCCATCGGCGGATTTCCGCGACGGTTCCCGCTTCCCAGAGGTCTAACCGGAAGGAATTATCCATGGCGGCTCCCGTCATTTCCATGTCACAGCTTATCGAGGCCGGCGCGCACTTCGGCCACCAGACCCACCGCTGGAACCCGCGGATGAAGCCGTATATCTTCGGCGCCCGCAACGGTGTGCACATCCTCGACCTGTCGCAGACCGTGCCGCTGTTCGCCCGCGCGCTCGATTTCGTCTCCGCCACCGTGCAGAACGGCGGCAAGGTGCTGTTCGTCGGCACCAAGCGCCAGGCGCAGGAGCCGATCGCGCAAGCCGCGCTCGCTTGCGGCCAGCACTATGTCAACCACCGCTGGCTGGGCGGCATGCTGACCAACTGGAAGACCATCTCGGGCTCGATCAAGCGCTTCAAGAGCCTTGAGGAGCAGCTGGCGGGTGACACCGCCGGCCTGACCAAGAAGGAAGTTCTCCAGTTGACCCGCGAGCGCGACAAGTTCGAGCTGAGCCTCGGCGGCATCCGCGACATGGGCGGCATTCCCGACGTGATGTTCGTCATCGACGCCAACAAGGAAGAGCTGGCCATCAAGGAAGCCAACGTTCTGGGCATTCCGGTCGTGGCCATCCTCGATTCCAACGTTTCGCCCGAAGGCATCGCCTTCCCGGTGCCGGCCAACGATGACGCCAGCCGCGCCATCCGCCTGTATTGCGACGCGATTGCCCAGGCCGCGAAGAAGGGTGGCCATCAGGCCGTCGTTCACTCCGGCGTGGACATCGGCGCGATGGATGTGCCCGAGGCGGAAGATGTCATCGAAGTGGTGGCTGCTGAAGCTCCGGTGGCGCCCGAGGTAGCCGGCGTGGCTGCCGCCGAGGTTGGCGGCGAGGCCTGACGCCTGCCCGGCCGTGCCTTTCGGGCAGGGCCGAACTGGGGGAGCGTCATCAAATTGCAGCGCGCCGGGTCCAACGACCCGGCGCACTCTCTTGTCGAAATGTGGCCTGTCGCTGAATAGGCCTTAGCAACTGAAGGACTATCGGACATGGCCTATACCGCCGCCGACGTGAAGAACCTGCGCGAGCGCACTGGC
>CAIXXP010000079.1 GCA_903923465.1 uncultured Sphingomonadales bacterium | reverse complement strand
GGCATCAACATTCAGGCGATCTCCACCAGCGAGATCAAGACCAGCGTGCTGATCGACGCCGACGAGACCGAACTGGCGGTGCGCGTGTTGCACACGGCCTATGGCTTGGATGGCGAATAAGGGCGGGGGGCATTTCGGCTCCCCCGTTTGATCCGCGCGACACCGTTTTGGGATTGGCACATATGGCCGACTATCCGCACACTTCCGCCCTCATGGCGCGGGGCGCCGCGTTTCTGGGGAGCGAGACCGCCATTTTGTGCGGGGCGATGAGCTGGGTTTCCGAGCGGAACCTGGTGGCGGCGATTTCCAATGCCGGGGGGTTTGGCGTGATCGCCTGCGGGGCGATGACGCCGGCGCTGCTCGATGCCGAGATCAGCGCGACCAGGGCGCTGACGACCAAGCCGTTCGGGGTGAATTTGATCACCATGCACCCGGCGCTGTTCGAGCTGATTGCCGTCTGCGCCAAGCATGGGGTGGGGCATGTGGTGCTGGCCGGGGGCATCCCGCCCAAGGGCAGCATCGAGGCGCTGAAGGAAGCCGGGGCCAAGGTGATCTGCATTCCGCCGACGCTGGCGCTGGCGAAGAAATATCTGCGGTCGGGCGCGGATGCGCTGGTGATCGAGGGTAGCGAGGCGGGCGGGCATATCGGGCCGGTTTCGACCAGCGTGCTGGTGCAGGAGATATTGCCTTCGCTGCGCGACGAGGCGCTGGTGTTCGTGGCCGGCGGCATCGGGCGGGGCGAGATGATCGCCACCTATCTGGAAATGGGTGCGGCGGGGGTGCAACTGGGCACGCGGTTTGCGGCGGCGGTGGAATCGGTCGCGCATCCGGCGTTCAAGAAGGCCTTTTTCCGCGCCAGTGCCCGCGAGGCGGTGGCATCGGTGCAGATCGACCCGCGGTTGCCGGTGATCCCCGTGCGGGCGCTGAAGAACAAGGGCACCGAGGAATTCACCGCCAAGCAGCTGGAGGTGGCGCTGTTGCTCGACCAGGGCAGCATCGAGATGGGCGAGGCGCAGCTGCGCATCGAGCATTACTGGGCCGGGGCCCTGCGCCGCGCGGTGATCGATGGCGATGTCGAGAATGGCTCGCTGATGGCCGGGCAATCTGTCGGCATGGTGACGCGGGAAGAGCCGGTGGCCGACATCATCGCCGAGCTGATGGGCGATTGCGAGGCGGCGCTGCGGCACTGAGTTTGCTGGCGCGCGGCGGGGTTTCGTGCTTCACTGGCGCGTGGCCAGAGGGCACGTTGAAGCCCCGGCCCCTGCGGGAGACGCGCCATGACCATCGCCGGCATCGACCATGTCAATATCGTGACCCAGTGTCTCGACGAGACGGTTGCCTTTTACAGCGAACTGCTGGGGCTGACGCGGGAGGCGATCCCGTCGGAGATCGTCGGCATCAGGGGCGCGTGGCTGCGCGATGACACGGGTGCGGCGATTATCCACGTCAACACCTATGACCCCGCGCGCCATGGGCCGCAGCCGCCGGGGACCAGCACCGGGCCGGTGGACCACGTTGCGCTGCGCGCCTGGGATTTCGACGGGATGCTGGCGAAGGTGGCGGCCATGGGGCTGGACCACAAGGTGAACGATTTTACCGGCATCAGGCTGCGCCAGATATTCGTGACCGACCCCAACCATGTGCGGCTGGAGTTCAATTTCTACGCGGACTGACTATATTGCGGCCTATCGTTCGAGAACCCCCCAAGGAGGCCTATCATGTCTGACAAACTAACGCTGACCGATGCCGAATGGCGCGCGCGCCTGACGCCGGAGCAATATCACATTCTGCGCGAGCAGGGCACCGAGCGGGCCTTTACCGGCGAATATGAGGGCAACAAGGCCGCCGGGCAGTATGTTTGCGCCGGGTGCGGGGCGCCGCTGTTTTCATCCGAGACCAAGTATAACTCCGGCTCGGGCTGGCCCAGCTATTATGCGCCGATGGAGGATGAGGCGGTGGTGGAGCTGACCGATACCGCGCATGGCATGGTGCGCACCGAAGTGCGCTGCGCCGCCTGCGAGGGGCACCTGGGCCATGTGTTTCCCGATGGGCCGAAGCCGACGGGGCTGCGGTATTGTATTAACAGCGCTTCTTTGGCGTTCAAGCCGGAGGAGTAGGAAGGATTGAGGGGAAGGGATAAGGGCAGGGGGGGGGGCCCCTGCACCCCGGAACGTCTTCCGGCGATGGGTTGCGGGTGGGGCGGCGTTGTGCGTGAACTTTCCGCCGCGCAGCGGCCTTAAAGCCTGCGGCGCGGTGAGGTGGGGCGGGACGACGCCCTTGGCGCGGTCTCTCGCCGGGAGACGTTTGGGGGGTTTGGGGGTGTAACACCCCCAAGACCTCCCTTTCCCTTTTCCCTCATCCCCGTCGATCATCAAAATTCGCCCGGAACGTGCTAAATCGCGGGTTAACCCGGGGGCCGCTATCGCCTATGGGATATTGCCCGTCTGGCCGGTTTTCGGCGCGGGGTTTTGGTTAGGGTTGGGCGCAAAGCATGGCAGGTAACGGCAACGGGACTTCGAAGTTGCGGCGTTCAGGCTCTGGTGGTGGGAAGTCGGGCAGGTGGCGGTGGCTGCGGCCCTTGGCGATATGGCTGGGCATTCCCGCGCTGTTGCTGGCGGGTGCCTTGCTGACGGCGGTGATTATCGAGGCGCAGCAGCTGCCGGGCTTTGGCGATTTGAAGAGCAGCCAGAGCGGGCAGACCATCGTGGTGCGGGCAAGGGATGGCACGGTGCTGGTGGCCCTGGGGCCGAGTTATGGCCGGTGGCTGGATTATGGCGAAATTCCCGATGTGATGAAGGCGGCGATCATTTCGACCGAGGACCGCCGGTTTCGCGAGCATATCGGCATCGACCCGATCGGCATCGCGCGCTCGCTGATGGTGCGGGCGACGAGTGGGCACTGGCGGCAGGGGGGATCGACGATTACCCAGCAGCTGGCCCGCACGGTGTTCCTCAACAACAACCGCACCTTTGACCGCAAGGCGCGCGAGGCGCTGATCGCCATGGCGCTGGAGTGGCGGTTTTCCAAGGACGAGATCCTCGAACTCTATCTGAACAAGGTTTATTTTGGCGGCGGGGCCTATGGCATCGATGCCGCCAGCCGCAAGTTCTTTGGCCACCCGGGCACCAATCTGTCGCTGCCCGAGGCGGCGATTATCGCCGGGCTGGTGAAGGCGCCGTCGCACTTCTCGCCCACGGCCGACGCGCAGGCGGCGATGGACCGGGCGCATGTGGTGCTGGAGGTGATGGCCGATGCCGGCGCCATCAGCCCCGAGGAGGCGGCCAATACCAATTTGAACGCGGTGCATCTGGCGCCCGAGGGCAAGCAGAACTCGGTGCGCTATTTCACCGACTGGGCGCTGCCGCAGCTGGATACGCTGGTGCCCGACAACAGCCAGCCGATAGAGGTGTGGACCACGCTGGACCCCAGGATGCAGCAGGCGGCGACCGATGCCGTGGCGCAGAACGCGCCCAAGGGCGCGCAGGGCGCCTTGCTGAGTCTGGATACCGATGGTGGCGTGCTGGCGATGGTGGGGGGCACGGACTACGTGACCTCCAACTATAACCGGGCGACGCAGGCGCAGCGCCAGCCGGGATCGGCGTGGAAGCTGTTCGTCTATCTGGCGGCGCTGGAGGCCGGGGTGAAGCCCGATGATCCGGTGATGGACCAGCCGATTACCATCGACGGCTGGAGCCCGCATAATTCGCATGACAGCTATGCCGGCAAGATCGATGTGCGCACCGCCTTTGCCTATTCCAAGAACACCGTGGCCGCACAATTGGGCCAGCAGGTGGGCTTTCAGACCGTGGCCGACATGGCCAAGCGGTTCGGCATCTCCACGCCCGTTGCCACCAACCCCTCGATGGTGCTGGGCACCAATGACGTGCGGCTGATCGAGATGACGCGCGCCTTTTCCGAGGTTTCGGCGCGGGGCACTTCGGTGGAGCCTTACGGGATCACCAAGGTGGTGACGCCGGATGGCCGCGTGCTGTACCAGCGCGACCAGTTGCAGGGGCAGACGCTGGTGGCGCCCTTCGTGGCCGCCGGCATCACCGACCTGTTGCAGACCGCCGTGAACATCGGCACCGGCAAGGCGGCGCAGATCGGCCGGCCCGTGGCGGGCAAGACCGGCACCACCACCTCCAGCAAGGATGGCTGGTTCCTCGGCTTCTCCAGCGGCATTACCACCGGCGTGTGGATGGGCCGCGACGATGCCCGGCCGATCCCCGGCCTGGCCGGGGGCACCGCGCCCGCGCGCGCCTTTGCCCAATATATGAAAGTGGCGGTGGCCGGGCGGCCGGTGACCCAGTTCGACACCCAGCTGAAGCTGCCCGACTGGCAGTTGGAGCCCGATGACGAGGCCAACCAGGGCGACGGCAATTACTACTACACCGACGATCAGGGCAATCTGGTGAGCGCCGGCGGCAAGCCGGGCGATCCGAATGCGCCCCGGGGGGGAGAGCCGACCTCGGCCGCGAACGATGACTTCCTGAACCAGGCGACGGGGAATGACCGCCCGCCGCCGCCGCCGGCCGCTGCTGCCGGGGCGGGGCCGAAGTTCAAGAAGATTCCGGGGTTTTAGGAAAGGGGAGGTGCGAGGGGGGTGCCCCCTCGTGCTCCCGATACTGTAGAGGTTTGGGCGGGGTCTGCGAGGGAGCGCTCTGCCGCGAAGCGGCTTTATGGCCTGCGGCGCGGAGGGGTGGGGCCTTGGGTGAACCCTTGGCGCGACGCTGACACGTAATGGGAGCGCGAGGGCCAACCGATTTACAGGGTAAATCGGCACATTAGACGGGTCCCTCGCATCTTTCCCTTCAACCGTTCACCCTGCCAGCTACTTACTTCAACCGCACACCCACATAGGTAGCCGGCTGGCCCCGGCGCAGCACTTGCAGGAGCACGGCGGGGCGGCCCGATGTCTGCGCTGCGCGGATTTCGCGGCCGAGGTCGGCGGCGGACAGGACCTTGTGGTAGTTGGCCGAGAGGACGATGTCGGCGCGTTTCAGCCCCTTGGCGGCGGCGTCGGACGAGGGGTCCACGCCGCTGACGACCACGCCGTGCAGATCGTCGGCGACGCCGAGTTGCAGGGCGATTTGCGGGGTGAGGGTGAGGACCGAGAAGCCGAGCGCCTTTTCGACGATGCCGCTGGAGGTATCGTCCTTGGGCATGGCGGAGCCGTCGTCGTCCTTCTGGTCGGGATCGAAGCCCTGCTTGGCCAGTTCTTCCTCGCTGGGGCGCTTGCCCACGGTGACGGTGAGCGTCATGCGCTGGCCGGAGCGGATGAGTTCGATGGGCAGGGCGGTGCCGGGCGCGGTGTTGGCCACCAGATAGGACAGGGTCTGGTCCGGGGTGACCTCGCGGCCGCCGACCTTCACCACGACATCGCCTGGCTGCATGCCGGCCTTGGCGCCCGCCTTGCCGGGTTCGACCGCCTGGACGAATTCGCCGCGATGGTGGGCGAGGCCGAGCGAATCGGCGATGTCGTCGCTGATCGGCTGGATGCGCACGCCGAGGTAGCCGCGTTCGATCGACTGGCCCTTCATGAGCCGTTCCACGATGGGGGCGGCGGTTTCCGAGGGGATGGCGAAGCCGATGCCGATGGAGCCGCCGTTGGGGCTGAAGATGGCGTTGTTGATGCCGATGACCTGGCCCTTCATGTCGAACATGGGGCCGCCGGAATTGCCGCGGTTGATGGCGGCGTCGGTCTGGATCGCGCTGTCGTAGGCGCCGGAGCCGGTGGCGCGGTGCACCGCCGAGACGATGCCGGCCGTGACCGTGCCGCCGAGGCCGAAGGGGTTGCCGATGGCGATGACCCAATCACCCACGCGGGCGGCCCGCGAATCGCCGAATTTGACGAAGGGGAAGGGTTTCGGGCCGGTGATCTTCAGCACGGCGAGGTCGGACGCGGTATCCTTGCCGATGACCTTGGCCGGATATTCGGTGCCGTCCGGGAAGGTGACGGTGATCGATTCGGCCTGACCCTGGCCATCGCCGGTGACGACATGGTTGTTGGTGACCAGATAGCCATCGGCCGAGATGAGGAAGCCCGAGCCGAGCGACTGGGCCTCGCGGGTTTGCGGGGAGCCGCCGGAGCCGGAGGGATCCTGCTGGCCGAACAGCCCCTCGAAGGGCGTGCCGGCGAAGGGATTCTGGCTCTCCACCTTTACCTTCTGGCGGATGGAGATGTTGACCACCGCCGGTTGCAGCGCCGCGGTGAGATCGGCAAAGGACGCGGGCGCGCCGGGGCGGGGGCCCCCCGCCTGAACCTGGAGGCTTTGCAGGCGGCTCTCGTCGTTCTGCGCCACCTGCGCCCCGGCGGAGAGGCCGGCGAACAGCGAGATGGCGGCGCCGCCCAGCAGGAAGGTTTTGGCCAGCGTTAAGGATTTGGTGTTTCCGAGAGCTTTTTGCACGGGGCATTCGTCCTTGTTTCATGCCGGCCCTGGCCCCCGGGGGGGATGGCCGATGGTATGAAGGGGCCGGGCGCATTGAACGCCACGGCCCTTAACCCAGATTGAACGGGCGGGCAGGCAGCCGGGTTTTCGCGCCCCGCCGCCCGGCCTGCCCGTTCGCCCCGGCTATTTGTTTTTGCCCGGCGCGGCGCCGCCAGCACTACCGCCGCCCCGGAACTGGCGCAGGTAATCGTTGCTGGGCGACAGCACGATGGTGGTGCCCGCCTTGTTGGCCGGGTTGGCGAAGGTGGCCTCGTAGCTCTTCATCGCGCGGTAGAAATCGTAGAAGGCCGGGTCCTTGCCGAAGCTTTCGGCGTAGATATGCGCGGCCTGCGCCTCGGCCTCGGCCTCGATGATCTGGGCGTTGCGCTGGCCGCCGGCGCGGATGGCGGTGGCTTCCTGCTCGCGGGCGGCCTGCATGCGGCTGTAGGCGGCATCGAGCGGGGTGCCATCGGGCAGATCGGCGGCCTTGATGCGCACGTCGATGATCTGCGCGCCATATTGCCGGGCCTCGCGATCGAGCGCGGTGCGGATTTCGCCCATGACCTCGCTGCGTTCCGGCGTGAGCAGCGACTGGAAGGTGTGGCTGCCCAGCTCCTGCCGCAGCACCGAGGTGAGGATCGGCTGGAGCTGCTCGACCACCTGGGCGGTGGTGCCGCCGGTGCGCACCATCTTCACCGGATCGATGATGCGGAAGCGGGCGAAGGCGTCGACCTCCAGCCTGAGGCGATCCGAGGAGAGCACCTGCTGGCGGTCCATCTCCACCGAGAGCACGCGCCGGTCGACCCGGACGACATCCTCGATGAGCGGAATGCGGAATGAGAGGCCGGCGCCGGTGTTGCCGAAATCCGTGCCGGGGGCGAAGCGGTTGATCACCCGGACGGGGTTGCCGAGGCGCATGACCACGCCCTGTTCGGTTTCCGGAATGACGACGACGCTGGCGGCAAGGGCTGCGGCGACAATGGCCAGCGCGATGACGGCGGGCGCGCGCTGGGCCCAGATTTGCTGCAACATGCTATTGCCCTCCCGCGGTGACATCGACCGAGGGGCCGCGGCGGCGCGCCTCTGGCAGGGGGAGGTAGGAGGTGGTGTTGCCCTCCATGATCACCTTGTCGTTGTTGGACAGGACGCGCTCCATCGTCTCGTAATACATGCGGCGGCGGGTGACGACCGGCGACAGCTTGTATTGGGCATAGACCTTGTCGAAGGCGGCGGCGTCGCCTTGCGCGCGGGCGACGACCTGCTGGGCAAAGGCCTGCGCGTTGCTCATGTCGCGCTGGGCGCCCTGTTGCGCGACGGTGACCTGCTGGAAGGCGGCGACAACGCGGGCCGGCGGATCGGCCTTCTTGATGTCCACGCCCTGAATCAGCACGCCCGAGCGGTAGGCATCGAGAATGGCCTGCATGCGGGTGCGCACGGCCTGCTCGATCTCGCTGCGGCCGGCGCCGCCCATCACGTCGTTCAGCGGCACTTCCGAGACGCTGGCGCGCATGGCGGCCTCGGCCACCTCGCGCACGGTGGCGTCGGGGTTGTCGAGCTGGAAGGTGTAGAGCTTCAGGTTCTTGATGTTCCAGCGCACGAGATAGGAGAAATCGACGAGGTTCTGGTCGCTGGTGAGCATCAGTTTTTCGGCGTCGCCATCGGGGATGGATTCGCGGCGGATCGAGGTGACGTCCACCGTATCCACCGTCTGGATCGGCCAGGGCAGGGTGAGGCTGACGCCGGGGCCGATGGTGCGCTCGTATTTGCCGAAAGTGGTGACGATGCCCTGCTCCGTGCTGCCCAGCTGATGCGTGCCGCTGACCAGCAGCCACAGCACCAGCAGCGCGGCGGCGCCCAGCGGCAGCCAGCTCTTGCCATTGGCGCGCGGGGGCAGGCGGAAGGGGATGCCGGGGCCGCCCATGCCGGGGGTGCCGCCGGTGCGGGTGGTGGTGCCGTCTTGCGGGCGGCGGTTGCGGAACATTTCCTCCAGGGCGGTGGGGCGGCGGGCGCCGGGCTTGGCGCCGGGGGTGCCGGGAGCGGTATTGCCGCGCTGGCCCCAGGGGCCCTGCGCGCCGCGCCGGGGGCCGGTGGGGTTGGGGCTGGTGGGGTTGGGGGTGCTGCTGGGCCCCTCGGCCGGGGGAGCGGGATCGGAGGGCGGGACGGGGCCTTCGGGGAGGGAGCCGGCGGGGCCTTCGGGGATGGAGCCGGCGGGCTCTGGCGCGTTACCGGGGGCGTCTGCCGCCTCCGCGCCATCATCGCCGCTGGGGGGGGAGCCCCATGGGCTGCGGCGCCCGGTCATCAGCAATGTGCCCCGCGCGATCCACTCGCCTGCCATCGAAATTTGTTTCATGGATCACAGTATAGGGATGGGCGCGGCACAAAAACAGTGCCTCTTGGCGGATTTCCCCGCTAGGGCGCGCGGTGCCGTATTATATTGGGCATTATTGTGGAGGAAACGCGCGACCATGGGCGATACCGGCAAGGGCGACGAGGGGGGCTTGAGCGGCGGGGCGGGCTTGAGCGGGCTGTTGCCGCGTGATGTGGCGGCGCGGGTGCTGTCTTTGCGGCAGGCGGGCGCGGTGGCGAGCCTGGTGCTGGATGCCGGCGGGCTGGATGCCGCCGGGCGGGCGGCGCTGGAGGCCGCGGCCAAGGCGGCGCTGGGCCGCGCGGAGGGCGTGGACGAGGTGCGCGTGGGGCTGATGGCGGACAAGGATGGCGCGCCCGGCAAGGGCACGCAGCCAGACAAGGCCTCCGCGCCGGTGGCGGAGGCGGCGCCGGGGGCTAACCCGCGCCGGCCGCGCATCATCGCCGTGGGCTCTGGCAAGGGCGGGGTGGGCAAATCGACACTCTCGGCCAATCTGGCGGTGGCGCTGGGCCGGCTGGGGCGCAAGGTGGGGCTGGTGGATGCCGACATCTATGGCCCATCCCAGCCGCGCCTGATGGGCAATGAGGGCCAGCGGCCCGAGGCCCACGACAGCCGCATGTTCCCGGTGCCGTCGCCCTGGGGCGTGGGGGTGCTGTCGATGGGGCACCTGATCGAGCCGGGCAAGGCCATCGCCTGGCGCGGGCCGATGGTGAGCGGGGCGCTGAGCCAGCTGATCGAGGCGCATTGGGGCGATACCGAGATATTGATCGTCGACCTGCCGCCCGGCACCGGCGATGTGCAACTGACGATGATCCAGAAGCACAAGCCGGTCGGCGCGGTGATCGTCTCCACCCCGCAGGATCTGGCGCTGATCGATGCCACGCGGGCGATTCAGCTGTTCGAAAGCGCCGGGGTGCCGGTGGTGGGCGTGGTCGAGAACATGGCCGGCTATGTCTGCCCGCATTGCGGCGAGGTATCCGACCCATTCGGCAGCGGCGGGGCCGAGGCCGTGGCCGGGCAGGGGGGGCATGCGTTTCTGGGGCGGGTGCCGCTGACGCTGTCCATCCGGCAGGAAAGCGACGCCGGGCGGCCACCGGCAGCGGGCGAAGGGCCGGAGGCGCGGGCCTTTGCCGCGATCGCGCGGAAGGTGGCGGATTGGTTGGATGGGGTTGAGGGGTAGGGTGAAGGGTGAAGGGTGAAGGGTGAAGGGTGAAGGGTGAAGGGTGAAGGGTAGACTTGGGGGTGTTACACCCCCAAACCCCCATTACTGTATTTGTGGCGCTTATCTCTCGTCGTGGCGCCTTGCCGCGGAGCGGCTTTGACAGCCTGCGGCGCGGTGGGTTGGGCGCTTTGGGGGAGGGCTGGCGCGACCTCTCGCCGGGAGACGGTATGGGGTTTGGGGCCTAAGGCCCCAGGTCTTCCTCTTTCCAACAGATTCCCCTTAACGCCCCTTCCCCTTTGGTGAACTGGCAATTGCCCGCGCCGGGGGCTATGCGCTGGGGCCATGAGCCAGAGCCATCTTCCCGCCGAGCACCCTGCCATTCCTGCCTGTGGGATTGGGGTGCTGCTGGTAAATCTGGGCACGCCGGATGCGCCGACGCCCAGGGCGGTGCGGCGGTATCTGGCCGAGTTTTTGTGGGACCGGCGGGTGGTGGAGATTCCGCGCGTGGTGTGGGGGCCGATATTGCATGGCATTATCCTGCGCACCCGGCCGGCGAAGAGTGCCCATGCCTATGCGCAGGTTTGGGGTGAGGGCGGGTCGCCCTTGGCGGCGATAACGGCGCGGCAGGCGGGGGCCTTGCAGGTGCGGCTGGAGGGCGCCGCGCGGGTGGACTGGGCGATGCGCTATGGCAACCCGGCGGTGGGGGCGAAGCTGGCGGCGATGAAGGCGGCGGGCTGCGAGCGGATTCTGGTGGCGCCGCTCTATCCGCAATATTCCGGGGCGACGACGGCGACGGTGATCGACGCGGTGGGGGCGGCGCTGGCGGGGATGCGCTGGCAGCCGGCGATCCGCACGCTGCCGCCATACTATGACGACGCGGCGCATATTGCCGCGCTGCGCGAGGACATTGCGCGGCAGCTGGGCGCGCTGGATTTCGTGCCGGAGGTGCTGTTGCTCAGCTTTCACGGCATGCCGGAGCGGACGCTGCATATGGGTGACCCCTATCACTGCCAGTGCCGCAAGACCGCGCGGCTGCTGGGCGAGGCGCTGGCCGGGGACTTTCCACAGCTGCGGATCGAGACCAGTTTTCAGAGCCGGTTTGGCCGGGCGAAATGGCTGGAGCCGGCGACCGATGCCGTGCTAGTGGCCGAGGGCGCGCGGGGCACGAAGCGGCTGGTGATCGCGGCGCCGGGCTTTTCGGCGGATTGCCTGGAGACGCGCGAGGAGCTGGCGATCCGCGGGGCCGAGCAGTTTCGGGGCGCGGGGGGCGAGCGCTTTGCCGCGCTCGATTGCCTGAACGACAGCGCGGCGGGCGTGGCGATGCTGGAGACGCTGGTGCGGCGCGAACTGGCGGGGTGGATTTGAGGCGGGGGCCGACACGGAGCTGACATCTGATTGTGTGAGGGTTGGTTCCGAGAAAATGGGAGCGGCAGGATGAGCAGGTTTGGGCAAGGGATGCTTGCGGTCGTGGCCATGGCGCTGCTGCCGGTGTGCGCCATGGCGGCGGTGCGGCAGGTCGAGGTGGTGCGGGCGGCGCCCGACCAACTGAGCATCAGCTGGCAGGACGCCAATCCGGTCGACATCTATCAGGGGGACCGGCCCGATTTCCCGCTGGCCGGGGCAGAGCCGGTGGTGCGCCACAGCACGGCCGGGGCCGTCGCCATCGACCATGCCGGCACGCAGCGGCGCTATTTCGTGCTGGTGGATGCGCGGGACCATCGCCGGCTGGAGGTGGCCGAGCGGCTGGTGCCGCTGGCGCAGGGTTCGAATTTTCGCGATATTGGCGGCTATGTCGGGGCCGGGGGCAAGCATGTCCGCTGGGGCCTGATCTATCGTTCCGCCGGGCAGCCGCTGCTGAGCCCCGCCGATGTGGAGTATGTCCATGCGTTGCATGTGGCGCAACTGGTCGATCTGCGATCGAGCGAGGAGCGGGTGATCGCGCCGACGCGGATTACCGGCGTGCCCTATGCCGCCGTGGGCTACAGCTTCGCGGATTTGACGCAGGGGCGGCCGATGCACAATGGCGTGGATGTATATCACGCCTTCCCGGCCCTGCTGGCGCCGCAGCTGCGCATCGTTTTTGCCCATCTGCTGCACGAGAAGACGCCGATCGTGTATAATTGCTCGGCCGGACAGGACCGCACCGGTTTTGTGACGGCGATGGTGCTGACGGCGCTGGGCGTGCCCTATGAGACCATCGTGGCGGACTATCACCTCTCGACCACCTATCGGCGGCCCGCGTTCGAGATGGCGCCGATCAGCCCGGAGATGGCCGCGGGCAATCCGGTGGCGGCGATGTTCGCCCGGGGGCAGCAGAGCCCGCAGAGCCGGGTGCCGCAGCCGCTGAAGGACGCGGCGGGCACGCCGTTCCTGAAGGGCGCCTTTGACGAGATCCGCGAGAAATGGGGCTCGGTGGATGCCTATCTGGCGCAGGAGGCCGGGGTGGGGCCGGCGCAGATCGCCGCGCTGCGCAAGACCTATCTGGAGTAGGGCGGAAGGGACGGGTGCCCGGAAGTCGAGCGCCCTGGAAATCCACCGGCCTATAAATCGACTGGCCTATAAATCGACTGGCCTAGAAATCCACGGCGATGCCGTCGCGCACCCAATCGCCATAGCGCGTGGGGCTGAGGCCGGCGGGGTCGGCTTCGGTGCCCTTGCCCTCGGGCGCGGTGGCTGGGGTGGGGGCGGGCTCGTTCGTCCAGTGCGCGGGCTTGGTGAAGCTGCCGGGACGAACGGTGGCGCGCCGGATGGCGGGCTGGCTGGCGGGGGGCGTCGGGGTGTGATCGGGCATGGCGCCTAGATGGGCGGCGATGCGCCGGTTTGCAAGCCGGGGCGGGTTTGCGCCGCCCGGGGGCATTTGCGCCGCTAAGCCAAGTGCTTTAGGGGGCCGGGATGGATGAAGTGTCCGGCCTTGCCGCCCGCCGCGCCGCGCTGCGCATGATCGATGCCGTGCTGCGCCGGGGCGAAACGCTCGACAATGCCGCCCATGCCGCCTGTCAGGGCTTGCCGCCGCCCGATCGCGGGTTGGCGCGGGCGCTGGCGGGTGAGGTGCTGCGCTGGCTGGTGGATCTCGACGCGCTGATCGACAGCGCCACCCGCACCATTCTGCCCGACGACGCCAAGCCCCGCGCCGTGCTGCGGCTGATGCTGGCCGGATGGCTGCGGCTGGAGACGCCGCCGCATGCGGTGATCGCCACCGGGCTGCCGCTGCTGGCCGGGGGGCCGCGACGGCTGGCGCATGGGGTGTTCTCCACGCTTTCGCGCCGGGGGGCGAGGCTGCCCGCGCATCCGACGTTGCCGCCGGAGGTGGCGGCGCGTTGGAGCAATTCGGGGGTGGATGGCGGCGCGGACCTGAACGCGATTGCCGCCGCGCTGACCCTGCCGCCGGCGCTGGACCTGACGCTGAAGGATGCTTCGCAGACCGCCGAATGGGCGGAACGGCTGGGGGGTGTCTCGCTGGCGCCCGGGCATGTGCGGCTGGCGCGGGGATCTGCCGTGGAGGGGCTGGAGGGCTTCGATGCGGGGGCTTGGTGGGTGCAGGATCTCGCCGCGTCGCTGCCGGCGCGGTTGCTGGGGGCGGGCGAGGGGCGGACTGCGCTCGATCTTTGCGCCGCGCCGGGGGGCAAGACGCTGCAACTGGCCGCCGCCGGCTGGGCGGTGACGGCGCTGGATCTTTCCGAACGGCGGCTGGCGCTGGTGGCCGACAATCTGGCGCGCACCGGGCTTTCCGCCGAGCTGGTGGTGGGCGATGGGCTGAAGTGGGCGCCTGAGGGGCTGTTCGACGCGGGGCTGTTCGACGCGGTGCTGGTGGACGCGCCCTGCACCGCCACCGGCACCTGCCGCCGCCACCCCGATGTGCTGCACCGCGTGTCGCCGCGCACCATCGGCGAGATGGCGGCGATTCAGGCGGCGCTGCTGGCGCGGGCGGCACAATGGCTGAAGCCCGGCGGGCGGCTGGTCTATGCCGTGTGCTCGCAAGAGCGCGAGGAGGGCGAGGAGCAGGCTTTGGCGTTTACCGAGCAGGTGGCCGGGGCGCTGGGCCTGGTGGCGGACCCCGTGTTGGCCGAAGAGCTGCCGGCGGGGCTGATGCCCGGCGCGGAAGGCTGGCTGCGGACGGACCCCGGGATGCTGGGCGATGTCGGCGGGCTGGATGGGTTTTTTGTGGCGCGGTGGCGGAAAGTGGAAGTTTGAGGGAAGGTGCGAGGGCCATCGCCCTCGCGCTCCCAGTACTGTCAGCCTTGCGCCAAGGGTTCCGCGTAGCACAAGGTTGCTTTAAAGCCGCTTTTCGGCAGGGCGCCCCGTCGCAGAACAAGCGCAACGCCGACAGTTCCGGGAGCGCGAGGGCGATGGCCCTCGCACCTTCAACTTGCCCCTTGCGCTCTTTCCCCCTCTACCCCTTCACCTTCTCGGCAAAACTCTTGCGCAATTTCTGTAGCTTCGGCGGGATGACCGCGAGGCAGTAGGGGTTTCGCTGGCCTTCGCCTTCCCAGTATTCCTGATGGTAGTCTTCGGCCGGGTACCATTCGGCGGGGCCTTCGATGGTGGTGACGACGCGGCCGGCGTGGTCGGCGTTGGCGCGGGCTATCGCGGCTTCGGCTTCGGCGCGGGGCAGGTCTGGCGAGAGGAACAGGGCGGAGCGGTATTGGGTGCCGACATCGTTGCCCTGGCGGTTGAGCTGGGTCGGGTCGTGGGTGGCGAAGTGGATGTCGAGCAGGCTGGCCAGCGGCAGCACGGCGGGATCGAAGGTGACGCGGATGGCTTCGGCGTGGCCGGTGGCGCCGGTGCAGATCTGTTTGTAGGTGGGGTGGGGGATGGTGCCGCCGATATAGCCGCTTTCGACAGCGCTGACGCCGACGACGTCGCGGAACACCGCCTCGGTGCACCAGAAGCAGCCGCCTGCCAGAATCGCTTCGGCCATGTTTTGTCTCCCGTGTGATTGCGCCGCACAAGATAGGGGCGCGGGGGCTGACGGCAAGGTGGACTTGCGAGCGCCGGCGGAATAGGTGGTGGGGCCATGAGCACTTCTGGCACCCTCGCCCGCACGCCCTCTCGCACCTTGGCTGTCGCCGCGCTGCAATTGCCGCTGGGCAGCGGGGATGAGGCGGAGAACATCGCCGCTGTTTCGGCGCTGGTGGAGCGGGCGGCGGGCGAGGGCGCGCAGGTGATCCTGCCGCCGGAGCTGTTTTCCGGGCCTTACTTTTGCCGGACCGAGGACGAGGCGCTGTTCGCGCTGGCGCGGCCGGTGGCGGAGCATCCTTCGGTGGTGGCGATGCAGGCGCTGGCGAAGGGGCTGAAGGTGGCGATACCCACCAGCATTTTCGAGCGGGACGGGCACCATTACTACAATACGCTGGTGATGGTGGGGCCGGATGGCGCGGTGATGGGCACCTATCGCAAGAGCCATATTCCCGATGGGCCGGGCTATGAGGAGAAGTATTATTTCCGCCCGGGGAACTCCGGTTTCAAGGTGTGGGACGTGTTTGGCGCGCGGATTGGCGTGGGGGTGTGCTGGGACCAGTGGTATCCCGAATGCGCGCGGGCCATGGCGCTGATGGGGGCCGAGGTGCTGTTCTACCCCACCGCCATCGGCAGCGAGCCCTATGACGCGGATCTGGACACCAGCCGCATGTGGCGCCGGGCGATGCAGGGGCATGCGGTGAGCAATTGCATGCCCGTGGTGGCGGCCAACCGGATCGGCGTTGAAGGGGATGGGGAGGATGGCCAGCGGTTCTATGGGCACAGCTTCATCGCCGACGAATGGGGCGATCTGGTGGCGGAATATGGCGCGGGCGAGAGCGGCGTGCTGGTGAGGCGGCTGGATCTGGACCGGGCGGCGATGCATCGCGCGGGGATGGGCTTCTTCCGCGACCGGCGGCCGGATCTGTATGGCCGGCTTGCCGAGGATAGCTGAGGCGCGGGGCCGCCGGCTGAACGGGGCGCGCGCCGGCATGCCGGCGGGGGTGCCCGAGGGCGGGTGGGGCTATGTGGTCGCGCTGGGCTCCAATATGCGGCACCACCGGCATGGGCTGCCGCCGCGGGTGCTTGGCGCGGCTTTGGCGCGGCTCGGCGAGGTGGGGCTGGTGGTGGAGCGGGTTTCGGCGATCTTGGCCAGCGCGCCGCTGGGGCCTTCGCGGCGGCGCTATGCCAATGGGGCGGCGGTGCTGCGCGCGGCGCTCTCGCCGCCGGAGATGCTGGCGCGGCTGAAGGCGGTGGAGCGCGAGTTTGGCCGCAAGGTCAGCGGCTATCGCGGGGGGCAGCGCTGGGGTGCGCGGGTGCTCGATCTCGACATTGTGCTGTGGCAGGGTGGGTGCTGGCGATCCGGGCCGGGGGCGGATGGGCTGACCGTGCCGCACCGGCAGTTTCGCGGGCGGGGCTTCGTGCTGGGGCCGGGGGCGATGGTGGCGCCGGGCTGGCGCGACCCCGTGACAGGGCTGAGCCTGCGCCAATTGGCGGGGCGGGAGAGGCGCGGGCGCTATCGGCCGCGCGGGTGAGAGGAGAACAGGCATGAGCACGCTGCAGGATTTGGCCGACCGTCAGGCGATTGCCGACCTGATCCACACCTATGCCCGGCACGTGCGCGAGGGCACGGGCGGGCAATGCGGCGACCTGTTCACCGGGGATGGCGTGTTCGAGATGCGCGAGAAGAACCCGCATGATCCCGCCTCTGACCGGCAACTGCTGTGGGTGGAGGGCCTGGCGGCGGTGCGCAAGTTCATCGGCGACAGCACGCAAGCGGGGCCGGTGCGGATTTGCCCGCTGATCCACAATCTGTTGATCACGCTGAAGGGCGACACGGCCCGCGCGGGATCGGTGGTGGAGGGGCGCAGCTTTCCGCCGGGGAGCGAATTCCTTGGCGTGTATGACGACGCGCTGCGGCGCACGGCGGATGGTTGGCGCTTTGCGCGGCGGACCTTCACCTTCCTGCGCGCGGCAGGCTGAGGCTAGGCTGAGGCTAGGCTGAGGCTAGGCAGAGGCCGGGCCGATTCAGGGGGCGGAGGGGCCGGCCGGTTGGCGGGCGGCCAGCACGCTGCCCGCGAAGCTGGCGAAGGCCTCGAGGAATTTGCGCAGGAAGGCCTCGGTGCCGGGATCGGCCACGGTGCCATCATCGGCGATGAGGCCGGGGGTGTAGTGGAGATAGGCCTCGGGCGCGGTCATGTGCGGGGAATCGCAGGCGGCCAGTATGCCCCGCAGATGCTGCTGGGCGATGGCGGTGCTGATGGCGCCCGGCGAGGTGCCGATGATCGCCGAGGGCTTGTGGGTGAAGGCGTTGGTGCCATAGGGGCGGCTGGCCCAGTCTATCGCGTTCTTCAGCCCGCCGGGGATCGAGCGGTTGTATTCCGGCGAGACGATCAGCACCGCGTCCGCCTCGGCCAGCGCCGCCTTGAAGGCGCGGGCGACGGGGGGGAAATCGGTGTCGTAGTCATAGCTGTAGAGCGGCAGGTCGCGGATGGGAATCTCGTGCAACTGCAGCCCGGCGGGGGCGAGCCTTTCCAGGGCCTTGGCGAGCTTGCGGTTGATGGAGCCTGTGGCAAGGCTGCCGATGATCGTGCTGACCTTTATGCCAACCCCGGTGGAGGTCATCGCCTGTCCCCTTTGTGCTGTGCCGGGGAAACGGGGCAGGCCGGGGGTTGTTCCCCGGCGGGGGCCAAGAATTGCCGCCGGGCGCGGCCCCCTAGAATGGGCCGACCATGGCTTCCGGGCGGACGAGGCGGTCGAAGGTTTCGGCATCGACCAGCCCGGTGGCGAGGGCCGCCTGCCGCAGCGTCTGGCCGGTGGCGGCGGCGTGGTTGGCGATCTTCGCCGCCCGCTCATAGCCGATTTCGGGGACCAGCGCCGTCACCAGCATCAGCGAGCGGTCGAGCAGTTCGGCAATGCGCGGCAGATTGGGTTGCAGGCCGGTGAGCGCGCGCAGGGTGAAGCCCTCGACGCCGATGGCCAGCAGTTCGATCGAGCGCAGCACATTGGCGCCGATCATCGGCTTGAACACGTTGAGTTCGAGATGGCCCTGCAACCCGCCGAGGGTGACGGCGGCGTGGTTGCCGATGACTTGCGCCGCCACCATGGTCAGCATCTCGCACTGGGTGGGGTTGACCTTGCCGGGCATGATCGAGCTGCCGGGCTCGTTTTCCGGCAGCAGCAGTTCGCCGATGCCGGCGCGGGGGCCCGAGGCGAGCAGGCGGATGTCGCTGGCGATCTTGCCGAGGGCGGTGGCCAGGGTGGCGAGGGCCGCCGACAGGGCGACCAGCGCGTCGTTGCTGGCGAGCGCCTCGAAGGCGTTGTCCGCCGGGCGGAAGGGGATGCCGGTGAGGGTGCCGATCTCCTCGGCGAAGGCGGCGGCGAAACCGGGCGGGGCGTTGAGCCCGGTGCCGACCGCCGTGCCGCCCTGTGCCAGCGCCAGCACCTCGTCCAACGCGTCGGCAAGGCGGGTGCGGGCGTGGGCGATTTGCGATGCGTAGGCGGAGAACTCCTGACCCAGCGTGAGGGGGGTGGCGTCTTGCAGGTGGGTGCGGCCGATCTTGACGATATGCGCCCATTCCGCCTGCTTTTCGCCGAGCACGCGGTGCATGTCGGCCAGTGCGGGGTCGAGCTGCTCGATGACGGCCTGCGCGGCGGCGATGTGCAGGGCGGTGGGGAAGCTGTCGTTCGAGGACTGGGCGCGGTTGACGTCGTCGTTGGGGTGCACCGGGCTCTTGCCGCCGCGCTGGCCGGTGAGCAACTCGTTGGCGCGGCCGGCGATGACCTCGTTGACGTTCATGTTGGTCTGCGTGCCGGAGCCGGTTTGCCAGATGGCCAGCGGGAACTGGTCATCCAGCTCGCCGCCGGCGACTTCCTCGGCGGCGGCCTCGATGGCCGAGGCGAGCCGGGCGGTGAGGCCGTGGCTGCGGTTGATGCGGGCCGAGGCCCGCTTGATCAGCGCGAGGGCGTGGATGATGGGCAGCGGCATGCGCTCGGCCGGGGGGAAGGGGAAGTTTTGCCGGCTGCGCTGGGTTTGCGCGCCCCAATAGGCGCTGGCCGGCACCCGGACCTCGCCCAGACTGTCGGTTTCGGTGCGCCAGTGGAGGTCTGGGGACTGGGACTCGGGCGCCAGTGATTCGGGCGCCAGTGATTCGGGCGCCAGTGATTCGGGGGCCGATGATTGAAGCGTGGGTGATGCGGGCGCGTGTGACTGCGCTGGGCGGTCGTCGGGCACGGTGGCTCCTGTGGGTTGGGCGTTGGGCGCCATCTTCTGCCCGGAACAACCGCCTGGGGAGGGGATTGTTGCCGCTTTCCACCGGTAAATTGGTGCCATGGGCGCGGGTATTCTGGTGGGGTGAGGGTGCGAGGGGGCCAGAGGGGGGCGGATGAGAGGGGGCGGGCCAAAAGGGCGGGCCAAAAGGGCGGGCCAAAAGGGTAGGCCCGCCAAATCCGCGCCGGGCGGCGGGGGCGTGCAACAATCGGGGTGGGCGGGCGTTTCGCTGTTCCGGCCCGCATGATGCGCCGCCGCCCCAGGAGACGGTTCATGCTGTATACGATCGCTGTGGTTTTGCTGGTGCTGTGGCTGCTGGGCTTCTCGGTGTTCCATGTTGCCGGCTCGCTGATCCACCTGGTGCTGGTGGTGGCGCTGATCATCTTTGTGGTCGGCCTGTTTCGAAGGTGACCGCCCTTCTCGCTGCCAGGGTGTGAGCGGCGGTGGGTGACGCCGCCCCGGATGCCGCCCCGGATGGCCCCCCGAATGGCCGGGAACCGCCGCCGGAGCCGCCCCCGGAGCCCGGCGAGGTGGCGCGCACCACGGCGCAGTTGCGCTCGCAACACCGGCAAGAGGCCAGCACGCTGCAACTGTCGCTGGACCGCATCACGGCGGTGATCGGCTGGCCGGGCTTTGCCGCGCTGTTGACGGGCGCGATGGCCGTGTGGATTGGCGGCAATCTGGCGGCGGCGCGGCTGGGCTTCAGGCCGATCGACCCGCCGCCCTTTGCCTATTTGCAGGGGTTCGCCTCGATTGGCGCGCTGCTGGTGGCGGCACTGATCCTGACCACCCAGCGGCGCGAGGACCGGCTGGCCGATCACCGGTCGCAGCTGATCATGGAGCTGTCGGTCGCCAATGACCAGAAGGTGGCCAAGATCATCGCGCTGATGGAGGAGGCCCGGCGCGACAATCCGGCGATCAGCGACCGGGTGGACGATCAGGCGGCGGCGATGGCCACGCCATCGGACACCGATGCGGTGCTGGAGGCGATAAAGGAGCTGCGAGACGATATCGCCTGACGGGGCCGGCGGCGCGCGGGGCGGCTGCGCGGGCCCTTGCCTGTTTTGTGCGGCAAATGAACAACAGCGCGCGCGCATCGTTGTTACAGTGTCGCGCGGTGGCGCGGCGGTGAGGTGGTGCGGGTCTTCCGGCTTGCGGGCACCTTCTATTACTATTGGAAATTCCATGCGCTTTATTGCATTCCCCGCTGCCTCTTCGAGCATTGGCCTGTCGCGTTCTCGCCATCTGAGTCCCTCGCGCGCGGCCATGGCCGTGTGCTTGCTGGCCCTGAGCCTGAGTGCCTGCAACAAGCCCGGATCGAACAGCGATGGCCAGCCGGCGACGGCCGCGCCGATTGCCGCCCTGCCGCCGGCAACCGCCGCGCCGGCGACGCCCATGGCCTATGCGCCGCCCGTCGCCGCGTTGCCGGCGGGATCCACGCCGATTCGCCTGCGCCTGCGCCAGGGGCGGGACCGGTATGCCTATACTGACCGCGCCTATGCGATGAGCAACGCCTTTGGCGACACGCCGCCGGATTACACGGTGGATTATGACGGGACGCGGCCGTGGGTGTGGCGCTCGGATGACGGCAGTTACCGCGTGGTCGAACAGTTGCCCGAGGGACAGCGCACCTATTATTACCAGCGCGGGGCCAGCACCCCCTTCTACATTACCGACCCCGATGGCGCCTATGCCTATGAGGGCGACCAGCTGGTGGGCATCTATCGCCCGGATGGCACGCCGCTGGCCGATGCCTATGCGCAGCGTTGGGCCGATAATGCCGCGCGCTATTACGACCGCTCGCGCGCGCTGTATCGGGCCGTGCAATATAGCCAGCGGCAGGCCGCCTATGCCGACAATTGGCGCGCGCGGCGCACCCCGGTGATCGAGCAGCGGCGGCGCTGGGACGAGGCGCGGTCGCGCGATGGTGACTGGCAGGCGTGGCACGACCAGAACAGCCAGGACGAGGACCGCGACTGGCGGGCCGAGCAGGACCGGCGCTCCGCCTATGCCGTGGCGATTGGTGCGGCGGTGCTGGGCACGGTGGGCATGATGGCCAACCATGATGGCGGCGGCGGTGGCGGTGGTTATGGTGGGCCGAACTATGGCCAGCGGCCCGGTGGGCCGGATGCGGGCGGCCATGGCCAGCGGCCCGGGGGCTATGGGCCGCCGGCCGGTTATGACGGCGGGTCGCGCGGGCCGGGGCAGGTGGCGCCGGGCGCTGGGCCTGAGGGCGGCCAGCCGGGGCATGGCCAGCCGGGGTATGGCCAGCCGGGGTATGGGCAGCCGGGGTATGGGCAGCCGGGGTATGGGCAGCCGGGGTATGGGCGGCCCGGATATGGGCAGCCCGGATATGGCCAGCCGGGGCCGAATGGCTGGAGCAATCATCCACATGGCGCGCCGCCGGCAGCCGGGGCTCCGCCCGCGCCGCAGGGGCCGGGACGCGGGCCGATGGCCGGGGATCATGCCGGTGACCGTAGCGGTGACCGTGGCGGTGACCGTGGTGGCGACCGTGGCGGTGCTCATGGTGCCGGTTGGCGACCGGGATCTGGCGCCAATGGCGCGCCGGGGCAGGTGACGCGGCCGACACAGGCGGTGACCCCGCCGCCACAGGCGGTGAGCCGGGTGACCCCCCCGCAGTCTGGCGGCCGCCCGCTGCAGGCCGTGGGTGGGGGCAGGCCTTTCGCCGAACCGCCGAGGCCCTTCGCCCGGCCGGTGCCGCCGGTGCCGGTGAGCCCGGCGCCGCTGGAGCGCGCGGTGCCGCATGAGCGGATGGCGCCGCCGCCGGTGGTGGAGCATCCCCGCCCGGCAATGGAGCGCCCGCAGACGCCCGCGCCCGCCCGCGCGCCGCTGCTGGAGCGCGCGCCG
>CAIXXP010000078.1 GCA_903923465.1 uncultured Sphingomonadales bacterium | reverse complement strand
GATCCCCGCGCTGTTGCAGGGCCGCGATCTGCTGGGTCTGGCGCAAACCGGCACCGGCAAGACTGCGGCCTTTTCGCTGCCCTCGCTGCACCGCCTGATGGCCGACCCGAAGCCGCGCAAGAATGCCGCCTGCCGCATGCTGGTGATGAGCCCGACGCGCGAACTGGCCGCCCAGATTGCCGAAAACATTCGCGGCTATGCCAAATATCTGCCGCTGACCGTGCAATGCGTGTTTGGCGGCGTGCCCGTGGGCAAGCAGAGCCGCGCGCTCGTTGGCGGCGTTGATATTCTCGTGGCCACGCCGGGCCGTCTGCTCGACCTGATCGACCAGCGCGCGCTGACCCTGCGCCATGTCGAGATCTTCGTGCTCGACGAGGCCGACCAGATGATGGACCTCGGCTTTATCGTGCCGCTGAAGCGCGTGGCCGGCATGCTGCCGAAAGAGCGCCAGAGCCTGTTCTTCTCGGCCACCATGCCGCAGGCGATCGCGGCGCTGGGCAAGCAGTTCATCAACGACCCCGTCCGCGTGGAAGTGACCCCGCAGGCCACCACCGCCGAGCGCGTGGAGCAGCAGGCGATCTTCATCAACCAGGCCGAAAAGCAGGCGCTGCTGACGCTGAAGCTGCGCGAAGGCCTGGCCGATGGCACGGTTGACCGCGCTCTGGTGTTCACCCGCACCAAGCATGGCGCCGACCGCGTGGTACGCCATCTGGGCACCGCCGGCATTTCCGCCGCCGCCATCCACGGCAACAAGAGCCAGCCGCAGCGCACCGCCGCCCTCGCCGGCTTCCGCAGCGGCTCGACGCCGGTGCTGGTGGCAACGGACATCGCCGCGCGCGGCATCGACATTCCCGGCGTTAGCCACGTGTTCAACTATGAAATCCCCAATGTGGCCGAGCAATATGTCCACCGCATCGGCCGCACCGCCCGCAACGGCGCCAGCGGCATCGCGCTCAGCTTTGTCGCGCCGGACGAGAAGCCCTATATCCGCGATATCGAGAAGCTGACCGGCATCAAGCTGGCCCCGCAATCGCTGCCGGAGGACTTCGCCAAGCAGGCCGCCCGCCTGCCGCTGCCTGCCAAGAAGACCGCCGAGGAAGAGGAAGACGCTCGTCATTCGCGCCGTGGCCCTGCCGGCCGTGGCGGTGGTGGTCGCAACGATGGCCGCAACAATGGCCCCCGCTCTGATCAGCGCCGTGATGGTCGCCCGCAAGGCGCCCGCCCGGCTGGGGATCGCCCCGCCGGCGATCGCAACGCGGCACCGGCCAGCAGCTGGCGCCCCAAGCTGGGCCCCGATGGCGAGCCCGCAGCCGATCGCGCGCCGCGTGGTGAGGTGCGTGGCGACACGCGCCGCCCTGCGCCCTCGGGCGATCGCCGCCCTGCACCTTCGGGTGACCGCCGGCCCGCCCCCTCGGGCGAGCGTCGGGGCAATGGTCCGGGTGCGGGCGGTCGTCGCGATGGCGCCCCTGCCGGGCAGTCGGCCCAGCGTCGGGCTCCGGTTCCGGTAGACTGAGAGGAAAGTGGGTTTTTGCAGGGGTGTTACACCCCTGCAGCCCATTCCCGTCATTGTCGGGCCACGGGTTCGGCCTTGCGTAAGGTCGCGGCGCCGCGGGCTTTTATAGCCGCTTCGCGGCGGGGCGCGAACGGATGGTCCGGCGCTTGCTCTCGCCGGAAGACGTTCCGGGGTTTGGGGGTGTAACGCCCCCATGACTCCCCTTATCCCTTTATTCGCCCACCAGCACCTTGGCCAAAGCCTCCGCCACCTTGATGCCATCCACGGCGGCGGACAGGATGCCCCCGGCATAGCCTGCGCCCTCGCCTGCCGGATAGAGTCCGGCGGTGTTCAGGCTCTGCAGGTCCTTGCCGCGCGTGATGCGGATAGGCGACGAGGTGCGGGTTTCCACGCCCGTCATGACAACATCGGGGTGATCGTAGCCCGGCAGTTGCCGCCCAAACACCGGCAGCGCCTCGCGGATGGATTCCAGCACGAAATCGGGCAGGCACGCGCTCAGATCGGTGAGGTGCACGCCCGGCTGATAGCTGGGCATCACCGAGCCAAAATCCGTCGATGGCTGGCGAGCGAGGAAGTCGCCCAGCTTCTGCCCGGGCGCCTGATAGTTGGAACCGCCCGCGGTGAAGGCCAGACTCTCCCAGTGGCGCTGATAGGCGATGCCGGCCAGCGGCCCGCCGGGGTAATCGCGGTCCGGCTGGATATCCACGACGAGGCCTGAGTTGGCGTTGAATTCCGCGCGCGAGTATTGGCTCATGCCATTGGTGACGACGCGGCCTTCCTCGCTGGTGGCGGCGACCACCCGCCCGCCGGGGCACATGCAGAAGCTGTATACCGTGCGCCCGGTGCTGGCCTTGTGCGACAGGGCATAGGCGGCGGGGCCGAGGATCTTGTTGCCGGCACTGGCGCCATAGCGCGCCCGGTCGATCCAGCCCTGCGGGTGCTCGATGCGCACGCCGATGGCGAAGGGCTTGGCCTCCACAAACACGCCGCGCTCGTGCAGCTTGGCGAAGGTGTCGCGGGCGGAATGGCCCACGGCCATGATCACATGCCGCGCGGGCAGGAACTCGCCCGAGGACAGGTGCAGGCCCCGAAGCTGGCGTGAGCCATCCGGAGCGGTGGCGATCTCGAAATCCTCCACGCGCGTGGAAAAGCGGTATTCGCCGCCCAGCGCCTCGATCGTCTCGCGAATGCTCATCACCATGGTGACGAGGCGGAAGGTGCCGATATGCGGATGCGCCTCGGTGAGGATATCCTCGGGAGCTCCCGCCTTCACAAACTCCACCAGCACCTTGCGGCCGAGGTGGCGCGGGTCCTTGATGCGGCTGTAGAGCTTGCCATCGGAGAAGGTGCCCGCGCCGCCCTCGCCGAATTGCACATTCGATTCCGGGTCCAGCACCGATCGGCGCCACAGGCCCCAGGTGTCCTTCGTGCGCTCGCGCACCGCCTTGCCGCGTTCGAGGATGATGGGGCGCAGGCCCATTTGCGCCAGGATCAGCGCCGCCATCAGCCCGCAGGGGCCCGCGCCGATCACCACCGGTCGCTCGGCCCCGGCGTTTTCGGCCCAGCCGGCCGGCGCCACGGTGGGGAAGCGGTAGGCGGTGTCGGGCGTGGGGCGGATATGCGGATCGCCCGCGTGGGCGGCCAGCACGGCGGCCTCGTCGCGCAGCGCGACATCGATGGCATAGACCAGCTTGATCGCGCTTTTCTTGCGCGCGTCATTGCCCCGGCGCACCAGCGTGATCCGCTCGATGTCGGATGCGGCCACGCCCAGCCTTTGGCATACCGCCGGCTCCAAAGCTTCGGGCGGGTGGTCGAGCGGCAGGGCGAGATCGGTAAGGCGCAGCATCGCTCCGCCCTAGAGCATCTTGCCGGATCTGGAAATCGGGCAAGTGTCCGGCTTGAACTGGCGCCGCACAAGCCATACCACCGCCGCATGAGCACCGCCGCATGAGCACCGCCGTCGACACCCGGCCCGCAAGCCCGGCACAGCCTTCGCCCAGCGGCGCTGGCAGCCCGCTTGAGGTATTCGGCACCTTCCTGCGGCTGGGGCTCACCTCGTTTGGCGGCCCGGTGGCGCACCTCGGCTATTTCCGCGAGGCACTAGTGGTGCGGCGGGGCTGGGTCGACGAGGAAACCTATGGTGATTTGCTGGCGCTGTGCCAGTTCCTGCCCGGCCCGGCCTCTAGTCAGATGGGCTTTTGCCTTGGCATGCTGCGGTGCCAGGGGGCGGAGGGTCGGCGGGCAAGGGGTGGCGCGTTGCTGGGCGGGCTGGCGGCGTGGGCCGGATTTACCCTGCCCTCGGCCCTGTTGCTGGCGGGCTGTGCGCTGGGGCTGGCTTCCGTCTCGGGCCATCTGGTGCTGGGGGCGCTGCACGGGCTGAAGCTGGTGGCGGTGGCGGTGGTGGCGCAGGCCCTGTGGGGCATGGCGCGCAGCCTCGCGCCCGATGCCCGGCGCGCGGGGATAGCGCTGGCGGCGGTGATGGCGCTGGCCTTTATCGGCGGGCCGCTGGTGCAACTGGGTGCGATTTTGGTGGGCGGTGTGGCCGGGCTGGCGCTGTGCCGTCAGGGTGCGCCCGCCAGTGCGGGGCGATTGCCGCCGGGCCTGTCGCGGCGCGGCGGGGTGTTGCTGATGGGCTTGTTCGCCCTGCTGCTGGCGGCGGCGCTGATGATGCCGGGCAACGCGCCGCCGGCGCTGCGGCTGGCGGCGGCCTTCTATCGTGCGGGGGCGCTGGTGTTTGGCGGCGGCCATGTGGTGCTGCCCTTGCTGCAAGCCTCGGTAGTGGCACCCGGCTGGGTGAGCGGCCCGAGCTTTCTGGCAGGTTATGGTCTGGCGCAGGCGGTGCCGGGGCCGCTGTTCACCTTTGCCGCATGGCTGGGCGCAATCAGCACCATGGGGCCGGGCGGATGGGCCGGGGCAGGGCTGGCGCTGGTGGCGATCTTCCTGCCGGGCCTGATGCTGGCGGCCGGAATGCTGCCGTTCTGGGATGGGCTGCGGCGGCGCAGTGGCGCGCAGGCGGCCATGCGCGGGGCCAATGCGGCGGTTGTCGGCGTGCTGGCCTATGCATTCTACGAGCCGATCTGGCGCGCATCGGTGCTGACGGGCAGCGATTTCGCCCTGGCGCTGGCCGGGTTTGTCGCCCTGATGGCGTGGCGGGCGCCGCCATGGCTTGTGGTGGTGGCCCTGGCGGCGGCTGGGGCTGTGGCGGGCGCCCTGTCGGCGGGATGAGAACGGCGGCCTAGTGCCCTGAGGTGGCATATCCCTTGGGCTGAGCCTGATAGGGCTGGGCGCCATAATTGTCCCATGCCGCGGGCTTTTGCGTCGCGGGAGCGGCGGGGCCGGTAGCGCCCAGCATGTCGATATCGTCGATTCTGCGGAACATGTATTGATACATCTGCGGGTCGCTGACGATGATCTCGGTGCGGGACTTGTTGAGCACCGAGCCGTGTTCGATGATCTGGACGATCTTCACGCCCACCTGGCTCTGCCCGCTGGAGGTGGGCAGCACGAGGGCGTAGAACTTCAGCCCCTTGTCGGAGGCGGCGGCGAGGGCGCCCATGCTGCCGCGCTCGCCGCTGATCTGCCCGGTGGCGCGGTCGATCACGTCGAGGTGATAACCGGCTTCCTTGAACACCTTCACGGTGCGGTCAAACGTGTCCTCGATGGAATAGCCGTATTGGCACCGCTGATAATTGCCATCGAGGCTGAATACCGACCGGTCGGGCTGGATGGCTCCGCCGCCGGCACAGCCCGCCAGTGGCAGAAGAGCCGCCGCCGCAAGGCTGGCGATGAAACGCTGAGACATAATTACCCCTCCAGCAAAACGCCATTGGCACAGTTGGCACAATTTCCACCCCGACGGAATCCCCCGGTTGGCCACGGAAGCGTTGTTGGTGGGGATTATCCCCGACGCAAATGGCGCAGCGGCCGGGGAACTCAGCCAAAATGGAGCGATTACAGGCTGCCGGGCCCCGATTGCGGGTCAAAGGTCAGGCCCTCGGCCTCGCCTTGCACGATGTCTTCCACCACCTCGGGCGGGGGCGGTTTCACCCCGGCGAGGTGGCCGACCATATACATCACGCCATGCACCATCAGGTTCAGCCCGGAGGAGGCGACGAACAGGCCCGCCAGCATTGCCGGCACCGCCGAGACACGCCCGCCCAGATGCACCGCCAGCCCGGTGAAGAACAGGTCCTTGGCCGGAATGAGCGGCAGGCGCGACACAGCCATCTGCAGGGCGATGAAGATGATCCAGGTGTTCCAGCCGACCTGCGGCACCGCCACATGCCACTGCACTGCCAGCAGCCCCATGTAGGTGAACAGGCGCAGCATGTGCAGCCCCGATACCCCCGCGGCCTTGCCCAGCGGCAGCGCCAGAAAGCGTCTGCCGAATGCCGCGATCAGCCCCAGCAACAGCAGCACAAACGCGCCGATGAACAGCGTGCCACGGCGCAGCAGCGCGGCATCGCCCGCGCCCAGCCGGCCCATCACGGTGGAGATGACCCCCACCAGCAGCCCGAAGGTCACGAGATTGGCCACCAGCGTGGAGAGGATGTTCACATCGCGGACATTGCGAGCCAGCTCGCCATCGCCCACCTTCGTGTGGCCGCGCGCCCACATGAACAGCGCGGATTCGCCGGAATATTCCAGCACCGCCTCGTTATAGACGCGCTTGCGCAGCAGCGCCGGCAGCACCCGCGCGCCGGTGTGCCACAGCCAGTTGTAGATGATCGTCTCGTAGAACGGCAGGCCGCAGTAGTTGACGATGAAGATGATATAAAACCATGGGTTGGTCGGCAGATTATGCGCGAGAATGCCCCAGCCGATCTCGTTCAGCTTGTAGCCCAGCACGCTCACCACCAGCAGCAGCAGCACCAGCCGCGCCGGAACCTGCACCTTGTGCCACAGGGCGATGGCGTGGGGCCGCAGCCGGGCGAGGGCTTCGCCGGTCATGCCCAGCGGCCCGGCCACGGGCTGCCGCTGCGCGATTGCCGGCCACTCGGCACCCCCTGCTGCAAAATCTTGTCTCCTGGCATCCTGCACCGCGGGCACCGTTAGCCAGCAAGGCGCCCTTCTGAAAGCGAATTATCCGCCACCCCGCCAGTGATACATTTTGCCATACTCGGGTTACTTTCAGCACAGATGTGCTGTTGCCATCGTCCGCTTGCAAATTCCCGCTTTGCCCCCAGAGTGAACCCCATGCATCGGGCATCGGGAGCGGTTTAATCATGCGGTATTCCAAACTGGGCAACAGCGGCCTCGTCGTCTCGCGGCTGGCGTTTGGCGCCATGACGCTGGGCTCGGCGGTGCCCATCATGGCCGGCATCACCGGCGACGGGGTGAACCGGCTGGTCGGCGCGGCGCTGGATCGCGGCATCAATTTCTTCGATACCGCCGATATCTATCACAATGGCGAATCCGAGACGTTGCTTGGGCAGGCGCTGTCCGCCCGCCGGCACGAGGCGGTGATCGCCACCAAGGTTGGCATGCGCATCAGCCGCAGGCTGGACGATGCCGGCCTCTCCGCCCGCCACATCCTGCGCTCGCTCGATCTCAGCCTGCAGCGGCTGGGCTCCGACTGGATCGACCTGTACATCTGCCACCGGCCCGACCCGGTGACGCCGCTTGAGGAGACGCTGCGCGCGCTGGATGACACGGTGCGGGCGGGCAAGGTCCGCTATCTGGGCTTTTCCAACTGGCCGGCATGGCTGGCGGCCAAGGCCATCCAGATCCAGAAGGCCAATGGCTGGGCTCCCTTCGTTAGCGGGCAGATGTATTATTCGCTGGTCGCGCGCGATATCGAGGAAGAATACATCCCGATGGCGCTGGACGCGGGCGTGGGCACCATGGTGTGGAGCCCGCTGTCCAGCGGCTTCCTTTCGGGCAAGTACACGCGCGAAGATCCGCAGGGCGCCGGTGGGCGGCTGGCCAACCTCGATCTGATGCCGTTCGATCGCGAGCGCGGCTATGCCACGATCGACGTGCTGCGCAAGATCGCCACCAGCCACGACGTGTCGGTGGCGGCCGTGGCGATCGCCTGGCTGCTGGATCGGCCGAGCGTCTCCACCGCGATCATCGGTTTTACCAGCGAGGCCCAGTTCGAGGCCAATATCGCCGCCGCCGAACTGCGCCTGACGCCAGAGGAGACCGCCGAGCTGGACGCGATTTCGGCGCAGGATGCCCCTTATCCCAACAGCTTCATCCGGCGCTTCGCCAGCGACCCCGTTTTCGCGGCGATGAAATAGGCGGCAGCGTGCCGGGAAGGCGGCGGAAATCTTCCCGGCACACGCCAGCGACAGGATCGCGCTCAACACCGTCACCGAAACGCTGCCCGGCCTGCCGTGGGACCATCGCCCGGGCAAGGGGCGCCGGCTGGCCCGATCAAGCCCGGCCGCTGAGGGGCGTCGCCGAGGGTCGTCGCGGCCGGGGGCCTCAGCCCAGGCGGGCAAGCAGCGCCTGCGCCTGCTTCAGATGCGGGGCGTCGATCATCTTGCCCTCCAGCATCAGCGCGCCCTTGCCGGGGTTTTCCGCGAAGGCGGCGATCACCGCGCGCGCATGGGCCACCGCCTCGTCCGAAGGGGTGAAGCCGGCGTTGATGATCGCCACCTGCGAGGGGTGGATCGCCATCATGCCGGTGAAGCCATCACGCGCGGCCCGCGCCACATAGGCGGCAAGGCCCGCGGTATCGGCGATATTGGGATAGACCGTCTCGATTGCCGCCACGCCGGCCGCATGCGCCGCGAACAGGGTCAGGCTGCGCGCCAGTTCATAGGGGGGCAGCAGCCGCCCCTCTTCATCGCGGCTGGTGGTGGCGCCAACAGCGGCGGGCAGATCCTCGGCGCCCCAGGTCAGACCGTTCAGCCTTGCGGCCACCTGCCCATAGCTGCCGAGCTGAAACAGCGCGGCAGGGGTTTCGGTGGCGATGGGCAGGATAGGCGGGGCATCCGGCAGCCGTCCGCATAGATCCACGATGGAGGCCGCGCCTTCGGCCTTGGGCAGCACCAGCGCGTCGGGGCGGTGGCTGGCCGCCAGCGCCAGATCTTCGGCGATATGGACGCTGTCGAGCGGGTTGATCCGCAGGAACACCGTGGTCGTTGTTGATCGCGGCTGGGCGAGAAACGCGGCCACCGCCGCGCGGCCGGCGGGCTTGCGCTCCAGGCTCACCGAATCCTCAAGGTCGAGGATGATCGCGTCGGCGCCGGTGGCCAGCGCCTTGTCGAACCGCTCCGGCCGGTCGGCGGGAACGAACAGCAGCGAGCGCAGCTTCATGCCGGAACTCCCTGAATCAGCGCCATGCGCAGGCACTGGCACACCACCTCGCCGCGCTGGTTGAGCAGCTCGTGGCGGAAGGTGACGATGCCGGCGCCGGGGCGGGATTTCGATGGCTTCAGCTCCACCACCTCGCTGGTGGCGCGCAGCGTGTCGCCCAGGAACACCGGCTTGGGCATCACCAGCTTGTCGTAACCGAGGTTGGCCACCAGCGTGCCCAGCGTCGTTTCGCCCACCGACAGGCCGACCATCAGCGCGAAGGTGAAGGTGCCATTGACCAGGATCTGGCCGAACTCACTGGCCTTTGCCGCCTCGACATCGATGTGCAACGGCTGGGGGTTATGCGTCATCACCGAGAACAGCAGATTGTCCGTTTCGGTAACCGTGCGGCGGATCTCGTGGGCGATGCGATCACCCACTTGCCATTGGTCGAAAAAGCGTCCGGCCATTATCCCTGCCTCCTGTCGTGTTGGTGGTGATTATAAGCGGGAAGGAGAAGGAGGATAGTCTCGGGGCCTTAGGCCCCAAATCCCATTACTGTCCTCGTTGCGCTTGCCTCTCATTGTGGTGCCCTGCCGCGCAGCGGATTTGATATTGCCTGCGGCGCGGTGAGGTTGTTCCAGCCGATGCCTTTGGCCCAGCCTCTCGCCGGAAGACGGCATGGGGTGCAGGGGTGTAACACCCCTGCATTCTTCCTGACCCACCCCTACTCCACCGGCTCGATGCGCAACAGCACCATGCCCTCGCTCACCTGCCCGCCGGACTTGGCCGCCAGATCGGCGACGGTGCCATCGAACGGGGCGGTGAGGCCATGCTCCATCTTCATTGCCTCCAGCGTCACCAGCTTCTGGCCTTTGGTAACCGTCTGCCCGTTCACCACATCCACCGCGATGATCTTGCCCGGCATCGGCGAGAGAATGGTGCCAGAGGCAGCAGGGCCATGCGCGCCGCCGTCGGTGCGGGCGGGGTTGAGGACGAAGCTGTTGCCGCGCTCGCAGACGAGGTAGCCGTCGGCCTCCAGCGAGACGGGCAGTGAGTCCCGCGCCTCATCCAGCACCACCTCGAGGTCGTGCCGGCCATCGGTCAACCGCAGGGTGGTGGGCCGCGCCGGGCTGTTGGCGCGCAGGCCTCGCAGGCCGCGCCACGGTGAGTGGGTGGGCAGCGGCGAGCCGCCTTCCACGACCGCCCTGGCCACTGATTGCAGCGCCAGATCGCTCGGCTGCGTGGCGGGCGTCAGGCTTTCGAGTTCGCGGGCGATGAGCCCGGTATCGACATCGCCCGCGGCGAAATCGGGCTGGCCCAGCAGATTGGCGAGGAACTGGGCGTTGCACTTCACCGGCCAGCACTGAACCTGCTCGCACATCGCGGCGAGGCGCTCGATCGCCTCGGCCCGGTTGCCGCCCTTGGCGACCAGCTTGGCGATCATCGGGTCGTAGAAGGGCGAGATCCTGCCCCCCTGCCGCACGCCAGTCTCGATGCGGCCGCCGGCACCCGGGGCGAGATCAAAATGCGTGAGCGGCCCGGTGGAGGGCAGGAAGCCGGCGGCGACATCCTCGGCATAGAGGCGCGCCTCAACCGCCCAGCCGGTGATGCTCAGCTCGTCCTGCCGCTTGGGCAGGGGCTCGCCGCTGGCGACGCGGAACTGCCATTCCACCAGATCGACACCGGTGATCTCCTCGGTGACGGGATGCTCCACCTGCAGGCGGGTGTTCATTTCCATGAACCAGATGCGGTCGGCGCGCAGGCCCTCGCTGCCATCGGCGATGAATTCGATGGTGCCGGCGCCGACGTAATCCACCGCCGCCGCCGCCTTCACCGCCGCCGCGCAGATCGCCTCGCGGGTGGCGGCGTCCATGCCGGGGGCGGGGGCTTCCTCGATCACCTTCTGGTGGCGGCGCTGCAGGCTGCAATCGCGCTCGAACAGGTGGACGATGTTGCCGTGGGTGTCGCCAAACACCTGCACCTCGATATGGCGCGGGCGCTGGATGTATTTCTCGATGAGCACATGGGCGTTGCCGAAGCTGGCGCGGGCCTCGCGCTGGCACGAGGCGAGGGCATCGGCGAAGTCCGCCGGGGCCTCCACCATGCGCATCCCCTTGCCGCCGCCGCCGGCCACGGCCTTGATCAGCACCGGATAGCCGATTTTGGCTGCCTGTTGGCCCAAGAACTCGGGGTCCTGATTTTCGCCCATATAGCCGGGCGTGACTGGCACGCCGGCCGCGCTCATGCGCTGCTTGGCGGCGTCCTTCAGGCCCATGGCGGTGATGCTGGCCGGGCGCGGGCCAACCCAGACCAGCCCGGCGTCGATCACGCTCTGGGCAAATTCCGCGTTTTCCGAGAGGAAGCCATAGCCGGGGTGGATCGCCTCGGCGCCGGTGGCTTTGGCCGCCGCGATGATCTTGGCGCCCACCAGATAGCTTTCCGCCGATGCCGATGGCCCGACATGCACCGCCTCGTCCGCCTCGCGCACATGCCGGGCGTTGGCGTCGGCGTCGGAATAGACGGCCACGGTGCGAATGCCCAACACCTTCGCGGTGCGGATGATCCGGCAGGCGATTTCGCCGCGATTGGCGATGAGGAGGGATTTGATCATTCTGCTGCCACCACATATCTGATCGCGCGACCGATCAACAAAAGGATAAAACCACCGATCACTCCCATTGCAGCGTCTTCCGGCTCTGCCGGAACTTCGATTGGCGCAGGGTTACGCAAATGGTCCATTGCCACTTTGTCTACGACAGAACGGGTGGGCTGTCCGGTGAAGTGCATCTCCGTTCCGTCCGCCAAAAGCACTTGGAAATCCGCCGTGTCCCCGGGACGATTTACACGAGTCCAAAGATGGCCTCCTGGCTGAGCCCTACGCCAATCGTCGATTTCAGCCAGCGATGTCCGATGCGCTCGGTATGCGGTTACGCTTTCTGTAACCCCAAAAAACACAGAGCATGCAGCCGCAACTACAAAACCCCGGTGAAATACACGCCCAATCCTGACACCCACGGAAGCATCTTCTCTTATCAATCGTGGCCAGAGCCATGGTGTGACAAGACTTTGAAATCTAACCATCGCCTTGCCCCTCACATCCGGAACACCCCAAACCGGGGCGCCTCCTCAACGGGGGCGTTCAGCGCGGCGGCGAGGGCTAGGCCGAGCACGTCGCGGGTTTGCGCCGGGTCGATGATGCCATCGTCCCACAGGCGCGCGGTGGCGTAATAGGGGTTGCCTTCGTCCTCATATTTCTGGCGGACCGGCGCCTTGAAGGCTTCCGCCTCGCGCTCGTCCCACTTGGCGGCGTCGCGGTGGACGGTGGCCAGCACGCTGGCGGCCTGCTCGCCGCCCATCACGGAAATGCGGGCATTAGGCCAGGTGAACAGGAAGCGCGGATCATAGGCGCGCCCGCACATGCCATAATTGCCCGCGCCAAAGCTGCCGCCGATCAGCACGGTGATCTTGGGCACGCTGGCGGTGGCGACGGCGGTAACCAGCTTGGCGCCGTGCTTGGCGATGCCCTCGGCCTCGTACTTGCCGCCCACCATGAAGCCGGAGATGTTCTGCAGGAACAGCAGCGGAATGCGCCGCTGGCAGGCCAGCTCAATGAAATGCGCACCCTTCTGCGCGCTCTCGCTGAACAGCACGCCGTTGTTGGCGAGGATGGCCACCGGCATGCCCCAGATATGGGCAAAGCCGCAGACGAGGCTGGAGCCATAGAGCGCCTTGAATTCGTGAAACTCGGATGCGTCGACGATCCGCGCGATCACCTCGCGCACATCGTAAGGCGCGCGCACGTCGGCGGGGATGATGCCATAGAGTTCCTCGGCATCGAATTTGGGCGGGCGCGGGGTTCGCAGGTCGATATCCGGCTGATGCACCGGCCCCAGATGGCTGACGATGTCGCGCACGATGGCCAGCGCGTGCTCGTCGTTCTCGGCGAGATGATCGACCACGCCGGATTTGCGCGCATGCAGATCGCCGCCACCCAGATCCTCGGCGGAGATTTCCTCGCCGGTGGCGGCCTTCACCAGCGGCGGCCCGGCCAGAAAGATCGTGCCCTGATTGCGCACGATGACGCTCTCGTCGCTCATGGCGGGCACATAGGCGCCGCCTGCCGTGCAGCTGCCCATCACGCAGGCCACCTGCGGAATGCCCCGCGCCGACATCTGCGCCTGATTGAAGAAGATCCGGCCGAAATGCTCGCGGTCGGGGAAGACCTCGGCCTGATTGGGCAGGTTGGCGCCGCCCGAATCGACCAGATAGATGCACGCCAGCCCATTCGCCTGGGCGATCTCCTGCGCGCGCAGATGTTTTTTCACGGTGACGGGGTAATAGGTGCCGCCCTTCACCGTCGCGTCGTTGCACACGATCATGCAGGGCCGGCCAGAGACGCGGCCGATGCCGGTGATCAGCCCGGCGCCCGGCACCTCGTCGCCATAAAGGCCATTGGCGGCGAGCTGGCCGATTTCCAGAAACGGCGAGCCGGGATCCAGCAGATGTTCGACCCGATCACGCGGCAGCAGCTTGCCGCGCGACAGGTGTTTCTCGCGCGACCGTTCGTCGCCACCCAGCGCCGCTTGCGCCACCCTGGCCCGCAAGGCTTCCACCAGCGCCCGGTTGTGCGCGGCGTTGGCGAGAAAGGTCTCGTCGTCCACGCTCAGGCGGGTGTCGAGAACCGGCGCGCTCATGCCCCGATCAGCTCCCGGCCGATCAGCATGCGGCGGATCTCGTTGGTGCCGGCGCCAATGTCGAGCAGCTTGGCGTCGCGCAGGAAGCGCTCCACCGGCCAGTCCTTGGTATAGCCCGCGCCGCCCAGTGCCTGCACCGCCTCCAGCGACACCTTCACCGCGTTTTCGCTGGCCAGCAGGATGGCGCCGGCCGCATCGAAGCGCGTGGTCTGCCCGCGGTCACACGCCTGCGCCACGGCATAGACATAGGCCCGCGCCGAATTGAGCGCGACATACATGTCGGCCACCTTGGCCTGCATCAGCTGGAAGGCACCGATCGGTTTGCCGAACTGCTTGCGCTCGCGGATATAGGGCAGCACGACATCGAGGCAGGCCTGCATGATGCCAAGCTGAATGCCCGACAGCACCGTCCGCTCGTAATCGAGGCCCGACATCAGCACGCCGGCGCCGCCGTTTTCGGGGCCCATGATGTGGCTTTCCGGCACTTCGCAATCGTCGAAAACCAGCTCGGCGGTGGGCGAGCCGCGCATGCCCATCTTGTCGATCTTCTGGCCGATGGAGAAGCCTTTCATGCCCTTCTCGATGAGGAAGGCGGTGATGCCGCGCGAACCGGCATCCGCCAGCGTGCGCGCATAGACCACCAGCACATCGGCATAGGTGGAATTGGTGATCCAGAACTTGGTGCCATTGAGCACGAAGCGGTCGCCGCGCCGTTCGGCCTTCAGCTTCATCGAGATCACGTCGGACCCCGCGCCCGTCTCGGACATGGCGAGGCTGCCGACGTGTTCGCCGGAGATCAGCTTGGGCAGATACTTTGCCTTCTGCTCGGCATTGGCCCAGCGGCGGATCTGGTTGACGCACAGGTTGGAGTGCGCGCCATACGACAGCCCGATGGAGGCCGAGGCGCGGGCCACTTCTTCCTGCGCGACGACATGTTCGAGATAGCCAAGGCCGAGCCCGCCCCACTCTTCCTCCACGGTGATGCCATGCAGGCCGAGCGCGCCCATGGCCGGCCACAGTTCGTCGCGCGGGAACCAGTCTTCCGCGTCGATGCGGGCGGCCAGCGGGGCGATCTGTTCGGTCGAGAACCGGGCCGCGCTGTCGCGGATCATATCGGCGGTCTCGCCCAGGGCGAAATCGAAGTCGGACATTGGCCTCTCCTGTCTGCTTTTGCCGACCCTACCGCGAGGTTTCACAAAAAGAAAATTGAAATGATTGAGCCAACATCATAGATGGTGCCTATGATGGAACGCTATGTGCTGCGGTATTTTCTTGCGGTGATCGACGCGGGCAACTTCTCCAAGGCCGCCGAGCAATGCAACGTGTCGCAGCCTACCCTGTCGGCCGGCATCGCCAAGCTGGAGAAATCGCTGGGCCAGCCGCTGTTCCTGCGCAGCAACCGCAGGGTTGAACTCACGCAATCGGGCGCCCGCCTTGCCCCGCTGGCCCGCCGCATCGAGGCGGAGTTCACCCAGGCCGAGCGCGAGGTATCCGAGACCCAGACCGTCACCACGCTGCGGCTGGGCATTCTGGCCACCACCCCGCCGCGCTGGGCAGAGGACTTCATTCGCGCCATGGCCGTCGCCGCGCCGGATGAGCGGGTGGAGCTGATCGAGGGGCGCGAGCGCGACCTGCTCGACCGGCTGGCGCGCGGGCGCATCGATGTCGCGCTGACCATGCTGCGCGACAACCAGACCCGCTTCGAGGCACAGCCGGTGCTGACCGAAGGCTATGCGCTGGCGCTTTCGCGGCGGCACCGGCTGGCGGATCGCGCGACCGTCGCGCCCGAGGAGCTGATCGGCGAGACCATGCTGGTGCGGCGCCAGTGCGAGGCCCTGCCCGAGACCAGCCGCTTCTTCACCGCGCGCGGCATCCGCCCGTTCTTCGCGGCTCGCACCGCCGACGAGAGCCGGGCCATCGCCTATGTGCGCAGCGGCCTCGGTATCACCGTCATGCCCGAATGCTTTACCGACCCCGGCATGACGCGACCGCTGCTGGAAGGCTTCACCCTCACCCGCCGCATCGGCCTGCTGTTCGCGGACCATGTGCCCCCGCGTTCGCTGCGTGAACCGGTGCGCCTGTTGAGCGACGCGATCGCTGGCGACGCGCGGGCCTGACCGGCGCGTCAGCCGGCATGGGTTTGCCGCAGGGTTATCTTGTCGATCTTGCCACTGGCCAGCTTGGGCAGGGTTTCGACAAACACCACCTTGCGCGGCTTCTTGTAGCTGGCCAGCCGCGACCGGCAATGCTCCACCACCGCGTCTTCGGTCAGCACGGCGCCGGGGTTGAGCACGACGATGGCGCAGACCGCCTCACCCCATTTCTCGTCCTTGACGCCAATCACCGCCGCCTCGGCAATGTCGGGGTGGGTGAACAGGGCCTCTTCCACCTCGCGGCTGTAGATGTTCTCGCCGCCGGAATTGATCATGTCCTTCTTGCGGTCGACGAGGAACAGATAGCCGCCATCGTCCACCATGCCGATGTCGCCGGTGCGCAGCCAGCCGTCGCGGTTGGCCTCCAGCGTGGCGGCGCTGTTGTTCCAGTATCCCAGCATGTTGCCGGGCGAGCGGAACAGTACCTCGCCGGGCGTGCCGGTGGGAACGGGGCAGCCCTCGTCGTCGACGATGAGCATGTCGACGCAAGGGAAGGGCACGCCGACCGACCCCAGGCGGCGCAGCGCGTCCTCATCGCCATCGGGGTCATGCTCCAGCCGGTGCAACGAGGTGCCCGCCGTTTCGGTGAGGCCATATTCCTGCTGGAACACCATGCCGAGGCGGGCAATCGCGCGGCGCAGCACGGGAATCGGCATCGCCGCCGCCGAATAGAGCACCACCCGCAACGACGACAAGTTCAGCTGCTCCACCAACTCGCTTTCCAGCAACATCTGGATCATCGTTGGCGCCAGATGACCGACGGAGATCTTCTTGTCCTGCACGGTCCGCAGATAGTCGTCGGCCTCGAACTTGTCGGAGATGACAACTGCCGCGCCCTGAATTTGCGCTGCCAGCGCCACGTCCTTCGCGCCGACGTGGAACAGCGGCATGACGATGAAGGTGCGATCCGTACGGCCCATGCCCAGATCGGCGGAGCAGGCCATGATGGTGAACATCTGCGTGCGGTGCCCGAGCATGCAGCCCTTGGGCTTGCCGGTGGTGCCGCTGGTGTAGATCAGATAGGCGACCTCATCCTCGTCCGCCTTGAACGGTGGGCCCTCGGGGTCGCCCGAGGCCAGGAAGCTCGCGTAATCCTGTGCCCACTCCGGCGCGGTCTCGCCCGCCTCGCCAAAGCAGACGAAATGGGTGACGCTGTTCAGCCGGTGCCGGATGCCGGCGATCAGATCGGTAAAGCGGCTCTGGAACAACAGCACGCGGGGGGTGCAGTCGTTCACCTGATAGACGATTTCCTCGCCGGCGAGGCGGAAGTTGATCGGCGCGACAATGAAGCCGCTCAACTCGCCGGCGCCATAGATCACGCATTGTTCGATGGAGTTCAAGCTCAGCATCGAGACGCGATCCTGCTTGGCGCAGCCGGCCTTGTGCAGCGCCGAGGCCAACTGGCGCGCCTGGGCCGCGAACTGGCCGTGCGTCAGGCTGCGATCGCCTTGGATGAACGCGGGAAAGTCGCGGCGGTGCCGCTCGTTGTTCTCGATCATGCGCCCGAAGGTGATGGGCGGCGATTGCGTGGACGGCAAATGACTTCTCCCAGACGGATTGTTCGGCACGCACGCCGGGTGACCGGGCGCCAGTTTGTGCAATCCTTGATGCTGATTGCGCGTCTCTACCACCGCTTTGTCAAGCGTTGCACCATGATGGCTGTGCAAACCGGAAAAATAGATGCGTGGCTATCACTCCTGCATCATCGTGAAATCTGTCGGTGCCACCATCCTTATGTTGTTTTCCTTCCGGCCCCGGAAGACAAGGGCGCGGCACCGCCTGCCGCGAACCGGGCCATTGTCCGTCTGGTGTCCATCTGGGCGGCGGCCGGCACGACGCCATTGACGCCCCCCTTGAAATGGGCAAACCCGGTTGCAACCCCGGATTAGCCAAGGACCACCGCCACCATGACCCAACCTGCAGAGCTGGCTAACCTCGACCCGCGCGTGCGCCTGGCCATTGCCGATGGCGTTGCCACCATCACCATCGACCAGCCCGCCAAGCGCAACGCCGTCGCCCCGCGCATGTGGGATGCCCTGGCCGCCCTCTTTGCCCATTGCTCCGCCAACCCCGAGGTGCGGGTGGTGGTGTTCACCGGCGAGGGCGAGGCATTCTGCTCCGGGTCCGATCTCGAAGAGATGGACATGCGCAACGACATCGCCTCCGGCCTTGCCCGGCTGAAGCGGGCCAACCGCATGATTCTGGCCATCTACAATTGCGAAAAGCCGGTAATCGCGGCGGTGCGCGGCGCGGCGGTTGGCGTGGGCTGGAGCCTGGCGCTCGCCTGCGACTTCACCATCGCCTCGCAAACGGCCAGGTTCGGCGGCGGCTTCCTGCGCGTTGGCCTCATCCCCGATGGCGGCTCGATCTATTTCCTGTCGCGCCTGCTGGGCGAGGCGCGGGCCAAGGCGCTGGCCTATACCGGGCGCATCATCCCGGCGGACGAGGCCGTGGGCCTGGGGCTGGCGCTGGAGGCGGTGCCTGCCGAGCAGTTCGCCGAAAAGGTGAACGCCTTCGCCGCGGAGCTGGCCAAGGGGCCGACGACCGGCATCAGCATCGCCAAGCGCCTGTTCCGCGCCGCGCAGGGCCCCAGCATCGAGCAGTTCCTCGATCAGGAGGAACTCAGCCAGGTCTGCGCCAAGAAAACCGATGACTTTCAGGAGGGCGTCACCGCCTTCAGGGAAAAGCGCCCGGTTGCCTTCACCGGCATGTGAACGGCGCGCCGGCGCTCACCGCCCGGGCGACAATCCATCGAACAGCATGGCGGTGACAATATCCGCGATGCTGTCGAGCGAGCCGCGCTCTGGGTTGAACCATTCGTGGGTGAAATTGGCCGCGCCGACCAGCAGCAGGCGCACGGCCCCCAGGTCGACATCGTCGCGCATTTCGCCGGCCCGTGCGGCATTGAGCAGGAACTGCGCCCATTGCTCGTCCAGCTGGCTGCGCTTTTGCGCGAACTCCTGCCGCGCGTCCTCGGGCAGTTCATTGACCAGGCGGCGGAAGCTGAGCGCGTAATCGCCCATCTCGATGGTCGTGAGCATGTGTTCGTGAATGGCGGCGCGAAACCTGTGGCGGAAACGGCACCCGCCGCCGGCGCTATCGTCGTCGGCCAGCAGCGGCAGGGTGCGCCGCGTCAGCGTGGTGATAACATGGTCGAGCACTGCGTGCAGCAGCGCCTGTTTGGATGGGTAATAGTAATAGATGCTGCCGGCCTGCATCTCGGCGTGCTCGGCGACGTCGCGCATGGTGGTGGAGGCATAGCCCCGCTCGCGGAACAGGCGCGCGGCCGCGTTGCGCACGCGCTCTCCACTGGCGCGCATGGCTGCGGGAGAGGGGCGCTCGCCGGACTTTGTGGCCACCTTGCAGTTTCCCCCGGAGTGTTGGTGGCGCGGGTGGCGCCCTTGCGCCGCTGCGGGCTTACAGCGACCAGCCAGAATAACCGCAATATACCAACGCCGGACAGGCATAGTGGGAAAATTCGGGTGCGGTTCAACCTCTGCAAGCTTGTGAAAGTTGGCGCCTGCCGGCAAATCCCCGGTCGCCTCTCGCCCCAGAGAGGCCCATGGGGTAGGACACGATTTCCAAACCTTCAATCTAGGGTCGCCGCTCATGAATTTTACCGAGGAGGAACACATCGTCGCGCTGCGCGACATGCTCGAGAGATTTCTGGATGAGCATGCGCCGCCCGAAGAAGTGACCAAGTGGGACCGGGCCAACACCGTCCCGCTCAAATTCGCCAAGCTGTTTGCCGACCTCGGCCTGACCGCGGTTACCGTGCCGGAGGAATTCGGCGGCGTCGGGTTTGACGTGGTGGCGATGGCGACGATCATCGAGGTGCTGGGCAGCCGCAGCAGTGGGCTTTGCGGCCTGTATATCATGGCCGCCTGCTATGGCGCGCTGAACGTGGCGGCGTCCGGGTCCGAGGCGCAGAAGGCCCGGTTCCTGCCCGATCTGGCGGCTGGCAAGCTGCTGTTCGCCTATGGCCTGTCGGAGCCCGATGTCGGCTCCGACCTTGCCTCGGTCCAGACCAAGGCCGAGCGCCGGGGCGACAAGGTCATCGTCAATGGCACCAAGCGCTGGACCTCGGGCGGCGACATTGCCGACTATATCTTCATGCTGGTGCGCACGGGCGACCCGGCGCTGCGCTACAAGAACCTGTCCATCGTGCTGATTCCGCCCTCGGCGCCGGGGGTGACCATCACCCATATCCCGGTGATGGGCAGCCATGGCCTTTCCACCACCGACGTGCATCTCGACAATGTCGAGATTCCCTTCGATCTGGTGCTGGGCGAGGAAGCCGGCTGGAACAATGGCTGGAAGCTGCTGGCCGGCAAGGCGCTGGAGGCGGAAAAGGTGGAAGTGCCCGCCCACGCGCTCGGCATTGCCGAGGCTGCCCTCAAGGAAGCCTGGGAATACAGCAAGGAGCGCAAGCAGTTCGGCAAGCCGATCGGCGCGTTCCAGTCTGTCCGCCACGATCTGGCCCAGTGCCGCACCAAGCTGCAGGCCTGCCGCCTGATGGTCTATTGGGCCGCGCAACTGGTGCAGGACGGCAACGCTGGCATCGCCGATACCTCGATGGTCAAGCTGTTCGTCACGGAAACCGCGATGGAAATCGTGCTCACCTGCCAGCGGGTGATGGGCGCCTATGGCTATTCCAATGAATTCGCCATGGAACGCCATGTCCGCGACATCATCGCCATGCCGATCTATGGCGGCTCGTCGGCCATTCAGCGCAACAACATCGCCAACAGCCTGGGCCTGCCCCGGGACAAATGATCGACGGACGAGACGCATGACCAGCAATCCCATCCCCGCCACGCCCATCCCGACGACGGACGAGCTTCGTCCGCTGCGCGACTATCAGGCCTATCTCGACGAGGGCCGCTTCATGCTGCTGCGCGACCGGACGACGGGGGAGGCGTTCTTCTTCCCCCGCGTGCTGGCGCCGGTCACCGGCTCGCGCGATCTGGAATGGTTCGAGGCCAGCGGGCGCGGCACGGTCTATGCCGTGACCGTGGTGCAGAAGCGCCCGCCGACGCCGAACTACAATGTGGTGCTGGTGGATCTGGAGGAAGGGCCCCGCGTCATGTCCCGCGTGGAAGGGTTGGCCCCCGATGATGTGTTCATCGACATGAAGGTGCAGGCCCGCGTGGCGCAGGTGGATGGCAAGGGGATCCTGCTGTTCGACCCCGCCCCGGAAAACCAAATCGCGGCTGGGGAGAAGGCGGCATGAGCGGCTTTGTGCGCGGCCAGGCGGCCATTGTCGGCGCGGCCACCTTCGGCATCGGCGAGGCGCCGGGCTATGACACGCTCGATCTGGCGGCCCGCGCCAGCATCGATGCGCTGAATCAGGCCGGCATCGCCCTGAAGGATGTCGATGGGCTGTTCCTGGCCCTGCCGGACGACATGCTTTCCGGCCTGTCCTTCGCCGAATACCTCGGCCTGCACCCCAAGATCACCGAGAACAACCGCACCGGCGGCTCGGCCTTCCAGACCTACGTCTACTGGGCCGCGCTGGCACTGGCGATGGGCGAGATCGACACCGCGCTGATCGCCTATGGCAGCAACCAGCGGACGAAATCGGGCAAGCTGGTCACCCCGGCGCAGGATCCGGCCTGGGAAGACCCCTATAAGGCGATCATGCCCGCGTCATCCTACGCGCTGGCCGCCTCGCGGCACATGCACCAGTATGGCACCACCCGCGAGCATCTGGCCGAAGTGGCGGTGGCGGCACGCGGCTGGGCCAACCTCAACCCCGAGGCCTTTGCCAAGGGGCCGCTGTCGATCGAGGACGTGCTGGCCTCGCGGATGGTCTCAACCCCGCTCACCGTGCGCGATTGCTGCCTGGTGACGGACGGTGCCGCCGCCATCGTCATGACAAGGGCCGACCGGGCGCGCGATCTGGTGGCAAAGCCCGCCTATGTGTTGGGCGCGGCGGCCGCCACCTGGCATCGCAACATCACCGCCATGCCGGACCTGACGGTCTCGGCCGCGGCTGAATCCGGCGCCCGCGCCTATGCCCAGGCGAAGCTGGGGCCCAAGGATGTGGATGTCGTCGAACTGTATGATGCCTTCACCATCAACACGATCCTGTTCCTCGAAGACCTCGGCTTCTGCCCGAAGGGCGAGGGCGGGCGCTTCGTCTCCGGTGGCCAGATCGCGCCGGGCGGCGGCCTGCCGGTGAATACCAATGGCGGCGGGCTCTCCTGCGTGCACCCGGGCATGTACGGGCTGTTCACCCTGGTAGAGGCCGTGGCGCAGATCACCGGCACGGCCGGCGCGCGGCAGGTGCCGGATGTCAACGTCGCCGTGGCGCATGGCAATGGCGGCGTGCTCTCCAGCCAGGCAACGGTGATTTTGGGCAGCGGCGCCACCTTGTAGGCGGCAAACAGCCCGGGCCGGCCGGGGCAAACCCGAACCGGCCCGCGGCGTGGGCGGGAGCCATGCCCCGCCCGTTTCCTCAGCCCGCCTTGGCGCAGGCGTAGTGTGCGGCCTCGCCCTCATGGCCCACCGCGCCATCGAACTTGGCCTTTTGCGGATAGGGGCACAGCAGGAACTCGCGGGCATCGCCCTTGGCCTTGTGGATCTTGACCCCGGCCAGCGCCTCGCCCGGCTTGCTGAACAGGGGCTGCGCCTTCTCAACCCCGCGCGCGGTGACCACGGCCCCGGGCTTCGCGCCCTTTTCCGTCCAGTTGATCAGCTCCAGCAGCAGCCGGTCGGGCGCATCGTCTGGCCCGGTGCCGCCACTGCAATGCAGCATGCCGGGAATGGGATAGAGCCGGTACATCGCATCAAGCCGGCGCGTATTGCCGCCCAGCGAGCCGAGCGCGGCGCGGCGATAGGCCATGGTCGTGTCGAGGGCTGGCCCCGCATCGCTGATCCCCGCCCACCAGATGACTTTCGTGCCCAGCTTCTCGGCCGGGCGCATGTCGGCGCTGGTCGGCCCGCCCCAGCCGAGGCGGCGCACCCCATCCCACCAGGCGGCGATGTCCTTGGGATTGTGGAAATCGAACTGGTGCATGTAATCATATTTGGCACCCAGCACATTGCGCGAGACCACGGTGGAGATCATCGCGGCGGCATTGGTGCGGCCGGCCATGATCGCCTTGATGGTCAGTTCGTCGGTCCAGGGCGGCGGTGTGGCGCCAAGGAAGGCGCTCCAGCCCTCGGCCATGTTGCTGAGCGGCATGCCGCCGGTGATGCGCTTGCCATCGGGGCCGCGCGGGCCGTCCAGAATGGCGGTCATCGTGCGCACCTCGGGGGCGGTGAGGCAGCCCTCTACTTGCCCGGGCCGGCACAGCAGCGTCTGCGGACGGAAGTGGCAGGCTTGCGGGTCGGAGACGATGCCATCCTTGGCGCCATCCAGCGCGTCGCACTGGGCGATGATGTGCTGCTCGGTCATCGCCAGCTTGGCGGGCGAGAGCCAGGCGCCCGGCTCGCGGGCCTCCTGCTGGGTGGCCCACATGAACATGAGCATGGTCGCGGTGCTGCGGCCCGGCGCGCCGATCAGGATGCCGTCATAATCCTCGGGGTGATGCTCCAGCGCGGCCACGCCCATGCGCCCGCCGCCGGAGCAGCCGCTGTGATAGCGCCACAGCTTGTTGATGCCGTAATAGCTGCGGGTGATGGCCTGCGCGGCGACGGTGGCGACATGGCCGCCACGGTGGTTATAATCCAGTGTTGCCGCCGGGTTGCCCTGCATGAAGCTCCAGTCCAGCGGTTCGCTGCTGTGGCCGGTGTCGGTGCCGGCCATGGCGAAGCCCCGGGTCACCGGATTGCCATGCGGCAGCTCCATTTCGGAGGGCACATAACCCGCCGCGCCGCCTTCCCCGGCGAACAGGTAGCGGCCGTTAAACCCGTGGTCGGGCAATTGCAGGCGGAAACGCACCTTGTTCGGCCCGGGATTGGTGGTGATCACAAAGCCATCAATGCGGCAATGTGGCGCGGGCAGGGCGGTTGGCGCCGCCGTCTCGATGGTCGTGTCGGCCCCCACCATCGCCTGAATGGCGGTGCGGTCGCACTTGCCGGCCGGGGCATCGAGCGACAAATCCCCAGACGGCGCGGCGTGCGTGGCCCCCGCCAGCGCCGTGCCCAAGGCCAGCGACGCCAGCATTAACGACTTTGAAAAACGCTGCATTGATCCTGCTCCTCCCAAGCTTTTTTCCGGCCTCCGGTCTATCGCCCGTTCGCCATGGGAGGGAATATATGCCGTGGGCGCCCAAAAGGTAGCAGAAAATCCAAAGCCGGCTGTGGCTTGGCTGACGGATGCCGCATGGTGCCGGAAATCCATGTCGCCACCGGTGGGGCAGTGGCGCGCATGGTGCGGAGCCCGCGCAAGAAGCCGGGCTCGCTTCCTGCGGGATTTCCGGCAGGCCTTGGCGTGGATCATTTTTTACTTGTGGCGATTAGTTAGCTTGGTGCTTATCCTGTTTTGGCCGCCGGGTGCCGCTCGGCGCGGGCAAACCGACGGAGGCAAACATGCGTCTCGTCTTTTTGGCAATCTCTGCCTGCCTGGCTGTTGCAACAGCGGTGCCCGCCGCTATGGCGGAAGAGGTTGCAAGCCCGCCCGTGAATGGATCGTGGGCGGCGGCGCCGGTGCAACAGGCGCAAACGCTTCAGGCTGTCGATGCGCTGTTCAAGGTGGACCCCGCCCGCTCGGGCACGTCCTCCGCCAGCGGCGTGCCAACCAGGCTGGGCAGCCCGCCCATGCCCTCGGCGACCAATCTGATAAGCATGATCCCGCGCCTCGGCGCATTCGATCTTACGTTCTATTCCGACACGCTGCCCGGCGGGTATGACGCGATGTTCACGGCCGAGGTGGTGGTGTCGCTGACACGCCGGTTCTGAAAATCGCTAGCTGGTCAAAGCCTGCCGCCCCAACTCGATGGCCCCGCTGATACCGGCATCATCGCCCAGGGCCGGCAGCGCGATATAGTCGACCAGGCCGGGGTCCAGCCGCGGGTGCTGGACATAGCCGGCCAGGCGCGCTGTGGTTGCCGCCCGGATGGCCTCGATCAGCCCCGGCGTTTTCAGCACCCCGCCGCCGAAAATCAGCCGATCGGGCATATGCATCAGCACCAGCGTGGCGGCCAAATGCCCGAGATAGCCCGCGATCAGCGATACGGCGGCGGAATCGCCCGCCAGTTCGTCAAGGCTTTTGCCCCAGCGGCTTTTGATTGCGGGGCCGGAGGCCAGCCCCTCCGCGCAATCCTGGTGAAAGGCGCAGATGCCAGGGAACGGGTCGGTGGCGAGATCGTGGGGTGGCTGGATATGCCCCGTCTCGTAATGGCTGAAGCCCATCAGCGGGCGCCCCTCGCGGATGAGGCCGCTGCCGATGCCGGTGCCGACCGTGGTATAGGCCAGCGTTGTCGCCCCCGCCCCCGCGCCCCTGATCCACTCGCCAATGGCCGCGCCGACGACATCGGTGTGGATCTGCACCGGCACGCCAAACCGCGCGAGCACATCGTGATAGCTTGCCCCCGGCCAGCCCGGCTTCGTGGTGGTGGTAATGGTGCCATAGGTCGGTGATGAGGGGATGACGTCGATCGGGCCGAAGCTGGCGATGCCAAAGGCGGCAATCCTGCCATGGGTGGCGGCGGCCTGCTCGAAAAACGCCGCCATGGCCGCGAAGGTTTGCTGTGGGCTCTGGGTAGGCAGGCGCGTGCGGGCAAGAATGGTGCCATCGGGCCGGGCCAGCGCCAGCACGAATTTGGTGCCCCCCGCTTCCACCGCGCCGATCAGCCCCCCATCCGCATGTTCGGCCAGATTCATGGAAAAGCTCCTCGGTTGCGGGGCGGTTTGGCCAACCCTATCCCTTGCCCCCGGCCCCGGCAAGCAGGTGCGGCCGGTGCGCGGCCAGTTGCAGGATCAGCTCGCCAAACAGGCCGTTCACCCAGGCGAACCACGGCCGGGTGAAATGGCTGGCGTCGTTGCTGTCGAAGGCCTCGTGCAGGAAGCCGGTGCCGTTGGAGGACCGCTTCAGCGCGAGCAGGCAGGCGGCGATCTCCGGGTCGCTGGTGCTCGTCATGGCACGCATGATGATGCTCATCGGCCAGATAACCCCGGCCCCGACATGCGCACCCCCCACGCCCTCGGCCACGGATCCGCTGAAGAAATAGGGGTTTTGGGCGCTCAGCACCCGCGCTCGGGTCGCCAGCCACACCGGATCGTTCTGCCGGGCGCAACCCAGATAGGGCAGCGACAGCAGGCTGGGTACATTGGCGTCGTCCATGAAAAGGGAATTGCCAAAACCATCGATTTCATAGGCCCAGATCTTGCCGCCCGCGGGCAGGGCGATTTGGCCAAACAGCGCCAGCGCCTGCCGGACGTCGCGGGCCAGCTTGGCACAGTCGGCGGCAAAGCGTTCCTTGCCAAAGGTCCGCGCCATGTCCGACAGATCGGCCAGGCCTTGCGCGGCGAGGAAATTGGCGGGGATATTGAACGGATAGATGCAGGCATCGTCCGAGGGGCGGAACATGGAATGGACCAGCCCGATCCTGGCCGAGGGTGGGCCATAACCCTCGCCTTCCAGCGTGTCGTTCAGTCGCCCGTTCGCCCGCGCGAAGCGATAGGGGCCGGGCGATGTCAGCCTTTGCTGCGCGCGAAACGTGTCGACCACCACCTGCATCGCCTGCCACCACGGTGGCCCGAAGGGCACGATATCGCCGGTTGCGCGCCAATAGCCGCAGGAGAAGCGCACCACATGGGCGAGTGAATCCGCCTCCCATTTGCGCTCGGCCACGCCGGGTTTCATCACGGTCTGGTCGCCCGCGGCCCATGGCAGCGGGGTGCTGGCCGAAACGTCGCGCGAAAAGGCGTTGGCATAGGGGTCGATCAGCAGGCACCGCACCTGCCGGGCGATCAGGCCGCGCACCAGCCGGCACAGATCCGGATCCTCCCTTGCCACGGCAAGATACGACCATAGCTGGGCGGAGGAATCGCGCAGCCACATGGCGGGAATATCGCCGGTGCCGACATAGGTATCGGGCATGCCATCCACCACGCCCGGCTCGACCGCGGTATCCAGCGTGTTGGGCCAGCAATTCTGGAACAGCGCGGCCAGCTCGGGGTCGGCGATTTTCGCGCTGATGGCTTGCAATCGCCGCTCAACGCCCAGGCTGACGAATTTGCGCTGGCCCGGGGGCGGGCGCTGGTTTTTCAGGGTGGCGACCGGGGCGGCCAGCACCGGCGTTGCCGGCAGGGCGGCGCAGGCCAGCAGGCCACGGATCACCGCGCGGCGATCGCAGGGCGGCAGGGTGCCGCCGGAGACGCGTTCCAATGCCCCGCCGCTCCGGTGCTGCTGATTGCGGGAAGGCATAGGCTGACTCTCTTGCACTGGTATTTCGGCCATGCCTATCGCGGCGGCGTTGCATCACCGCTACCACATCTGGTGCTGGCGGTAATAGCGTGATAAGGTGGGCCAGAGGATATTCGCGGGCTGATCCGTCCACCGGATAGCTGGCTGGAGGAAAGAGATAAAATGGCGCTGCCACCCCACGAGCCCGATATCCGCACCCAGCCCGACGACCCCGCCAGTGACAGGGCCGGCGCGGGTGAAGGGGCCGCGCATCTGCGGGTGCTGGTGATTGGCCTGTTTTTCGTCTTCGGCGGCATCACCAGCCTCAACGATGTGATCATCCCCAAGCTGAAGGGCCTGTTCACGCTGAACTATACCGAGGCGATGCTGGTGCAATTTTGCTTCTTTGCCGCCTATGCCTTTGTCGGCCTGCCGGGTGCGGCGCTGGTGAAGCGGGTGGGCTATATGCGCGGGGCGGTGATTGGCCTCGGCATGATGACCTTCGGCTGTCTGCTGTTTATTCCGGCCTCGCTCAGCGCCACATTCGGCCTGTTCCTGCTGGCGCTGTTCGTGCTGGCCAGCGGGATCGTGGTGGTGCAGGTGGTGAGCAATCCGCTGATCTCCCTGCTCGGCCCGGCGAAGACCGCCCCCAGCCGGTTGACCTTCGCGCAAGGGTTCAATTCGCTGGGCACGGTGCTGTTTCCCAAGGTGGGGGCGATCCTGTTTCTCGGCGGCCTGGCCACCGTTTCAGCGCAGCACCTGAGCGGGGCGGCCCTGGATGCCCACCGGGTGAGCGAGACGCGGACCGTCGTGCATACCTACATCGGCCTGGCGATTGCGCTGGTGCTGGTGGCGACGGTGGTGTGGGCCAATCGCCATCGGCTGCCGCACGAGGCACACGATCACAGCCCCATGCTGCAGAGCCTTGATCTGATGCGGCGGCCGCGGTTCAGCTTCGGCGCGCTGGGCATCTTTCTCTATGTCGGCGCGGAAGTGTCGATCGGCTCGCTGATCGTCGCCTATGTGCAGCAGCGCAGCGGGGTTGGCGCGGCGGCGGCCGGTGCCTTTATTCCGTTTTACTGGGGCGGGGCGCTGATCGGCCGCTTTGTCGGCTCGGTGGCGTTGAGCCGGTTCAGCCCGGCCCGGGTGCTGGCCTGCGTGGCTTGCGGGGCCATCCTTCTGCTCGCCCTCTCGGCGAACAGCCTGGGTGCCCTGTCCTGCTGGAGCCTGCTGGCCATCGGCCTGATGAACTCCATCATGTTCCCCACCATCTTCAGCCTCGCCAGCGAGGGGCTGGGGCCGCGCGCGGCGGATGGTTCGGGCATTCTGAATGTGGCGATCTCTGGCGGGGCGGTCATTCCGCTATTAACCGGCGCGATTGCCGATGTGAGCGGCAGGCTGAGCATCGCCCTCGCATTGCCCGCGTTGTGCTACGCGGTGATTGCCTGCTTTGGCCTTTACGCGCGCAAACCGGTCGAGCCGATCTAGCGCCGGTCCCGTTCGGACGCCGGGTGCGCGGAGCCGGAATGACGAAAAATGGTGCCGCTTAGGTGATTCGAACACCTGACCCCATCATTACGAATGATGTGCTCTACCGACTGAGCTAAAGCGGCATAGCCCGGCCTCTAGCTTGGACGGGCGGCCTTTCCTACCCCCTTTTTCCCAAGGCCCCCAAGTTTATGGCACAGGGGACCGCGGGGCATGGGCGCGCGCGGTTAAAACGGCATCCAGTTCTGGTTGCGCGAGAACTTCATGTAGCCGCCATTGATGCCCAGACGCAGGCCAACGCCCATGCGCACCGGGATGAGCACCACATCGCCGCGCCGCAGATAGCTGACGTGAAAGCCGCCCACCAGATAGGCCTGCCCCTCGCCGGCGCCATAGCGGCGGTAGATCTCCTCGATGTCGGCGAGATTATAGACAAGCACGAAGGCCTTGTCGGCATTGGCGCCCACGTCAAAACCCACCGACGGGCCGGTCCAGTAGACGGGCCGCTGGCCGCCGGTCTTGAGGAACAACGTACCGGACCCGTAGCGCAGCCCCGCGATGAAGGCGCCACCCGCCTCGCGCCCGGTGATGTAGCCCACCGGCTCGCCCTGCTTGCGCAGGATATCGTGGATCAGGTCTGCCAGACCATGCGCGCCCTTGCCGAAAACGCCCTCGGCCGCGCCGATCAGATCGTTTTGGTGGTAGGTCGGGTCTGCCGGTGCCTGTCGGGGTGCGCCCGGGGCGGGGGCGGCGTTGCGGGCGGAATAATCGATATAGCGGGGGTTGGCGGTGGGGTCGCTCGCGCCATCCTGGCCGGGCTGCGGGCCATGATTGAGGTCGTCGTCGATTCGAGGGCTGGGTGCGGGCTGGGCGGGGTATTGAGCCGCTGGATACTGGGCGGCCGGATACTGGGCGGCCGGGTACTGGGCGGCCGGGTACTGGGATGCCGGGTTTTGGGGTGCCGGGTATTGATATGTGGTTTGGCCGAAGGCGATCCCCCCGTTCAGCGTCGTGGCCAATGCCGCCACTAAGGGCATCAGGCGGCGGGCGATGGCTCTTGTCTGTGCGAACATGCTGGGTCTCCGAGGGTCACCGGGATCGACCGAAAAGCGGCCCCGCCGGGAAAAATCAGGTCGCGCCCGGGCCGGCGCCGCAAACTGTCAAAATCACACGAGTCGATCCGCCGGACCCTCGCAACCCATGGGCGACGAGGCGAGTCCGGCTTGCGACGGAGCGAGGTATGCAGGGGTGGCGATGAATAAAGCCTGCACATGCCCCCTTGCCGCTGTGCCACCCCCCCGCTATAGGCCGGCGACATTGCCACCAGCCGGAGACGTGGGTGAGTGGCTGAAACCAACGGTTTGCTAAACCGTCGTACGGATACATCTGTACCGAGAGTTCGAATCTCTCCGTCTCCGCCAAACCCCTGATTATCGGCACTTTTTCCCACATGGGGATTTCCCCTTTCGACATTGAACTGCTCAGAACCGTTGGTGCTGTGACCACTTTTGTGACTACCCAAGCTTGGCCGCCTGCTGCTGGTCGGGTGTTAGGAAGGCGAGATAAATCTCCGTCGTCTTGACACTGGTGTGACCCAGAATGCCCTGAAGTGCGTAGATTCCGCCCCCATCCCGCAGGTAGCGAACGGCGAAAAGATGGCGCAAATCGTGGAATTTGAAGCGCACGAAGGGGTGTCCACGGTGTGACCACTTTTGTGACCACTTGCTTGTCAACCGGCGCGCGGTTGCCCCGAACTGCGACGACACCCAATCCATCGTTTGGCCATCGGTACGATGGAACACAATCTGCGATAGATTGGTCTTTGGCTGGCGCTTAAGAATGGCGATGGCGCCTTTGGAAAGCGGGACGGCACGCAGCTTGCTGCCCTTGGTTTTGTGAATGGTGGCCACTGCCCGATCCAAATCGATGCAGCGCCATTCAAGCTGGACGATTTCATCCTGGCGCATTCCTGTTTCCAAGGCGAAGGCACAGATATCGGCAACCTTGGGCGGCAATTCTTCGAGCGTCACCGCGATTGAAGAATCAGTCGGCAGGAGAATCGGATCACGACGCTCACGGATGCGCTTCCGGTTGATTTGCAGAGCCGGGTTTTCGATAATCCAGCTCTCGTCTTGAGCTACGGATAGGACCCCGGAGATGGCCGTGAGGTCGCGACGTATAGTAGCGTTGCTCACGCCGCTGGCACTGCGACCCTTGATCAGGTCTCGAATGCAAGCCACGTCAATTTCATGAACGCCCTTATTGTCTAACCATTCTCGACATTGGTTCAGGCTGACCAGATATCGCTTATATGTGCTCTCAGCGATCGAGCCTGAAGCATGGTCATTCCAAGCGATGACGGCATCCTGCCATATCTTCGGCGGAGCAATTCCGTGATGAATCTGTTCCTCGATCTCTTGCCGGACCCGCTCTAGCGCCCGGATGGCCTTTGCCTCGGCCCGTTTCGCTGGCTCAACACGGACATGTAGTGACTTTCTGTACGTGCGTCCGGCAACCTGGAAACGCCCCCAGTAGACACCGTTCCTAACTGTAATGTTTTTTGGCATGAAACAGCCTTCTCTGGGGTTTCTCGCACCCAGCGGCGAAGCTGGGAAATATCAAAAGTCCATCGACCAGCAGGCTTCGCCGCGCCGGGAATGGCGCCCTGCGCGGCCAGATTCTGAAGCGTTCGCATCTTCAGTCCGGAAATCCGCACCGCCTCGCTGATAGAGACCCGTTCGATTGGAAAAGTGGCTAGGTAACTGGCGCTCTGCACTGAGGTTCTCCTCTGCCTGTCGCTTTCGATGTCTGATTCGATCGGCGCGGCCGTGCGCTGCTATTTCCGCTCACCTTGGGGCGGGTCGGCGGCGTTCGGATCGACGAAGTTCTGCGCCACGTAGTCCTCGATCGCCGTCTGCGGCAGCAGGAGACGCCCATTCACGCGGATGTGGGCGAGTTGCTGTCGCGCAACCATTCGGCGGATGCGCGATTCCGGCCAGCCACTCTGGGCTGCCAGTTTGGGGAGTGTAAGCAATTGCATGACTTGCACCTCTGTAGTAGTTTGGATTCAGAGCAAGTTATAAACTCACTTTCATAGGAATAACTCATGTTTGTGAGTATCGTCAAGAGTGTTTCTCGCGCAGGTGCTTTTTGAGCATCGGCGGGCGCTTTCTGGAGGTCCGCAAGTCGCACAGCCTGAATCAGGTTGATGTGGCCGCGACCATCGGCGTGTCGCACGGCGCGCTCGTGAATTATGAAAAGGGCCTGAGGGAACCACCGGCTGCGGCCATTGTCGCCATGTGCAACGCCTACAACGTCAATGCCGCATGGTTGCTGCTTGGCGAAGGAAGGCCGGAGAGGAGCAGCCTCGATGACCTCTATGAGCGGTCAATCGCCATTGCCTGGGCATATCTGAGCCGCGGCGGCGATGAGGTGGAGCAAGCAGCCCTCATTAAGCTTGGCAGCGCCCTGTTCCAGTATTTGATGGAACACGGCGAAATCAGCGATACCATGTCCGAGAAACTCTTGTCTCTGAGCGCATGATATGAACGACAACACTGGATCGCCGATGCCCGACCCCCGAATTCTCGACGCCATGAAGGCAGTCAACCCGTCGCTCGAAAAGGTGATGGCGGACCGGCTCGTGCTGAGACAGGACAACCGGCAAACCAAGGCACAGTTGGACGAGGCGCTGTCGCGGATTTCAGCGCTTCAGCACTTTCGCGACGTGCAGTTGCCCCACTATATCGGCTTCGCGAAATTCGCTTCGCTATCCGCAGCCACCATAATGCTGGCAGCTCTGGCCGTCGCCCTCTTTACTCACCTCCTGAATATCACCACCACTGCAACCCTCTTTGCCTCTCTGATCCTGCCGCTGTGGTTGGTTGATCTCGCCGAACGCAAGTTCGGGCGCTGGGAATTGCACCTTAAAAGCTCATCAAGATTTGTGGCTGTCCCCCGCCCGATCCAATAGCTGACCAGAACTCGCTATGGCGAGTTTCGCGCTTGCAGCAGGCTGCCCGCGCCGACGAACTTGCTCCATTCAGTGATCTGGGCAACACTACCGCCGCGATAACCGAACCAGCCCGATCAATTGAACGGGACTGAAGTCGTGAAACATTTGGTTTTGGCGCTGGCTATTGGCGCCGCTAGTTGGCCGTTGTCGGCGCTGGCACACCGCGCGGAATTACAGGAGTTTCGCCAGTCACCGCGAGATTCATCTGCGTTTGTGCTTGGATCACCCGCCCGCTCGGATGTCTTGCCAGAAGCGCATTCCAATCAGGTTTCCGATCTAGCCACCGAATTTGCGGACTATGGCGCGCCAGAGAGCGGGAGCGCGCCGCTGGGCCTTCCGCTGCCGCGTAGCGCGATTCGTGTGCCTGCTTGGATGCAACAGCCACGGGGCACTCTTCGAGCCGAAGAACAGGCCGCTCCCACGGCGGTGTGGGCATCGGCGAGCGAGGAAAATTGTCCGGCGGCGACCCTTGTCGGCACGGTGATCTACCAGCCCGGCAGCAGCGATACCCAAGGGCCCACCTATTCGTTTCTGGGTCAGGGCGATCCCGCGCTCATCACCGCGCTGCTCGATGGCGGCAGCGGGGCCACCGTCTATACTTGCGATACCACCGACAAGTGCCTCAATCCGACCCAATCAAGCCTGACGGTCAGCACGGCAAATGCCCTCAAGACGCGGGTCTACAACCT
>CAIXXP010000077.1 GCA_903923465.1 uncultured Sphingomonadales bacterium | reverse complement strand
CCACAATGAACCGACTCGCGACCTTGCTTTGCACCACCGCGCTGACGCTCGGCTACGCCACGGCGGCCCTCGCGGACACCGCTCCCCCGGCTGGCACCAGCGCTACCGGTACCGAGGGCACCGACGTGACGACCATCGTGGTGACGGCCGAGGCCAACTCGGCCGCCGTTGCCGCGCCGTCGAAGGCCTCGATCCTCGAAACCCAGCCCGAGTCGCTGATCACCCACAAGTTCATCGAGCAATCGACCCCCGAGAGCGGTGACTATACCACCGCGGTGATGATCGCGCCTTCGGTCGCCACCTTTGGCGCCAACGGCGGCGGCGTCGGCGATGCCGGCATCTCCACCCTGCGCGGGTTTCAGGATGGGCAGTTCAACGTCACCTTCGACGGTATTGCCTTTGGCGATGCCAACGACACCACCCACCACCCGGCAGCCTTCTTCCCCGGCTCCACCATCGGCACGGCCGTGGTCGATCGCGGCCCGGGCGCGGCGGGCGACATGGGGCAGGCCAATTTCGGCGGCGCCATCCACCTGTTCAGCCCGCATGTCGACGACCAGTTCGGCGCGAGCCAGAAGGTCTCCTATGGCAGCTTCAACACCCAGTCCTATGTCACCACGGTGCAGACCGGCGCGATCCCGTCACTCGGCGGCGCCAAGCTGCTGCTCAGCGCCGATATCCGCTCGTCCGACGGCCAGCTCACCGACTCGGGCGGCATCGGCCGCAATTTCCTGGCCAAGCTGGTGGTGCCGCTGGGCGCCGATGCCACGCTCACGGCCTTCAGCTCGATCAACCATATCCGCTACAATCAGGCGGATACTGGCGGCACCTTCCTGGGCCTCGGCATCACCGGGCCCCAGCAGGCGGCCTATGGCATCAATTTTGCGCTGAACAACGACCCCACGGACGAGCACTATTACGGCTACAACTTCGTCACCAAGAACACGAGCTTCAACTACCTGAATCTCAAGTGGAACCCGGCGCAGGGCCTGTCGGTTGAGGACCACCTGTATTACTACTACTACGACAACCAGACCGTCTCGGCGCAGAACGTCGGCGACCTTGTGGTGCATGGTGGCCCGTCGCCCAGCTCGGCGCCCAGCAACACCACCTTGAACCCCAACGATATTGGCGGCTATCACAAGCAGAACAAGTACGACACCGTCGGCAACATTCTGCGCGTCAACGATGATCTGGGTTTTGGCACGTTGCGCGCTGGCGGCCTGTTTGAACATTCCAACGCGACACGCTTCATTTCCAACTGGGATCTGACCACCGGCCAGCCCGATGTCGGTCAGGCGGGCAATCCCAACAACTGGGCAGCGGCGCCGGGAACCAACCTGTCGTACTACGAACCCTCCAGCTGGAATCAGTATCAGCTCTTCGCCGACTTTGAATGGCGCCCGCTGGACAATCTGACCATCACCCCGGGCATCAAGCAGCTGCACTATACCCGCGACATCAGCGCCGATATCGAGACCGATGGCCTGCCAGCGGTGGGCAGCCGCACCTACAACAAGACCATGTGGTTCATCACCGCCAACTACCGCATCCTGCCCAGCTGGTCGATCTATGGGCAGGCGGCGACGGGCTTCCTTGTGCCGCCGGTGAAAACGCTGACGACGATGAACGGCACCGCCGCCGCCACCGCTCCGCAGACCACCACCACCTATCAGGTCGGCTCTGTCTACACCAAGGGCCGCCTCACGCTGGACGGTGACTATTACTTCATCAACGCCGACAACGTGCTGGTGGCGTCGAAGAATTCGGGCTGCTTCTGCTACCTGAACACCGGCAAGGGCCGCTACTACGGGTTTGAGGCGCAGGGCGCGTTCAATCTCGGTCACGGTGTCACCCTGTTCGCCAATGGCTCGCGCAACATCGCGCGCGCGCTGGATCAGGGCATCGACTATACCAACGCGCCCAAGAGCACGGCGGCAATCGGCCTGATCTATGACGACCGCCGCTGGCAGGCGAGCCTGTCCGACAAGCTGGTCGGCCCGCAGCTGGCCTCCGATGGCGCCACCCGCGTCAGCCCCTTTACCAGCGTGGATGCCTCGCTGTCGTATGACCTCGGCCATATCAAGCTGAAGCTGGCGGTATTCAATCTGGCCGACAAGCGCTCGCTGCTCGATTACGATGGCACCTTCTACCTCTATCAGGTGGGTCGCCAGGTGCAGGGCACGGTGCAGGCCAAGTTCTGATCCGCACGCGCCAGACGCAATAAACCCAAGCCCGGGGGCAGACCCGAGTCTGCGCCCGGGTTATAGTGTCGATAAAAGCCTGCCCGCCCTTGAGGAGAGTTTATGCGCACCCTGTCCCTGTTCCTCGGTGCGGCCGCCGCCGCGCTGGCCGCTACCGCCGCCTCGGCCCAGCCCGACGCCGTCCCGTCATTCCACGTGGCCGGCTCGATCGCCGCACCGGATTCGCGTTGGGATTTCGCCAGTTGGGACGCGGCGCATAATCGCGTGCTGGTGGCCCACGGGCAGGATGTGCTGGTGATCGATGCCGGCAATGGCCATGCCGTCTCGTCCATCGGCAAGCTGGCGGGCGCCCATGGAGTCGTCGCCATTCCCGGCACCGATTCGCTGCTGGTGAGCAGCGGCCACGACGACAGCGTGCGGATTCTCGGCGAACTCGACGGCACCGAAAGGGCCCGCATCGCGGTCGCCGCCGATCCCGACGCGATCATTCTTTCCGCCGATGGCGCCACCGCCTATGTCATGGGCGGGGATTCGGGGGTGATTTCGGTTATCGATCTGGTCAAGCAGGCGGAGGTCGGCCGCATCACCATGAAACCGGGCCTTGAGGTTCCGGTATTCGCCGGTCCCAACCTGCTGGCGGTCAACAACGAGCAGCAGAGCGAGATCGAACTGGCGGATCTGGGCAGCCGGGCGATGGCGGGCACGATTGCGCTGCCCGGTTGCAAGGCCCCCACCGGGCTGGCGGTCGCGCCGGACCAACATCTGGCGCTCAGTTCCTGCGCCAATGGCGTGGCGGCGCTGGTCGATCTGGCCGGGCGGCGGCTGGTGGCGCTGCTGCCGATCGGGCAGGGGCCGGACACCGTAATCTGGCAGCAGGCGAAGCAGCGCTTCCTGGTGCCCTGTGGGCGCAGCGGAACCCTCTCGATCATCGCGCTGGATGGCGCCAGGCCCACGGTTCTGCCCGCGGTCACCACGGAAACCAGCGCCCGCACCGCAGCGCTGGATCCGGTGAGCGGCCACCTGTACCTGCCGGCCGCGCGCATGCAGCCCAGCGTGGCCGGCGCCCGCCCCGCGCTGGTGCCCGGCAGCTTCCACGTGCTGGACCTCGCTCCCGGGTATTGATGCCCGGTTATTGATGCCCGGGTATTGATGGCTGCCGCCCGTTTGGCGGCAGTCAGCAATGTGGCGGGGGAAGCGGGCCGTGCCTCAGCGCCCCCCGCCATTCAGCGCGCCGTTCAGCGTGATGGCCGACTTTTCCGCCGCCGCCAGCTTCACCCCCAGAATGGCGGCAAGGGTGGGGGCGATGGCGCGCATGTCAATCACCCCAAGATCCTGATTGGGCGCGATGCCGACGCCCTTCACCAGAAAGATCGAGCGCATGCGCGGGTCTGCCGGGAAATAGCCGTGCATGCCCTTGTAGTGGGAGGGCGCCACCAGCGGCGCGGCGCTGCCCGCCCAATTGCCGGCCATCGTGCCGGAGGCCAGGTTCAGGTAAAAATCGGCCTGGGGATTGCCGCCCTGCCTGGCGATCTCCTCCCGCGCGATAACCTCGGCGATGCCATTGGCAGGGTCGGCCCGCAGCCGGTCGAGCAGCGCGGCCACGCCGCCCCGCAGCGCGGCGTCGTCGCGCCGGGCCAGCACCACCGCGATCGACCCGCCCGAATTCCACGGCACGGCGTCCCAACCGGTCACCTTGCCTTTCGCATCCAGCCGCATCAGTCCGGCATCAATGAAGGCGCGGAACAGATTCAACTCGCGATTCACCGGGGCAAAACCATGGTCGCTGACCACGGCGATATCCGCATCCGGATGGGCGGCGAGTTCAGCCTCGATCACCTTGCCCACCACCGTGTCGATCCGCTCCAGCACGGCATGGGCCTCGGGCGTGTCGGGGCCGGCGTGATGCTGGGTGGTATCCAGCCCGGTGAGATAGACGGTGAGAAATTCCGGGTGGTGCAGGCCGATCAGCCGCGCGGCAAAGCGGCCCCGCGTCTCGTCCCCGGCCACGCTGTCGTCGATGCCGGCGGCATAGGGCCCTTCGGCCTGCTCCAGCTCGGGCACCAGTCCCGGAGTGCTGAGCGCGGCCACCAGCTTGGCGTCATCCGCGTGGCCGCTGCGCCAGATCTGCGGCAGGTTCCAGTCGATCGCCGGCTGGCCCACGCTTACCGGCCAATGGACATTGCCGGTGGAAAGATGCGCCGCGCGCGCCGCATCCCACAGCGTCGGCACGCGGATATCCGAGGCATACCAGAACCAGCCGTCATAATTACTCTGGGTTGGGTCGAAGGTCCAGTTGTTCACCACCCCGTGGCGGGCGGGGGCCGCGCCGGTCAGCAGCGTCGTGTGGCTGGGGTAGGTAACGGTGGGCAGAATGCCTGTCACCCCTTCGGCATGGGCTCCTTCGGCCAGAAAGCGACGCAGGTTCGGCACGGCCAGGCCGCGCTGCGGGGCCTCGGCGATGTCACCCGGGCGCAGGCCGTCGATCGAGATCAACAGCAGCGGCCGCGCGCAGACGGCAGTGGCAGGGCCGATGGCCGCCAGACAGGCCGCCACGCCCAGCGCGGCGCGCAAGGCCCGGCGCGGGCTGGGGGCATGGGTCGCGCGCGTTTTCGACATGGGAAATCCTTCTGGCTGGGCGGGCAGGGTGGCGGTCTGGCGAAGGGTCAGGCCGGCGGCGTCACCGCGACTATGCGGAAGGTGGATGATTGCAGCAGCGTGTCCGCCGTCGTGCCCATCGCGGTGGCCAGCGGCAGCCCCGGCCCCGCGCAGGCCAGTTGGGCGGTCGGCTGGGAGGTGCTCAGCGGGATCGGGCTGAGGGCTTCCAGCGTTGCCGCCGCCGCCAGAACCGACCGCATGAAGGCCGAGCGCCGCCGCTCCACACAGCACACGATATAGCCGGTGAGCAGGGCGGTGTCGGGCTGACAATCGGGGGCCAGCGCCACCAGCCGGGCATCGGGTGGGCATTCGGAGGAGAAGAACAGGCTGACCCCCAACCCCAGCGCCACAGCCTCGCGGATCGCCTCGCGGCTATGCAGTTCCACCTGCCGGGCCGGCTGGACATCATGGGCCCGCAACAGCGATTGCGCTGCGCCGCGCGTCTTCGAGGTCGGCTCGCGCATCAGCAGGCACTCGTTGGCCAGTGCGGTCAGCGGAAAGCTTTCCAGCCCGGCCAGCGGATGGCCGGCGGGCATCACCAGCTTCAGATAATCGATGAACAGCGGCTTATAGGCAAAGCGGGGGTCGATCTTGGGGTCGCTGACGATGGCGACATCGGCGCGCGCTTCCAGCAGCTGGCCCAGGGTTGCCTGCGAATTGTCAATGTGCACCTCGACGCTGAGCTGCGGGTTGGTATCCATCAGCGCCTGCGCCAGCCGAGCGGCATAGATCGGCGAGTCGGCGGCAAGGCGGATGGTCAGCGGCTCGCTGGCGGGGGCCTCGCCCAGCAGCGCCTCGATTTCGCCGGATATGGCGAAAAGGCGCTGGGCCAAGGCGAGCAATTCCCGGCCCACCGGCGTCAACCCCAGCGGCGGGCGGCGTCCCTCGAAAACCATTCTGCCATAACGACTTTCCAGCGCTTTGATTTGCTGGGAAAGGGTTGGCTGAGAAATATTCAGGCGTCTGGCCGCCCGGCTGAAGCTTCCCTCAGTCGCCACGGCATAGAAAGCGCGAAGATGCTGATGGTTAATGGCCATGGTTCAGATCAAATTGTTCCAGAATATTCTAAATTTATCGTCCTACCCGTGTGTGTCATCCTCGCGACTCTGTGACACTTATGAGAAGGTGTTCCCGTTAAAAACCTATAGATTTTATCTATCGTGCGTGTTGCCGATATATATTGGCTGTGCCCCCCCAACTTTGTCAGAGCGACGCCGCGCAACCAAGGCCGCCGCTGTCCGGGCGGACGGTCCGCAGGCTTGCGCGGCAATCCAGTTTCCGGGGGCTCCGATGAACGCCAAGCTTGCTTCCAAAGGTCTTGCTTCGATCAAAACCACCTTCATGCTGAAGGCCGCCATTGCGGGGGCACTCGCGGGGGGCAGCGCCTTCGCCGCCGACGCCGCCAGCACATCCGCTGATGCGATGAACGAGACCACCGGCGCCGATATCATCGTGACGGCCCAGCGCCGCGATCAGTCGGTGCAGGACGTGCCGATGACGCTGCAGGCGCTGTCGGGCGACACGCTGTCGCAGTTCAACGTTGTCACCTTCGACGATCTGCTGAAGTACACGCCCAACGTCACCTATGGCAGCAACGGCCCGGGCGCCGGCGCCATCTTCATGCGCGGCCTCTCCGCCGGCTTTGTCGGCAACCAGTCTTCGGCCACCATCGCGCCGTTCCCCAACGTGGCGCTGTATCTCGATGATCAGTCGATGCAGTTCCCCGCGCGCAACGCCGATGTCTACATGGTCGACATGCAGCGCGTCGAAGTGCTCGAAGGGCCGCAGGGCACGCTATTCGGCGGCGGCGCGGAGGCCGGTGCCGTGCGCTACATCACCAACAAGCCCAACGTCTCCAAGTGGGATGGCCACATCGAGGGCGGCTATGGCGGCACCACCAATGGCGCCAACAATTCCTCGGTGAACGCGATGATCAACATCCCGGTCATCCAGGACAAGCTGGCCGTGCGCGCGGTGATCTATAATGATCGCCAGGGCGGCTATATCGACAACGTGCCCTCGACATTCCACCGCTCGAACCTCGACGGCGGCAACGGCTATTTCACCGTGCCGCTGGTTGGCGGCCTGTGCCCGAACGGTCTGGCCCCCGGCGCCCATGGTTGCGCCCTGCCGGCCTCGCAGCAGTCGAATGGCGGCCAGTACAACAACAACGCCATCGCCGGAAAGGACATCAACCCGGTCACCTATCAGGGCATGCGCCTGTCGGCCAAGTGGGATGTCAACGAGGACTGGAACCTGCTGATCTCCGAATCGATCCAGGACATGGACGCGCAGGGCACGTCGGCGCAGGAGCCCTATGGCCTCGACTTCCAGCCGCTCGGCAAGCTGCAGACGACGATCTTTACCCCGTCGTACAACAAGGACCGCTATTGGAACTCGGCCTGGACACTGAATGGCAAGATCGGCGACTTCAAGCTCGTCTATACCGGCAGCTACATGACGCGCCACATCGAGGACCAGCAGGACTATACCAACTACTCGCGCACCGCGGCCGGCATGTATTACCAGTGCACGGGCCTGTATGGTGGCGCCTATTGGGGCAATGGCCTGTCGCAGTGCTACTCGCCGCAGGGATATTGGCATGACTCGGTGCGCAATACGCACCAGAGCCACGAGCTGCGCGTCAGTACGCCGGAAGACAAGCGCATCCGCGTCATCGCCGGCGCCTTCTGGGAGAAGTTCAAGATCCAGGACGTGATGGACTTCAACTACAAGACTATCCCCACCTGCACCACCGCGCTGCTGGCGCAGGGCGTGGCATGCTCGGGCGTGGTGCAGACCATCCCCGGCACCACCGCCAACCAGCCGGGCCTGAAGGGCGACAACACCGCCTTTGGCGAGGACACCCAGCGCGGCTACACCCAAACCGCCTTCTTCGGCTCGGTGGATTTCGACATCCTGCCCAACCTGACGGTGACCGCCGGCACGCGCTACTACAGCTACAAGGAATATGAGGTCGGCGGCCAGTACGAGACCTATCCGGGCAACTGCTACAATGTGACGGTCTGCGCCGTGGCCGGTGGCGGCAACCACAGCATCGATGCCGACAACGACCACGTCTCCTACCATGGCTTCAAGAGCCGCGGCGTGATCACCTGGAAGCCAATGGACCACACTATCCTCTATGGTCTGTTCAGCCAGGGCTTCCGCCCCGGTGGCTTCAACCGTCGCGGCTACTACATCCTGCCCGACGCGAACGGCAACGGTCAGTACTTCCGCCCGAAGCAGTATGCCCCGGACTCGCTGACCAACTGGGAGCTGGGCCTGAAGACCGACCTGCTGGATCACAAGATGCAGCTCAACCTGTCGGCTTATTACATGATCTGGTCGAACACCCAGATCGGCTTCTACAACCCGGCGGCGGGTTTTGGTAACACCTCCTTCGTCACCAACGGGCCGAACTACCACGTCAAGGGCATCGAGGCGCAGGTGGTGGCACGGCCCACCAGCCAGCTGACCGTTCAGGGCGCGCTGACCTACAACCAGAACAAGCAGAGCAATTCGCCCTGCTTCCCGATCAACAACCCGGCGGCCATCGGCTACAGCGCCTCCTCGCCCAACTGCGTGACCGGTTATTACAAGGGCGCCACGCTTATCCCCGTGCTCAACCCCTTCGGCACCCCCGGCGGCGTCACCCCCTTCACCCCCTCGGTGCAGGCTGACATCCGCGTGCGCTACGATTGGGAAATGCATGGCCTGAAGTGGTTCTCGACCCTGGCGGGCAACTACACCGGCGCCATGTATTCCGAACCCAACACCTATCCGGCTGGCCCCGCCACCGGTGCGGCCGTGTTCGGCACCACCCAGTATCGCTATCGCCAGCCGGGCTATGCCCTGATGGATGCGACGCTGGGCTTCACCAAGGACCGGTGGCAGATCTCGCTGTTCGTGAAGAACCTCACGGACTCGAACGCCTCCACCTTCACCTCCTCGCCGCAGTTCATCAAGGCCGAGGTTCCGGTGCGTCCGCGCACCTATGGCCTGAAGGTCGGCGCGAACTTCTAGGCAGGCCGGGCCGGGGCATCCACCGTCATGGCGATGGGTGCTCCGGCCAAGACTTTCCAGGATCGCCAAATTGTCATGGGCGGCATCCAGTGTGCCGCCCAGACTTTCTGATCCACCGGACCACCACCATCATGACCAACCTCGCCCCGCTCGCCGTGCCCACTGCCGCCGCAACGCTGGAGGAGCGGGTGAGTGCCCTGCGCCGGGCGCAGGCGGGGGGGCGCCATGGCGAGGCGCTGCCCGCGGCGCGCGCGCTGTTGCTCGAATATCCCGAAAACCGCGACCTGCTGCTGATCGAGGCGAGCGCCTTGCGTCATCTTGGCCGCATTGACGAGGCGCTGGCCAGCCTGGACCGGCTGGAGGCGCTTCAGCCGCGCTTCAGCCTGCTGCATCAGGAGCTTGGCCTGTGCCATGTCGCCCGCAAGGATGCCCCCGCCGCCATCGCAGCGCTGCGGCTGGCGGTTGCGCTGAACCCCGCCTTGCCGCTGAGCTGGCGCATGCTGGAGGGGGTTCATCGCATCTCGGGCGATGAGGTGGCCGCGATGGCGGCCGCTGCCCAGTTGGCCGCGCTGGTGGCGCTGCCCGGCGACGTGGTGCGTGCCACGGCGCTGTTTGCCGATGGCGATCTGGCCCGTGCCGAGGCGATGATTCGCGCCTTCCTGCTGAATTTTGGCGATCACCCCGAGGCCATGCGCCTGCTGGCTAAAATCGGCGTGGCGCGCGAGGTCTATGACGATGCCGAGTTGCTGCTGGCCGGGGTGCTGGCCATGGTGCCGGACCACCGCGCCGCCCGGCTGGAATATGCCCAGACGCTGGTGCTGCGCCGCAAGCATGCCGAGGCCAGCGAGGCCCTCGCGCCCTTGCTGGCCGCCGAGCCGGACAATACCGACTATCGCGTTCTGGCCTCGACTATTGCCGTGGGGGTGGGGCGGCAGGAAGAAGCCATCGCCCTCTATCGCGCCTTGCTGACCGATCTGCCGCAAGCGGCGGAGCCGGGCACCGATCCGCAACAATTGCTCGCCATGCGCGCCGATTTGCAACTGTGGCTGGGCCATGCGCTGAAAACCGTGGGCGAGCTGCCGGCGGCCATCGACGCCTATCGCCAGGCCACAGACATCCGCCGCGATTTCGGCGACGCATGGTGGAGCCTGGCCAATCTCAAGACCTACCGCTTCACCGACGATGAAATCGCCCGCATGCGCGATGCCGAACAGGCCGCGGGCACCGCCTCGGTCGACCGCGTCCACCTCGCTTTCGCCCTCGGCAAGGCGCTGGAGGATCGCGGCGATCCGGCCGTCTCCTGGGAACATTACGCGCGAGGCAACGCCGTACAGCGGGCGCAAAGCCGCTATCGCCCCGAGATTTTCGAGACCAACACCGCCGAGCAAAAGCGCGTGTGCACCCCGGCCTTCTTCGCCGCGCGGCAGGGCTGGGGCTGCCCGGCGCCCGACCCGATCTTCATCCTCGGCCTCACCCGCGCCGGCTCTACCCTGCTCGAACAGATCCTCGCCAGCCACCCGCTGGTGGAGGGCACGCAGGAACTGCCCGATATCCAGCGTTACGCGCTGGATATGCACGGCCGCGAGCCGGATTACGACAACCCCCGCTACCCCGCCGCATTGGAGGATCTGACGGAAGATCAGGCGCGCGCGCTGGGCGAACAGTTCCTTGCCGACACCAGAGTGCACCGGTTGGAAGGGCGGCCCTTCTTCATCGACAAGATGCCCAACAACTTCCGCCATGTCGGCCTGATCCGCCTGATCCTGCCCAACGCCAAAATCATCGATGCCCGCCGCGAGCCGATGGCCTGCTGCTTTTCCAACCTGAAGCAGCTCTACGCCACCGGTCAGGAATACAGCTACTCCATCGACGATATCGCCCGCTACTACCGCACCTATCTCGATCTGATGCGCCACTGGGACGCCGCTTTACCCAGAACGGCTGAACAGGGCGCGGTGCTGCGGGTGATCAACGAGGATGTGATCGAGGACCTCGACGGGCAGGTGCGCCGCCTGCTCGATTTCTGCGGCCTGCCCTTCGATCCGGCCTGCCTTGCCTTTCATCAAAACCGCCGCGCGGTGCGCACCCCCAGTTCCGAGCAGGTGCGCCGCCCGGTCAACCGCGATGGCACCGACCAATGGCGCCCCTTCGCGCCGTGGCTGGGGCCCTTGCGGGAGGCGCTGGGCGATGCGCTGTCCAACTGGCGCGACTGACGACCTGGGAGAACGATGACGATGGCGCAAAACTATGATCTGGCGGTGGTGGGTGGCGGGGTAATCGGCCTTGCCCATGCCTATGTGGCGGCAAAAGCCGGCAAGCGCGTGGTGGTGATCGAGCGCGACATTCGCGCCAATGGCGCATCAATCCGCAATTT
>CAIXXP010000076.1 GCA_903923465.1 uncultured Sphingomonadales bacterium | reverse complement strand
CATCCCGGGCGCTGTGAATCACGATTGTCGTATTTGACGGTTATCCCGCGTGAACGCAATTTGGCCATAATCTCCTCCACTTTTACTGAGATTTCGGCTAATTGTTCCCCATTTTTATAAATAGGGACAATAACCACCTGGAAAGGTGCGAGTTTGGGAGGAAGGACAAGGCCGTTATTATCCGAATGGGCCATAATCAGGGCGCCAATTAAGCGCGTGGAAACACCCCATGAAGATGCCCAGACATAGTCAAGTTTCCCATCGCGGTTTGCAAACTGAACATCGAAAGCTTTGGCAAAATTTTGTCCCAGAAAGTGAGAGGTTCCCGATTGCAATGCTTTTCCATCCTGCATCAGCGCCTCGATGGTGTAGGTTTCGAGAGCCCCTGCAAAACGTTCATTAGCCGACTTTGCACCTTTTATAACCGGAATGGCCATGAAATCTTCTGCGAAACTGGCATATACATTAATCATTTGGGTGGTTTCGGCTAAAGCTTCTTCACTGGTTTCATGGGCGGTATGCCCCTCCTGCCAAAGAAATTCCGTTGTCCGAAGAAACATACGGGTGCGCATTTCCCAGCGTACCACATTGGCCCATTGGTTGGTCAGCAGCGGCAGGTCGCGCCAGCTTTGCACCCAGCGGGCCATGGCCTGGCCGATCACCGTCTCGCTGGTGGGGCGCACTATCAGCGGCTCTTCCAGCTTGGCCTCGGGGTCGGGGATCAGCCCGCCCTTGCCGTCAGCAATCAGGCGATGGTGGGTGACAACCGCCATCTCCTTGGCAAAGCCATCGACGTGGTCGGCTTCCTTGGCAAAGTAGGACAGCGGGATGAACAGCGGGAAATAGCAGTTCTCGACGCCCGCCTCCTTGATACGGGCGTCCATCAGCTTCTGGATGCGTTCCCAGATGCCATAGCCCCAGGGGCGGATGACCATGCAGCCACGAACGCCCGATTCCTCGGCCATTTCTGCGGCGGAAATAACATCCTGATACCAGGCGGCGAAATCACCGGCGCGGGTGGTCGAAAGGGCGTGCTTGATCTGGGGTTGCTGAGTCATGGGCTGCGATTAGCCGCAGATGCCCCGGCGTGCAAAGGGGGAGATGGCAGGTGCCGTTAAATCGCGACAGGAGCACGCAAAACGGCAACCCCTGCCTCTCCCGCGCGCGCTATTTGCCCAGCGAGTCCAGCTTGCGCTGCATTTCGGCCATCTGCGCGCGCAGCTTGGCCAGTTCGTCGTCGCTACCGCCGGCGGCCTCGGGTGTGGCGGCGGGTTCCTCAGGGGTTACGGCACCGGCAAGGCCCGGCGGCACGAAAGCGGCGGCGGCGGCCTGAAACACCGCCATGTTCTGCTGAGCGAGGCGCGCCAGCGGGTTGACCTCCAGGCTCTCTTCAAAGGCCTTGCGCAGCTTCAGCCGATGGGCGTTGAATTGCTCCATCGAGGCCTCAAGATACTGCGGGATCATGCCCTGCATGGAATTTCCATACATCGAAATAAGTTGGCGCAGGAAGTTTACCGGTAGCATCTGCTCACCGCTCGCCTCTTCATCCATGATGATCTGCGTGAGGATCTGGTGGGTGATGTCGGTGCCGCTCTTGGCGTCCAGCACGCGAAATTCCACGCCTTCGCGCGTCATCGTGGCCAGGTGGTCCAGCGTGATATAGCTGGAGGACTGCGTGTTATACAGCCGCCGATTGGCGTATTTCTTGATGACTACGGTCTTGTCGGCAGCCTTCTCGGCATTCTTGTCGCCGGAGCCAGCGGTATCAGTCATAGCCGTAAATCCTCAGAGTCCTGCATACGGACACGCTAGACCGCGTGGGCGTGCAGTGCAACAAAATGCTGCATGGCAAAATATTGCGCAATAACGCAAGCATTATATTGAGTTAGATTGCTCAGCGGGCGAAGCGGCGGCCCAGCAAAGTCAACAATTCATACTGCGACAGGCCGCAGGCGGCAGCGGCCTCGGGCAAATTATAGGCCGCCTCGACCCAATCACCCTCGGCAAGATCCGGCGCCCGCGTCAGGTCGATCACGCTCATGTCCATCGAGACGCGGCCGAGCAGCGGCAAGTGCTCCCCGCCCTGCCCCACCATCGCGCCCTTCGCCTGCCAGCAGCGCAAATAGCCGTCGGCATAGCCGATGGACACCACTCCCACGCGCATCGGCCCGGGCACGGTGAAGGTGGCGTTATAGCCCACGGCATCCCCCGCCTGCAGATGGCGGATCTGGATGATCGCGGCCTGTGGGCGAACGACTTGCCGGATGTGCCCGGCCAGATCCGCGCGGGGCACACCGCCATAAAGCGCCAGCCCCGGCCGGGTGAGCGCGCCGTGATAGGCCGCGCCCAGCATGATCCCCGCGCTGTTGGCGAGGCTGGCCCGGCGGTGCGGGACGCGGCGACCAGCATCCTGCCACAGGGCCAGTTGCCGGGCGTTTTGCGCAACATCCTCGTCCGCCGAGGCCAGATGCGAGAGCAGCACATCAACCTTCAGCGCCAGCACGCTCGGGTCGTCCAGCGCCGCCAGCGGCAGGCCAAGCCGGTTCATGCCGGTGTCGACCATCAGATCGCAGATGCCGCCGCCGCTTTCTGCCCAGGCGCGCGCCTGCGAGACACTGTTTATCACCGGCCGCACGCCGGTCGCCCGGGCAAAGGCGATGTCGGCGGCAGTGAGTGGCCCGTGCAACACGCTGAGGTTGGCGGGGGGCACCACATCCAGCAGTTCTGCCGCCTCTCCCCAATGCGCGACGAAAAAATCGGCGCAACCGGCGCCCGCCAGAATCGGCACCGCCGCCCGCACGCCAAGGCCATAGGCATCGGCCTTCACCGCCGCCCCGGCCCGCGCGGAGCCGGAAAGCGCGTTCAGCCGCCGCCAGTTATCGGCCAGCGCGTCAGCATCAACATGCAGGCGCAGGGCTGCTGGCGGGGCGGTAACAGGCCGTTCAGCTGGCATCGTCACCGTAATCTCTGGGCTTGCCACCCTTCAGCCCCCAGGCCGCGACGGCCAGCGCCACCGCCACCACGCCCCACGCATACCACAGCCCGGAATAGGGGTTGCCCGTCTTGGCGACGATGTAGCTGGCGATAAGCGGCAGGAAGCCGCCGAAATAGCCGGTTCCCAGATGATAGGGGATGCTCATCGAGGAATAACGGATGCGCGCCGGAAACATTTCGGTCAGCAGCGCCGCCATCGGCCCGAAGGTGAGCGCGCCCAGCCCCATCAACGCCGCCAGCGAGGCAAAAATGCGCAAGCTGGCCCCCAGCGTGGGCTTCACCTTGGCGAAATTATAGCCCTTTGGCGAAAGCCACGCCTGCAACTGCTTGCCACGCTTGGCCTTGGCCGCCCAGGCATAGCCATCCAGCGGCAGCGCCGCGCTCCCGGCGGTGAGCGACAGCCCCGGCGCCGACTTCACCGTATAGGCAACCCCTGCCCCGGCGAGATCGGCCAGCAGCTTGCCACAGTTGGTCGGCTGCTCCGTGGCGAAGGGCTGATAGTCGCAGTCGGGTCCGCTGACCACGACCGGCGCGCTGGCGGCGGCTTGCGCCAGGCCGGGGTTGGCGGCGGCGCCGACGCTCCAGAAGATGGGGAACATCAGCACCAGCGCCAGCGCATAGCCAACGATGATCGGCTTCTTGCGGCCAATGTGGTCGGACAGGGCGCCCACCCCCACAAACATCGCCATGCCCAGGCTGGCGGCCAGCCCGACGATCACCTCGGCATAGGTGTCATCCAGACGCATCGCCCCCTTAAGGAACGACAGCGCCGAAAACATCGAGGTATACCAGATCACCGTCATGCCGGCGGCCAGCCCCAGCAGCGCCACGAACAGTCGCTTCTTGTTGCCGGGATAAGTGAAGCTTTCCACGAAGGGGTTGCCGGCCAGCTCGCCCTCTTCCTGCATAGCGCGGAACACCGGGCTTTCCGAAAGCTTCAGCCGCATCCACAGCGAGATGGCCAGCAGGCCCAGGCTGAGCACGAAGGGCACGCGCCAGCCCCATGCCGCCCAAACCGCATCGCCCAGCGACAGCTTGCAGGCCAGCACCACCAGCAGGCTGAAGACGAAACCGCCGACCACCCCGGCCTGGATAAAGCCGGTGTAAAACCCGCGCCGGTTGGCCGGGGCATGCTCGGCCACATAGATTGCCGCGCCGCCATATTCGCCGCCCAGCGCCAGACCCTGCAACACGCGCAACGAGATGACGAGAATGGGCGCCGCATAGCCGATCTTGGCGGCCGGGGGGATGAGGCCGACGCCGGCGGTGGCAATGCCCATCAGCACCACGGTGACCAGAAAGGTGTATTTGCGCCCCAGCCGGTCGCCCAGAAAGCCGAACAGCACCGCGCCCAGCGGCCGGAAGCAGAAGCCCACGGCAAAGCCCGCCCACACCAGCAGGATCTGCAGCGTCTCGTTGCCGGCGGGAAAGAAGGCCTTGCCGATGATGCTGGCCAGCGTGCCGTAGATGAAGAAATCATACCATTCGAAGATGGTGCCGGCCGAGCTGGCGGCGATGACCAACCGGATGTCGGCCGGCTTGGGAACGATGTCTGGGTGTCGTGCTGGCTCGGTCATCGCGATTCTTCCCCCCGGATTGCTGGCGCGTCGAAATTTTGCCAGCCTCTAGCCCGGCGCGGGCTGCGAGGAAAGGCGGTCGCGCGTTTTGGTAGGCGGAGGACCCGCAGCGAGCAACCGCCGGTTGCCTTGCCGCTCAGCGTCAGACCAAAGCCAATGCCGCGGCGGCGGCGCGCCAGGCCAGCAGGATTGCCCCATGGCGGGCGGGGAATGCGGCGGCGGGCGCAATGGTGGCAAGGCCCGGCCAATCCGGCAAGGGCACCGCCTCGCCCCGCGCCGCCGCCTCCAGCCAGACGGCGATGGCGGCCTCGGCGCTGGCAAGCGCGGCGGGGGCAAGGCCGGGCGCGGCCCCAGCGAAAATGGCCGCCGCCGCCTGCCCCACCGCGCAGGCGTGGGCGGAAAGCCCGACGCGGGCAATCGTGCCATCATCCGCCAGTGCCAGCCCCAGCGTCAGGCTGGAACCACAGCGCGGCGAGCGGGCATCACCACGCAAGGCCAGCCCGTCATCCAGCGGGAAAGCGGCGAGGCTGGTGGCCAGCGCCAGCACTTCGGGCGTGTAAAGGGTTGCGGCCGAGGCCATGATCGGGCCTATCGCGCCGGGTGCTTGTGGTGATGATGCGGCACCGGCGTCGGCTCTGGCGACGGCGAATCGCTGGCGGCATCGCTGGGCGCGGCACTGGCGGCGGCTGCCGCTTCGTCACGGCGCTTGCCGATGGCCTTGACCAACGCGTCGCTGCTGGCGTTGACGAAGGGATAGGTGCGAGATTTCGTGAGCCATGCCGGGCGGCCACCCGCGCCCCACACCGTGTCATACCCCAGCACGATCACCGAAAAGCCCAGTACGATGATCAGCGACCCCTTCAGCGCGCCAAAACCAAAGCCCAGGATCCGGTCCACCGGCCCGAGCACGGAGTTGCGACTGGCACTTCCCATGTAACCCGCCAGCAGCCGCGCCGCGCCATAAGGCACCAGCGCCAGCAACAGGAATGCCAGCACCGAAGCGCCGGAACTCGTATGCACATGCGGCTCCAGAAAGGCGGTAAGCGGGGTGAGAAAGGTGTGAATGCACACCAGCGAGAGCAGCCAGGCGGCCAGCTCCAGCACCTCCTGCACGAAGCCGCGCAGGAACCCACGGCTCGCGCCGAGGCCCACCACCACCATCACCACGATATCGAAACCGGTCATGCCGCGGTGCTATTCGCCCCCCATGATGCGGTCAACGAGATTTGGCAGCATGGCCAGCGCCCCATAGGATTTGCCGCCGCCGCCCCTGGTGCCGCCGCCATTGCCGTCCGGCGGGCCAAAGGCGCGGCCGAAACCCAGCTTGGCCGATTCGCGCAGACGCAGGGACGAATGCGCCACCTGCCGCACCTCGCCGGCCAGGCTGACCTCGCCAAACCACACAGAATCGCCCGGCAGCGGCCGGTCCGCCAGCGCCGAGACCAGTGCCGCCGCCACCGCCACATCCGCTGCCGGGTCCGACAGGCGATAGCCGCCGGCGATGTTGAGATAGACCTCCGCCGAGGAGAAGTTCAGCCCGCAGCGCGCCTCCAGCACCGCCAGCAGCATCGCCATGCGTCCTGAATCCCAGCCGACCACCGCCCGGCGCGGGGTGGCGCCACTGGCCAGCCGCACGATCAGCGCCTGAATTTCCACCAGCACCGGCCGCGTGCCTTCCATGGCCGGGAACACCGCGCTGCCGGCAATCGGCTGCTCGCGGCCCGACAGGAACAGGGTGGAAGGGTTGCCCACCTCGGTCAGCCCCGCCCCCTCCATGGCGAACACGCCGATCTCGTCCACCGGGCCGAAGCGGTTCTTCAGGCTGCGCAGGATGCGATATTGATGGCTGCGCTCGCCCTCGAAGCTGAGCACGACATCGACCATATGCTCCAGCACGCGCGGGCCGGCGATAGAGCCATCCTTCGTCACATGCCCGACCAGCACCAGCGCCACGCCGTTTTCCTTGGCATAGCGGATCAGCTCGAAGGCCGAGGCGCGCACCTGGCTGACAGTGCCCGGCGCCCCCTCGATCTGGTCGGAATGCATGGTCTGGATCGAATCGATCACTAGCAGCGCCGGCGGCTCCATGCTGTTGAGCGTGGTGAGAATGTCGCGCACCGAACTGGCCGCCGCCAGCCGGATTGGCGCCTTGGCCAGCCCCAGCCGGTCGGCCCGCAGACGCACCTGCCCGGCCGCCTCCTCGCCGCTGATATAGACCGCCGCCTGGCCAGACAGGGCCAGTTTGGCCGCCGCCTGCAGCAGCAGCGTGGATTTGCCGATGCCCGGGTCGCCGCCCATGAGGATGGCGCTGCCCGGCACGATGCCGCCGCCCAGCGCCCGGTCAAACTCCGCGATGCCCGACAGGCGGCGCTGCAGCGGCTTGGTCTCGTCGTCCAGCGCCTCGAACACCACCGGCCGACCGCCGCTGGAAAGGTTATGCTTGCTGGAGAACACCGTGGCCGGCGCTTCCTCGGCCAGCGTGTTCCATTCGCCGCAATCGGCGCACTGCCCCTGCCAGCGGAAGCTGACGCTGCCGCAGGCGGCGCAGACATAGCGACGTTTTGGCTTGACCATGCCCCGCGTGTAGTCAGAACGAATGAAGAACGCAAGCGCCTAAAAGACGGATGCGCCACGCGCGACCTATTTGGTCAGATCCTCCCAAACGCCCTTCACCCTGTCGAAGAATCCCTTGATTTCAGGGCATTCCTCTCCGGTCTCGGTGGCCTGGAACTGTCGCAGGATTTCCTTCTGCTGGGCGGAGAGCTTCTCGGGCGTCCGCACCTGGATTTCCACCATCAGATCGCCCAGCCCGCGCCCGTTCATCGCCGGCATGCCCGCGCCGCGAATGGGCACCTGCTTGCCGGACTGGCTGCCCGGGCGGATCGGCACGACATGGCGCTTGCCGTCGATGCCCGGCAGTTCCACCTCGCCACCAAGGGCAGCGGTGGTGAAGCTAATCGGCAGGCGGGTGAACAGGGTGGTGCCATCACGCTGGAACACCGGGTGCGCCCGCAAATGCACAAACAGGTAAAGATCGCCCGGCGGCGCGCCCGCAGGCCCCGCCTCGCCCTTGCCCGAAAGGCGGATGCGCGTGCCGGCATCCACCCCGCGCGGAATGGTGACGCCCAGCTTCTGGCGCTGATCGACCCGGCCCTCGCCATGGCAGGCGCGGCAGGGGTTCTCGATCACCTCGCCCCGGCCGTGGCAGGTGGGGCAGGTGCGCTCGACCATGAAGAAGCCCTGCTGGGCGCGCACCTTGCCGTGGCCGCCGCACATGTTGCAGCGCCGCTTGCCGGTGCCGGGCTCCGCGCCGCTGCCGTGGCAGGGCTCGCAGGTCGCGGCAACGTCGATCTCGATTTCCACATCGCGGCCACTGAAGGCATCTTCGAGGCTGATTTCGAGATCATAGCGCAAGTCGGCGCCGCGCCGGGCCTGCTGCCGCCCACCGCCCCCGCCAAAGGCGCTGCCGAAGATCGATTCGAAGATGTCGCCAATGTCGGAAAAACCCGCGCCCTGATCGAACCCACCCTGATTGCCACCCGCGCCATTGGCGAAGGCGGCGTGGCCATAGCGATCGTAGGCGGCGCGCTTTTGCGGGTCTTTCAGAATGTCGTAAGCGTGGCTCACCGCCTTGAAGCGGGCCTCGGCCTCGGCATCGCCGGGGTTCTTATCCGGGTGATATTTGATGGCAAGCTTGCGATAGGCGGATTTCAGCGTGCCATCATCGGCATCGCGGGTCACTTCCAGCAGCTCGTAAAAATCAATCTCGGCCGACATTATAATTCCCTCTGCCCCCCAGCGAGGGCCTCCCCTCCCCGTCGTGCGGAGAGGGGAGGCATTTCACCTCTGGCCCGACAGGATCGGGCCGCGGGACATTACGATTTGTGGTCGTCCACTTCCGAGAACTCGGCGTCGACCACATCCTCGCCATGAGCGGCGGCGGCGGGTTCGGCACCCGGAGAGGCGGCGGTGGCCTGCTCCTTCTCGTAGATTGCCTGGCCCAGCTTCATCGCCTTTTCGGTGAGGGCCTGGGTCTTGGCGGTCATCGCCTCGACATCACCGCCCTCAACCGCGGTCTTGGCCTCGGCGATGGCCGCCTCGATCTCGGCCTTCAGCGCGGCGTCGATCTTGTCGGCATGTTCCTCGATCTGGCGCTCGGTGGCGTGGATCAGGCTGTCGGCGTTGTTGCGCGCCTCGGCCGCCTCGCGACGCTTCTTGTCCTCTTCGGCGAACTTCTCGGCGTCACGGACCATCTGGTCGATGTCGCCGTCCGAAAGGCCGCCCGAGGCCTGGAT
>CAIXXP010000075.1 GCA_903923465.1 uncultured Sphingomonadales bacterium | reverse complement strand
TGGAGCCGGGAGACCGGGTGCTGGCGGTGCTGCCACTCAGCTTCGACTATGGGCAGAATCAGTTGCTGTCCGCCTGGTATGCCGGGGCCTGCGCCGTGCCGCTGGATTACCTGACGCCGCGCGACGTGGTGAAGGCGGTGGGCCGGCATGGCATCACCACGCTGGCCGCCGTGCCGCCGCTGTGGGTGCAACTGGCCGAGGCGGAATGGCCGGCGGAGGTCGCGGCCTCGCTGCGGCGGCTGACCAACAGTGGCGGCGCGCTGACGGTGGACCTCGTGCGGCGGCTGCGCGGGTTGTTTCCTGCGGCGCGGCTGTTCGCCATGTACGGGTTGACCGAGGCGTTCCGCTCGACCTTCCTCGACCCGGCGCTGATCGATACCCACCCCACCAGCATGGGCAAAGCCATCCCCCATGCCGAGGTGCTGGTGGTCAATGATGCGGGTGACCTCGCCGCCGACAATGAGGAGGGCGAGCTCGTGCATTGCGGGCCGCTGGTGGCGCAGGGCTATTGGCGGGACCCCGAGCGCACGGCGGAACGCTACAAGCCGGCGCCGGCGTTTTCGCGCAATGGCGGGCTGGCGGTGTGGAGTGGCGACCGGGTGCGGCGCGATGCCGACGGCTTGCTCTATTTCGTCGGGCGGCGCGACGCGATGATCAAGAGCGCCGGCAACCGCATCAGCCCACAGGAGGTGGAGGAGGAGGCCCTTGCCACCGGCCTCGTCGCCGAGGCAGTGGCGCTGGGCGTGGCGGACGCGCGGCTGGGGCAAGCGGTGCATCTGGTGGTGCGCCCCGGGCAGGGCGTGGACGAGGCCCATGCGCGCGAGGAATTGCCCAAAGCGCTGCTGCGCGAATTGCCCAATTTCATGTGCCCGCGCGAGATCCATTGGCGCGCGGCCATGCCGATCGGCCCCAATGGCAAGATTGATCGCACGGCAATCGCCGGGGAGTTGAACGCATGAGCGGAATGCAGGGCGGCGAGACGGCGCAAAAACCGCTGGCCAAGGCGAAGCCGATGGGGCCGATCCCGCCCGGCTATGGCGCGGTCGATGGCGTGCTGGCGGTGGATGGCGTGCCGGTGACGCGGCTGGTGGAAGAGGCGGGCCAAAACGGTAGGGGCACGCCGCTGTTTGTCTATTCCGCCGCGCTGTTGCGGGCGCGGGTGGCGCAATTGCGCGCGGCCTTGCCGGAGAGCGTGGCGATTCACTACGCGATGAAGGCCAACCCATTCGCGCCGCTGCTGGCCCTGATGGGCACGCTGGTGGATGGCCTCGACATTGCCTCTGGCGGCGAGCTGGCCATGGCGCGTGCGGCGGGCGTGGCGGCGGCGCGGATCAGCTTTGCCGGGCCGGGGAAGCGCGATGCCGAGCTGGAGGCGGCCATTGCCGAAGGGGTGACGCTGAACCTGGAATCGGAGGCGGAAGCGCATCGCGCCCTGGCCATCGCCGACAGGCTGGGTGTGGTGCCGCGCCTCGCCATCCGGGTGAACCCGGAATTCGACCTCAAGGGTTCGGGCATGAAGATGGGCGGCGGCGCCAAGCAATTCGGGCTGGACGAGGCGCGGGTGCCGGCGCTGGCGCGGGAGATTGTCGCCTCGGGCGCCGAGTGGCGGGGCTTCCACATTTACGCCGGCTCTCAGGCGCTGGATGCCGAGGCGATTATCGACACCCAGGCGCAGACACTCGCGCTGGCGGCAAGGCTGGCGCGCGAGGCCGGGGTGGGGGTGCCGCATCTCAATCTGGGGGGTGGTTTTGGTATCCCCTATTTCGGCGGCGATGTGGCGCTGGATGTCGGCCGCATCGGTCAGGCGCTGGGCGAGCGACTGGCTCAACTGCCCGATGAATTAAAGGATACGCAGTTTTGCGTAGAGTTGGGGCGCTGGCTGGTGGGCGAGGCCGGGGTTTATCTCACCCGCATCGTCGAACGCAAGGAGAGCCACGGCGAAGTTTTCCTGATCACCGATGGCGGCCTGCACCACCAACTTGCGGCATCGGGTCAATTTGGCACAGTTGTGCGGCGCAACTATCCGGTGGCGATTGCCAGCCGATTCGCCCCCGTGGACGCCGCCGAAATGGAGGTCGCCAGCGTGGTTGGCTGCCTGTGCACGCCGCTCGACAGACTGGCAGAAAAGGCTGAATTTCTAATAGCTAAGGTCGGAGATCTGGTCGCCGTTTTCTGTGCCGGTGCCTATGGCGCCAGTGCCAGTCCCGCCGCCTTTCTGGGGCAGGGCCCGGCGGTCGAAATCCTCGTCTGAAAGCGTCTGCTAAAGCATTGACCATGCGTGGCCTCGCGGAAAACCGCTGGCCGATTAACCACGTTCCATAACCGATTATTTACCCTTTTCGCCGATTGTCCGTCGTCAGAACATTCGGCACAGATCGCGGCGTAAATTAGCGGAGGGCGGGCCTCGTCTGGGGTTGGGTTTTAGGCGGCGAGCTTACGGTGTTGCAAGCGCCGATGTTCGATG
>CAIXXP010000074.1 GCA_903923465.1 uncultured Sphingomonadales bacterium | reverse complement strand
GTGGGTTGGCTGGGGTTATTCCGAAGCCTTCACCGCCAACAGCAACGCCACTCTCGCCCCCTGGGTTGGTGGCCTGAGCAAAGCGTTCCTCAAGGGCGTGGATGCGACCACTGTCGCCGCCACCTTCTCTAACAACGTTTATCTGCCTGAATACACCTACATCATCTTCCAGATGACCTTCGCCATCATCACCCCGGCGCTGATCGTGGGCAGCCTTGCTGACCGCGTGAAGTTCTGGCCCCTGATGCTGTTCATGGTGCTGTGGATGACCGTGGTGTACTTCCCGATCGCGCACATCGTGTGGTATTGGGCCGGCCCGGACTTCTATTACACGACGATCGGCCAGCCGGGCACGCCCAATGGCGACGGCGGCTTCATGTTCAACAAGGGCGCGCTGGACTTCGCCGGCGGCACCGTGGTGCACATCAACGCCGGTATCGCCGGCATGGTGGGCTGCCTGTTCCTGGGCAAGCGCATCGGCTTTGGCAAAGAGCCAATGCCGCCGCACTCGCTGACCATGACCATGATCGGCGCCTCGCTGCTGTGGGTGGGCTGGTTCGGCTTCAACGCCGGTTCGGCGCTTGAATCCACCAGCGCTGCTTCGCTCGCCTTCATCAACACCTTCGTTGCCACTGCCGCCGCGGCCTTCAGCTGGATCCTTTGTGACCAGGTTGTCCACGGCAAGCCCTCGATGCTGGGTGCCGCCTCTGGTGCGGTTGCCGGCCTCGTCGCCGTCACCCCCGCCTCGGGTTATGCCGGGCCGATGGGCTCGATCGCCCTGGGTCTGTTTGTGTCGCCGGTGTGCTTCTTCTTCGTCACCTGGGTGAAGAACAAGCTCAAGTATGACGACGCTCTCGACGTGTTCGGCGTGCACTGCATCGGCGGTATCGTCGGCGCTCTGGGCACCGGCATTCTGGCGGCTCCGTCGCTGGGTGGCCAAGGCGCTGCGGACTACTCCAAGTTCCCGTATGTTGCGGGCAACGCTGCTGGCGTCACCTACGACATGGCTCACCAGATGGTGGTGCAGCTGACCGGCGTTTCCATCACCCTGCTGTGGTCGGGTATTGGTTCGGCGATCCTGTTCTTCATCGTCGACAAGCTGTTCGGCCTGCGTCCGAGCGAGGATGCCGAGCGCGAAGGCCTCGACATCACCGAGCACGGCGAACGCGCTTACAACTACTAAGTTTTGGTAACCACTAAGTTCCTACCAGCTTGGCGGGATTGGGGATCCTCCTCCTCTCCTCTTCTTCGATCCCGCCATCCGTTGTTCCTCCTGTGAACATAACTTAAAGGGCCGGAGCCAGCCGCTCCGGCCCCTTTTTTATGCTTGGCGGAAAGAGGGTGCGAAACGGCCCCCGGAGGAGCTATCCCGTGACAACGCGATAACGGGCGCGCAGGCGCAACCCATCGCCGGAAGACGGCCCGGGGGCCTGGCGGCGCAACGCCCCCAGCATCTCCCGCTTCAACAGTCTAGAATCAGCCGGCCCTGGCCGCCAGCATGTCCACCAGCGCGCGCACCGGCGAGATGTCGTAACCGGCGTTGGCCGCCTGCGCCGCAATGGCATCCGGTGCCAGCCCGCGCGAGGCCTGCGCCAGCGACCATAGCAGCGTGGAGCGCGTGCCGGAACGGCAATAGGCGAGGATCGGCCCCTTCGCCTCGTCGAGCGCCTTGCCCAATGCGGCGACCTGCGGTTCGCTGAAGCCGCCCTGGCCCACGGGAATGGCGACATAGGCCAGGCCCGCATCGGCAGCGGCGGCGGCGATGGCGGCGCCCGGCGTCTGGTCTGCGCTTTCATCCTCGGGGCGGTTGTTGACGATCAGGGCGATGCCCTGCGCTGCCGCCTGCGCGACATCATCAACAGTGATCTGGGCGCTGACCCACACCTGATCAGACAATTTGACGAACATGGGCAGTCTCCGGAAAAAAGCGTCGCTGCCAGAAAAGGACAAGGACGGGAAGGGAAGGCAGATGCATTTTATGCACCGGCGGCAACGGAAAAGTCACCTAAACAAATGAGAGGGCCGCGCCATCACATGATTCTGTTCGCTATGGCGCCTGAATTGGTATAGATGTGACGATGCAGAGGAAAGGGCCCGGCGGCCGCTAGCCCTGCCGCGCCGCGCGAGTCGTCCACGCCGCAGCGCGAAGAGCAGTGTGGCGAAGCGAAGGTACGTTCGGGTTTATGAGTTTTGATAGAGGGCGTCGCGGCCGGGGCCGGGACAAGCGCGACGGATTTGGCGAAGAGGGTTTCGATCCTTTTTCAGGCGGCGGAGACCGCTTCGGCGGTGGTGACCGTTTCGGTGGCGGTGGTGATCGCTTCGGCGGTGGCGGCGGTCGCGGTGGTTTCGGCGGCGGCGATCGTGGCGGCGGCGGCGGTGGTGGCTTCGGCGGCCCGCGCGGCGGCGGCGGCGGTGGTGGCGCAGGCGGCATGCCGGCCCAGGTCGTTGGCGAGAGCAAGGGCGTCGTCAAGTTTTTCAACAGCCAGAAGGGTTTCGGCTTCATCCAGCGCGAGGATGGCGGCGAGGATGTGTTCGTGCACATCAGCGCGGTCGAGCGTGCCGGCTTGGAAGGCCTGGCCGAGGGTCAGGGTCTGGAATTCACGCTGGTTGATCGCGGCGGCAAAATCTCGGCGAGCGACCTCGTGGTCGTCGGCGACGTCATCCCCGTGGCCACGCGCGAAGCCGCTGCCCCGCAGCGTTCGCTCACCGGCGAGCGCGCCTCCGGCACGGTCAAGTTCTTCAATGCCATGAAGGGCTTCGGCTTCAT
>CAIXXP010000073.1 GCA_903923465.1 uncultured Sphingomonadales bacterium | reverse complement strand
CTGGTGCTGGCAACCATGGCCACGGTCATTGCCAGCCAGGCGGTGATTACCGGCGCCTATTCGGTGACGCAGCAGGCCATTCAGCTCGGCTATATGCCCCGCTTCAAGATCAAGCACACCAGCTCGGCCATGGCGGGGCAGATCTACATCCCGGCGATCAACTGGTTCCTGGCCATCATGGTGGGCACGCTGGTGATCGTGTTCAAAAGCTCGGCCTCGATGCTGCCGGCCTATGGTCTGGCAGTGGTCGGCACCATGGTGATCACCACGGCCATGCAATATGTGGTGATCTTCAAGATCTGGAAAACGCCGATGTGGATCTCGGGCATTGGCCTGCTGTTCTTCTCCTGTGTCGACCTTGCCTATTTCGCCGCCGGCACCGCCAAGTTCTTCGACGGCGCCTGGCTGCCGGTGGTGGTGGGGCTGCTGATTTTCACCATGCTGACCACCTGGTGGCGCGGGCGGCAGCTGCTGCGCCAGAACCTGGGCGAGGATGCCCTGCCGCTGGAGGTGTTTGCTCGCTCGTCCAGCTCCAGCGCGCAGCGCGTGCCCGGCACCGCCATCTTCCTCACCGCCGCCAAATCGGGGGTGCCCTCCGCGCTGCTGCACAACATCAAGCACAACAAGATCATCCACGAGCGCGTGGTCGTGCTGACCGTGGTGACCGACCAGGTGCCGCACGTGCCGCAGGAGCGGCGCTTTGAGGTGACCGAGGTCGGGCAGGGCTTCTGGCGGATGATCATCCGCTTCGGCTTCCTCGACAACACCAACGTACCCGCCGCCCTGGCCCAGACGGACGCTTGCGGTGGCCCGTTCCACATCATGAAGACCAGCTTCTTCCTCAGCCGCGAGACGCTGGTGGCCGCCGCCAACCCCGGCATGGCCCCGTGGCGCGAGGTGCTGTTCGCCTGGATGCTGCGCAATGCCACCACCGCCATGGACTTCTTCCAACTGCCGGTGAACCGGGTGGTGGAACTGGGTAGCCAGGTGGAGATCTGACCTGGGTGCAAGGGGTTTGAGGGCTTAAGGGTAGAGGAGGTGCGAGGGACTCGTCCCTCGCGCTCCCGGTAATGTCTCCCTCAGCGCCTCACCACACCGTCGCGCCCCGCCGCGTAGCGGCTATGAAAGCCCGCGGCGCTGAGGCGTAGCGCAGGGCTGAACACTTGGGCGCGACAATGACAGGAATGGGAGCGCGAGGGTGTAACGCCCTCGCATCTTGCCCTTCCATCTTCCCTTCACCATCGTCCACACCCACAAAAAAGCGGCGCCCCCCGCAAAGGGGACGCCGCTTTTTGGCGTTACCGGGTTGAAGGATCAGCCCAGCACGTTGTTCGAGGCGACCATGGCATAGAGCATGGCGAACGACAGCAGCGTGTTGGTGCGGCTGGCGATGAGGGCGCGCGGCGCGGCGGCGGCCTTCTGCTCGGCGGTGGCTTCAACGATGCCGAGGATCTTCTTCTGGGCGGGCCAGATGATGAACCACACGTTGAAGGCCATGATCAGGGCCAGCCACATGCCAACGCCGATCAGCTTGACGTGGCCGGTGCCCTTCAGCGCCAGTGCGTCTTCGAGGAAGCCGCCGTTCTTGGCAACCACCAGGCCGGTGATGACCGTGAGCAGCGCGGCGTAGCGGAAGTAGAAGAACACCTTCGGCGCGATGTGGCCGGTGATGGCGCCCTTCTGCTCGGCCGGGATGGAGGGCATGGTGGGGACCTGCACGAAGTTCAGATAGTACAGCAACCCGATCCACAGGATGCCGAAGAACACGTGCAGCCACACGAAGGTGGACTTGATGCAGGATGCGGTGCCAACGAAGGCTTCGCGGTCGAGACCGAGCATGACGACAACGGCGAGCACGATGCCCACAACCACCACCAGGTTCAGGTTAGCGAAAAATTTGGCCATATATTCCCCCTAGGAACAGCAAGATGCCCTCTGCTGCGAGGGCACGGTTATTTATTGGCCGCCTGCATGGCGACTCCTTGTTGGTCGCATCGACGACGCGCACTTATTGCCGGAACGCGGCCAAATGTCACCCCGCTTTGTCGCGGGCGCCGGAAGGGCGGCGGCGCGGCCGCCTATTCGTGCGGCGGGTGGCCGAGGACTTCCTCGGTTTCCTCCTTGCCCAGCCCGTGGCGCAGCAGCATCGGCATATGGGCGAAGGTGAAAAGGAAGCTGAGCGGCATGAACACGATCAGCTTGGCGCGCAACCACTGGTCGAAAGTGAACCAGGCATCGCGGGCGAAAACCTCGTTCAGGGCGGCGAGGAACAGGAAGAAGAAGCCCCAGTTGCGCGACAGGATCTTCCAGCCTTCGTCGGAAAGGCCCTCGAAGGCGCTTTCCAGCAGGGTGCGCAGCGTGGGGCGGCCGCGCAGCCAGCCCCAGATCAGTGCCACGGCAAAGAGCAGATATACCGCCGTCGGCTTATGGCGGATCCACACCGGGTTCTGGCTCCACACCGTGAGGGCGCCGAAGCCGCAGACCAGCGCGGTGGAGAGCCACAACATCGGCGCGACCCGGCCGCGCAGCAGCTTCGAGGTGACCAGCGCCGCCAGCGTGGCGATGATGAACACCAGCGTGCTTTTGGTAATGGCGACGATTTCGCTGACCATGTGGGTGCTGCCGCCAGAGTCGCCGGGGTGGCGCAGCAGGCGATACGCGAGGAAGAACACCAGCACCGGGCCGTAATCGATGGCCAGGTTAACCAGCATGCCGGTCTTGTGGGGCTTCTTGGGGGCCGGGGAGCTGGTGTCAGGCGTCTCTGGCATCAGGCCACTCCCGCGATGATGGAGGCAACCAGAACGGGGTCGAAGGGGCGCAAATCGTCCAGCGTTTCGCCAACGCCGATGGCGTGGATCGGCAGGCCATATTGCTCGGCGGCGGCCACCAGCACGCCGCCGCGCGCGGTGCCGTCCAGCTTGGTCATGACCAGACCGGTGACGCCGGCGACTTCCTTGAAGATCTCGATCTGTTGCAGGGCGTTCTGCCCGTTGGTGGCATCCAGCACCAGCACCACGTCGTGCGGCGCAGCGGGGTTGAGACGGCCGAGGACGCGGCGGATCTTGGCCAGCTCGTCCATCAGCTCGCGCTTGTTGTGCAGGCGCCCGGCGGTATCGACGATGAGGACATCGCTGCCATTCTCGGTGGCCGCCTTCAGCGCGTCGAAGGTGACCGATGCAGGGTCGCCGCCCTCGGGCCCGGTGATGATCGGCACGCCGATGCGTTCGGCCCACACCGCCAGCTGGCGGATGGCGGCGGCGCGGAACGTGTCTCCGGCGGCCAGCATCACGCTATAGTCCTGCTCTTGAAACAGGTGGGCCAGCTTGGCGATGGTGGTGGTCTTGCCGCTGCCGTTGACGCCGATGACCAGCACCACATGCGGCCGGGGGAAGGCGGTGATGTCCAGCGGCTTGGCCACTGGTGCCAAGATTTCGGCGATTTCATCGGCCATCGCCTGACGGATCGCGGCCTCGTCGGTGCCGCGCTCGAAGCGGGTGTCGGCCAGTTTGTCGCGGATGCGGGCCGCAGCGCGCGGGCCGAGATCAGAGGTGATCAGCGCGTCTTCAAGGGCGTCGAGCTGGGCGGGTTCCAGCCTTGTCGTGCCGATGATGCCGGTGAGATTCTCGGTGAGGCGCGAGGAGGTTCTGGCCAGGCCGCTGGCCACGCGGGTAACCCAGCTGTTGGCGCCAGGGTTGTCCAGATTGGTTGAGGCTGGGGGCGTTTCGCCGCTCATGCCAGCATTCCTTCGATGATTCTGGTGGGGATGACGGTGATGAGACTGCCGGCAGCCGTGCCCTCGGGCAGCCTGACGCGGGCAAAGTTTTCCGCGTGGCCCGTGCCGTCTCGCTCGGCCAGCACGGTCAGCGGTGTGCCGATGAGGCCTTGCAACCAGAGCTGGCGCTGGGTGGCGGCGGCGGCGCGCAATTCGGCGGCGCGGGCGGCGATGATGGCGGGGCTGTGCTGGGGCATACGGGCGGCGGGGGTGTTGGCGCGGGCCGAGAAGGGAAAGATATGGGCCTGCACGAGGTTCAACGCGCCGATGAGCGAAAGGTTCTCGGCGTGGTGCGCGGCGGTTTCGGTGGGGAAGCCGGCGATGAGGTCCGCCCCGAGTGCGACCTCCGGGCGGCTGGCGCGCAGAGTTTCGGCCAGCGTGACGGCGTGATGGCGCAAATGGCGGCGTTTCATGCGCTTCAGGATGAGGTCCGCCCCGTGTTGCAGCGAGAGGTGGATATGCGGCATCACCCGGGGTTCGGCGGTGATGAGGCCGAGCAGCTCACCGTCGATCTCCACCCCATCCAGCGAGGAGAGGCGCAGGCGTGGCAGCGACGGGCACGCGGCGAGGATGGCCGACACCAGCGCGCCGAGGCGGGGTGCCTGACCGTTTTGGGCCGGCAGATCCTGCCCCCAGCTGGTGAGATCGACGCCGGTGAGGACGGCTTCCGCGACGCCTTCCGCCGAGAGCGCGGCGATTTCGGCGGTGATGTCGGCGATGGGGCGCGAGCGGCTGGGGCCGCGCCCCTGCGGGATGACGCAGAAACTGCAGGCGTGGTCGCAACCGGTCTGCACGCCGACGAAGGCGCGGGTGTGGCCAGTGGGGCGGATGGCGGGCGCCCGGGTGGCGGGCAGGTTCCACGACCGCGCGTCGAGCTTGGTGGCGTTGGCGACGAGGCCGTCGACCTCCGGCATGGCGGCGAGGCTCTCGCGGTCCACCTCCGCCGCGCAGCCGGTGACCAGCAGGCGCGCAAGGGGCTGGGCGCGGCGGGCGCGGCGGATGGCCTGGCGCGTCTGGCGCAGGGCCTCGGCGGTGACCGCGCAGGAATTGACGATGATCAGCGGTTCGCCCCCGGCATTGGCGGAGAACATGCCGCGCAGCGCCTCGCTTTCCGACAGGTTCAGGCGGCAACCCAGGGAAATCACTTCCAGACGCGAGATGACATCGAGGCTCACGTCACGGCTCACGTCGACGTTCACAGGCCGCCGCCGAAATCCGCAGGGTCAAAGCTGCCGGTGAAGCTGATCGCGGCGGGGCCGGTCATCAGGATGGTGCCTTGAGCCGTCCATTCGATGATCAGATCGCCGCCCGGCAGGGTCACGGTCACCTTGCGCTCGGTCAGGCCCCGGCGCATGGCGGCGACCGCCGTGGCGCAGGCGCCTGTGCCGCAGGCCAGGGTGAGGCCCGCGCCGCGCTCCCACACCCGCAGGGCGATGTGATGGCGAGAGGCGACGGTGGCGACGTTGACGTTCACCCGCTCCGGAAACAGCGGATCATGCTCGATGATGGGGCCGAGGCGGTCCAGCGGCACGGCATCGGCATCGGCCACGAAGAAGATGGCGTGGGGGTTGCCGACGTTGACCGCGACCGGGTTTTCGAGCGCGTGGTCCTCGTCGATGGGCCAGCCGACGGGTAGCGACAGCGTATCCATACCATAGGCCAGCGGAATGGCGTCCCAGCCAAAATGCGGCGCGCCCATGTCCACGGTGATGCCGCTATCGGTCGGTGTGGCGGTGAGCAGGCCGGCGGCGGTCTCTATGGTGGCTGGGCCGCCATGCAGCAGGCCCACCGCCCGCGTGGCATTGCCGCAGGCGGAAACCTCGCCGCCATCGGCGTTGAAGATGCGCATGCGGAAGGTGGCGACGCTGGAGGGCTCCAGCACGATCAGCTGGTCGCAGCCGATGCCGGTGTGGCGGTTGGCCAGTGCCGCCGCCAGCGTGGCGGTGATGGGCGGCAGGCTCTGGGCGCGCCCGTCGAGCACGACAAAATCGTTGCCCAGCCCATGCATCTTGACGAAGGAAACGCGCATAATCCCGGCGCTCTAGGCTTGTGCGGGGCCAGCGTCCAGAGGTTGTGCGCGGCATTTCTCGGCATTTCCGGGCGGGGCCGCGCGGGGCGCCCCGGCCCACGTTCGGCAGAGCCGGGGCATAGGCCGGGCGGGCGTCAGCCGTGGCGGCGTTTGCGCAGTGGTTTGATGTCGCTGGAGGCGCCGGCGGCGTCCTGCACCGGGGATTGCGGGGCGACCTGCGCCTGATCCATGGGCACCTGCGCCATCTGGCTCTCGCTGCTCGGCGCGGGGCCGAGATAGCGGGAGATCAGCTTCTCGGTTTCGCTGGCCGGCTGGGGCTCGCCAAAGACATAGCCCTGCCCACGGAAGTCGCCGAGATCGAGCAAGTCCTCGACCAATGCGTAAGTGTCGATGCCCTCGACGGACAGCGGCAGATCCAGCCCGCGCCCCAGCGTGGCCACGCTTTCGACAATGGCACGCGAGTCGGTGTCCTCCGCCATCGCCGACACCAGCCCGCGATGCAGCTTGATGCGGTCGAAGGCGAGGCGGCGCAGTTGCGCCAGCGAGCAGAAGCCCATGCCGAAATCGTCGAGGCACAGGCTGACGCCCTGATTTTTCAGGCTGGAGATCAGCGTGATCACCCCGGCGATGTCGCCATGCAGGCAGGTTTCGCTGATCTCGACTTCCAGCCGGTTGCGGGGGAAGTTCTCCACCTGGCACAGCTTCAGCAGCTTTTGCGCAAACCACGGGTCGCGCACCTGCACCGCCGAGATATTGACCGACAGGATCAACTCGGGCCGCCACAACTGGGCATCGCGCAGGGCCTGGCCGATCAGCGCTTCCGACAATTCGGCGATGCTGCCGATTTCTTCGGCCAGCGGGATGAACACATCGGGGCCCAGCAGGCCGAAGACCGGTGAGTGCCAGCGCGCCAGCATCTCGAAGCCGACCAGCCGGTTGCTTCCCAGGTCGATAATCGGCTGATAGTAAGGCGCGAATTCACCAGCGGCGAGGCCGGTGCGGATGCCCGCCTCCAGTTCGCAACGGTGGCGCAGCGCCTCTTCCATGTGGTCGACATACCACAAATGACGGTCGCGGCCCTGCTTCTTGGCCTGATACAGCGCGACATCGGCCTGATGCAGCAGCGTATCGATCACGGAACGGTTGTCGCTGGGGTCGCGCGGCGCTTCGGAATGGGCCAGGCCCAGCGATACGGTGAGGCTGCCGTGAAAACCTTCGACCTCCACCGGAATGGCGGCCTCCGCGACGATGGCATTGGCCAGCCGGTCTACCTGATAGGGGTGCGCCGGGGCATAGGCCAGCACGCAGGCGAATTCGTCGCCCCCCAGCCGCGCCATGACCGATCCGGTGGGCAGCAGCGCGGCAATCCGCGCCGCGCACTGCTGCAGCGTGGCGTCGCCCACGCGGTGCCCATAGGTGTCGTTGATGGTCTTGAAATTGTCGACGTCGACCATGATGACGGCGATGGCGTCGTCACGTTCGGCGGCCTGCGCGATCAGCGTCTCGCTGGCCGGCCCCAGCGAACGGCGGTTGTAGCAGCCGGTCAGCGGGTCGGTAAGGGCATTGCGGCGGTCCTCGTCGGAGGCTTTGCGCCGCGCGCGCATCTCGGCGTGCAACTGGCCGAACAACCGTGCGCCGACGACCGCCAGCCCCGCCACCAGCACCAGCACCGTGCAGCCCAGCCAGCCCGGCGCCCGCGGGTCCAGGCTGCGCGCGAGGACCGAACCGCCCACGCCCAGGGCCAAAATGCCCACGGCCAGCGCCAGGCCCATGGCCAGCACATCGGTATCCAGCAGCCGACGTCCAGGCGCCTTGGCAACGGGATGGGTCGCAGATGTATTCAAGCCATTATCCGACACGCCGTCGTTCCCTGATTGCATCCAGTGGAGCCACACTAGGGGAGCACTCTGAAGGAAAGGTTAAACGCGCGGGAGAACGGGTTCAGGCAATGTTAGGAAATGGCGGTTGAATTCGGGCGATAATTCCGGGATTCCGAGGCGGACGACGGAAGCCGCAATCCGCCCGGAAAGGGCCTCAGCCGCCGGTGGTTGCCGGCTGGCCAGCCGCTTCCAGCCCGCCGGCCGTGGCGACATAAAGCCGGGCGATGGTGAGGTATTGCCGGCTCTGCGCTTCCAGCAGCGCCATGCGCGCCCGCTGGTTGGCGCGGCTGGCATCGAGCACCTGCAAAACGCCGCTGTTGCCCACCTGGAAGCTCTTGCGCGACAGATCCAGCGATTGTTCCGCCAGCTGCGCCGTCTGACGGGCAGAGGCGAGCGATGTCGCATCGTTCGACAGGCCCGCGAGCAGATCGCTGACCTGAGCGAAGGCGCCCAGCACCGTCTCGCGATAGGAGGCGGCGGCGGCGCGGGCCTCGGCCTCGGCCCCGCGCTTGGCGGCGCGCAGCGTGCCGCCGTGGAAGATGGGCGCCGAAACCCCGCCAAACAGGTCGAAACCCCGGAAATTGGGCGAGAAGATTTGCGAGGTGGCGTTGGCCGCCTGCTCTACGCTCGCCCCGACGGAAATGTTGGGGTACATATTGGCCTGCGCCACGCCGATGGCGGCCACCGCCGCGTGCAGCCTTGCCTCGGCGGTGAGGATGTCCGGCCGCTGGTGCACCAGCGCCGAGGGCAGGGCCACTGGCACCGTGGCCGGCAGGTTCAGGCGCGACAGCGAGTAGTCCGTCGCGCCCAGCTCCGCCGGGGATATGCCCAGCAGCGTGGCCAGCATATCGCGCGCCTCGGCCAGATTTTGCCGGAGGGTGGGCAGGGCGCCCTCGTCTGCCGACAGCTGGGCCTGGGCGCTCAGCACCTCCACCAGCGTGCCGCTGCCGGCATCCTTGCGGGCGCGGGTGAGGGCGAGGTTGCGGCGGCTTTCCTCTACCAGCGCGCTCTGGGTTGCGATGGAATCGCGGATGGCGGCGATGGTCAGATATTCGGTTACCACCCGGCCAACGATGGTGAGATGCGCGGCCTGGGTCTGGCGCAGCTGCGCCTCTCCCTCGGCGCGGGCCTGTTCCAGCGCGCGGCGGTTCTTGCCCCACAGATCGGGATCAAAGGTGACGCCGCCGCCGACGCTGTAGAGGTTAATGGTGGGGTTGCTGACGTTGAGGCCGGGGAAGGTGGCGGGGTTGAAGCCGAAGCCGGCGAGGTTGATCTCCTCCCGCTCGACCCGGGCGTTGGCGTCCACCTGCGGCAGGCGGGCGCCCGCGACTGCCGCGATATGCGCGTTCGCCCGCTCCAGCGTGGCGTTGCTGGCGGCAAGGCTGGGGTTGTCGGCCAGCGCGCGGGCGACCAGCGCGTCGAGGTCGGCCGCGCCGAAGGCCTGCCACCAGCGCGCGCCGGGGCCAGCGCCCAGATCGGCCACAGGCGCGGGAATGGATGCCGGGCGCGCGGGCTGGGCATAGCCGGCCGAGGCTTGCGGATCGGCGGGGGCGTGGAAATTCGGCCCGACGGCACAGCCGGCCATCAGCCCCACAGGGGCCAGCCATGCCAGCGCGAGGGCGTTTTTGGGCCCCCGGGCAGGCCTGGCGGTGGCACCCGGTTTGGCGCTGGGCAGTTTGGCGCTGGGCGGTTTGGGGCTGGGCAACATCATTTCACCTTCTGCATTTTGTCGAGGCCGCGCCGCGGCGGGCGCAGGGCCATCACCAGCGGCATCATAGCGACGGCAACGACGCACAACATCCAAAAGATATCCGTATAGGCGACCATCATGGCCTGCCGAACCACCTCGCCCATCAGCGGCTCCACGCTGTCGGGGCTGAAATCCATGTTCGGCATGCGCAGGGCGAGCATCGGATTGTCGGGCCGGATGGTCTCCACCAGCCGCGACTGCACTCGCGTCGCCGTGTGAATCGCCAGCATCTGCAGGAACGACACGCCCAGCGAATTGCCGATGTTGCGGGTGAGCGAGTAGAGCGCGGTGCCCTCGTTGCGGAATTCCGGCTTAAGTGTGGAAAAGGTCATGGTGGACAAGGGCACAAACATCATGCCCGCGCCGAAACCCAGGATGAGCCCGCCCCACAGCAGCGGCGCGCTGCCGGTTATCAGGGACAGGCGGGAGTGCATATACATGCCGATGGCGGTGATAAGCAGGCCCGTCAGCAGGAAGATGCGCGGGTCGTGCCGGACGACCAACTGGCCCACGACGATCATCCCGACCAGCGTGCCAAGCCCGCGGGGCAGGCTGATGATGCCCGCGGCAAGAGCGGGATAGCCGAGCAACTGCTGAATCATCAACGTCAGTATCGGGATGCCCGCGAAGCTGACCATGCCCACCGAGCCACCAACCAGACAGCCGAGGGCGAAATTGCGGTTTTTAAAGATCTGGGGGCGCACGAAGCTGTTCGTGGTGGTGAGCATGTGCACCGCTGTCAGCCAGGCGCAGACCAGCATCACCGCCATCTCGATCCACACCTCGGTGGAATCGAACCAGTCCAGCTGCGGCCCGCGGTCGAGCATGAGCTGCAGCGAGGCCAGAAACAGCGACAGGGTGGCGAAACCGAAATGGTCGAAGCGCACGAAGCTGCGGTTGCGGCTGGGTGGCATGAACGCGGCCAGGCCCACCAGCGCCAGCACGCCGACCGGCAGATTGATGAAGAACACCCAGCGCCAGCTCAGCGAATCGATGAGAAAGCCGCCCAGCGTCGGGCCGATGACCGGGCCGATCATCACCCCAACGCCACTGATGGCCATGGCGCGGCCCACCTGCTCCGGCGGAGAGATGTCGAGCAGCAGCGACTGGTTGAGCGGGATCAACGCCGCGCCGCAGGCCCCCTGCAGCATGCGGGCACCCACCATGGCCGGCAGGGTGGTGGCCATGCCGCACAGCATGGAAGCCAGGGTAAAGCCCATCACTGCCACCATCATCACCTGCTTGCGGCCGAACCGGTTGGCCAGCCAGCTGGAAAGGGGCGTGAAAATGGCGGTTGCGATCATGTAGGAGGTGAGCACCCACACCACCTGGTCTTGCGAGGCGGACAGGCTGGCCTGAATGTGGGTGAGGGCGACGTTGGCAATAGTGGAATCCACCGTCACCAACATCGCTGCCGTTGTGGATGCGGCGATGATCAGCGCGCGGCGGGAGCCGGTGGGATAACGCGGCGGCGAGACAGGAGCTTCGGACACGAGAGCCTACCGGCCCGCGCCAGAACCAGCAGGAGGAGATTCGGTGTCGTTGCCGGAGCCGAACAGGTGGTGGCGTGCGCCGGTGTCGACCTCCACAACGGACGACAGGCCCGCGTGCAGCGGCAGACCGGCCGGAACCGAATCGACCGCGATCTCCACGGGCAGGCGCTGCACCACCTTCACCCAGTTGCCCGTGGCGTTTTCCGCCGGCAGCAGCGAGAAGCTGTTGCCCGTGCCGGGGCTGAAGCTGGCGACGTGACCGGTCAGCTTGACATCGGGGTAGGCATCGATGGTGATGGTGGCCGGCTGGCCCACGCGCATGTGCTCCAGCTGGTTTTCCTTGAAGTTGGCCTCCACCCAGAACTTGGTGCCGGCCAGCATGAACACCGGGCGCGAGGCGCTGACGTAGCTGCCCAGTTGCAACTGGTTCACCTTGGTGACCACGCCATCGCGCGGTGCGCGCACCACGGTGTTGCCCAGGGCGATGCGGGCACTCTCCAGCGCCGCGGCGGCGCTGCGCACGGCGGGCAGATTGTCGACCGAGCCGGACAGGCTGCCGGCCAACGCCGCCTTCTTGCTTTCAGCCATGGACTGCGCGGCGGCCAGGCTGTCGCGGGCGGTCTGCACGGCGGTTACGGCCTGATCGTATTGCGATTTCGAGGAAATTCCCTGATCGACCAGCAGCTTCTGGCGCGCGGCCTCGCCAATGGCGAAGCTGAGGCGGGCCTGCGCGGCCGAGGCCTCGGACAGGCTCTGCTGGTAATCGGCGCGGGCAGACCCGCCACTGGCCATCGCCGAGGCCAGCTGTGCCTGCGCGGCATCGGCGGCGGCGCGAGCGGTGGCCGGATCGATGCGGAACAGCACATCGCCGCGCCGGACCATCTGGTTTTCGGTGACGTCGATCTCGACCACCTTGCCCGAGACATCGGCGGCGATGCCGACCAGCCCGGTCTGCACCTCGGCATTGTCGGTTGATTCGTAGCGGCCGCCGGTGAACCAGACATAGGCCGTGCCCAGCACCAGCGCCACAGGGGCCAGCATCAACAATGGCAGGCGCAGCGACGAGTTGGTGGCCGTTTCTTCACTGGACTCGACAGGGGCGGACTGAGGGGCATCCGATCCGGAATTCGACACGTTAATCTCCCTTGGGCGTTCAGCGCCCATGACCTGTTTGAATCCTATGCAGAGTCATAGTAAGCATGGCAAGTATCAATCGGGAGGTTTCATGAGCGAGGCAGACAGGCGGGTTCTTCCGCTGGAGTGCGTGCATAATTTTCGCGACTTTGGCGGATATGCGACGATTGGCGGGAGGCGCGTGAAGCGGAAGGTGCTTTGGCGCTCTGGCCAGCATGCCGAGGCCAGCGAGGCCGATCTGGCGCACATCGGCGCCCTGGGGCTGGCCGCTGTGTACGACATGCGCAGCCAGCTGGAGCGGGACACCTTCCCCTGCCGGCGCCCGGCGGGCTTTGCCGCGCGGGTGGTGGTCTCCGATGATGCGAGCATGATGGTCGATGCCGAGGACGCAGATGCGCAGTTGGCGCCACATGTGGCCGCGGCGCTGGCCGCCGGCAAAACCACCCTGCGTTCCGAAAGTGCCGAGGCCGCGCGCGAGGGTATGCGCAACACCTATCGCGCCTTTCCCTTCCGCCGGGCGCAGGTGGCGATGATGCGCCAGATCTTCGCCGGGCTGGCCAGCCATGATGGGCCGACGCTGGTGAATTGCATGGCCGGCAAGGACCGCACCGGCATTGCCGTGGCCTTGGTGCTGCATGCGCTGGGCGTCCATGTGGATGATATCATTGCTGATTATCTGCTGACCAACACCGCCGGCGAGAGTCGCGCCCGCGTGGCGGCGGGGCAGCGCTTCATCGCGCTGGTGGCGGGGGAAATGGCGCCCGAGGCGATCGCGGTGGTGATGAGTGCGGAGGCCTCCTGGCTGGAGGCGGCCTTTGCCTCCGCCGCGCAGGCCCATGGCAGCGTGGATGCCTATCTGGAACAGGTGCTGGGCGCCGATGCGGCGATGCGTGCGGCGATGCGCGCGCGGTTGCTGGAAGGGTAAGGGAGCAGGGAAGTGGCAGGGGACTCGTCCCCTGCACCCCATAACGTCTGCCGGCGAGAGGGTGTGTTTGGCTGAATTGTCGCGGTTAAGCGCTGCGGACAGCCTGCGGCGCGGCGGAGGGAGCGCCAAATCAGCGGGTTGCGCCGGCCTTTCGCCGGTAGACGGTCTGGGGGTTTGGGGGCGTAACGCCCCCAAGACTCGGCTTTCGCCCTACTCCGCCAGAAACCGCTTCAGATCGCCCATGAAACGGTCAAACTGATCGTGGTGCAGCCAGTGGCCGGCCTTTTCATAAACGAGCAGGCGCGCATCCCGGAAATGGGCCATGCGGCCATCGCGCTGGGGGTTGGAGGCGAAGCTTTCCGTGCCGTAGAACAGCTGGACCGGACATTCGACCTCGCTCCACAACCGGTGAATCTCCGGAACGGGAAATTCGATGATCGGCCAGACGTTCAGGTAATTGTCGAATTTCCAGCTGAAGCTGCCATCCTCGTTGCGGCTGACGCCATTGACCGTGAGGTGGCGGGCCTGCGCGTCGGTGAGGTAGGTGTTTTCCTCTTTCATCCGGGCATAGGCCGCTTCTATCGACGGATAGCGGCGGGGCAGGCGGCCGGCGGCCTTGCGGCGGTCAGCGATCCAGGTGCGCAGGCGGTTGCCCAGGCCCTTTGCCTCGCGCTCCTCCAAGATGGCGGGCGAGGGCCCCAGCCCCTCGATGTTGGCGAGCTTGCGCACCTTTTGCGGATAGAGCGCGGAAAAATAGGTGGCGATGGATCCGCCGAGCGAATGGGCGCAGATCGACACCTGATCGTACCCCAGGGTTTCCACCAGCTGGGCGAAATCATAGATCATGGCATCGGCCGAATAATTGCCATCGGGCGACCAGGCGGAATCGCCGTGGCCGCGCAGGTCCGGGCAGATGACATGCCAGTCGCGGCGCAGCTCTTCGGCTACCCAATCCCAGCTGCGGCAATGGTCGCGCCCGCCGTGCTGGAGGATAAGTGGCGGGGCCTCGGGGTTGCCCCAGTCCACATAATGGAGCCGCAGGCGTTGCGAGATGAAGCTGTGCGAAGTGGGGCCGGGGAAACCTGTCATGAGTGGCAAATGGCCCGGCCGGGCTTTTCCGTCAACAGGGTTGCGGCTTTGTGTGCCCGGCCGGATGCTCACATTTCCAATTCGACATTCAAGCGGAACTGGCCGGTCGTCGCGCGCGCGGTGGCCCCGGCGGCGAACAGATAGCCGGCCTCGATGATCACGCCCTTGTCGTTGTCGCCGTCGGCATCCTTCATCGGAATGCGCAGTTTGGCCACTGGCCCCACGTAATGTTCGGCGCGGGGCAGCAGGGTGTGAATCGTGCCCAGATCGCCAAAGGCGGTGATGCCCAGCCGCAGATTGCGCGCCACGGAGCGGTCCACCGAGGTGGCATAGGTGAAGCCCATCGGCTCGGTTTGGCGCAGCGGTTTTTCGCCGATCAGGTTGAAGCGGATGTCCCACAGGCCGGTGCGGCGCTGGAGCAGCAGCTTGGTCTCGATCGAATCGGGATCGATGAAACCGTGTTCATATTCGGCATAGGCGGCAACATCGACACCGGCGACGCGCGCGAGGTGATAGATCGCCTCGATGCCGACGCGGGAGGGCTTCAGCCGGTCACTCGGCGCGCGTTCGAATTCGCCCATGACGGCGACGGCGAGGTTGGCATTGACGCCATATTCGCCTTCGACGCGGGCGTTCTGCTGGCCGTCCGCGCTGCCGCCGGTCAGCATGCCATAGCGCGATTCCAGCTCGAACTCATGCGCCTCGACGGTGGCGCCATAGACTTCCTCGCCAAGGCCCGGCGCGGAAAGGGGGGCGGGGCTGTCGGCCAGTGCCGGGGCGGCGCAGGCCACGGCACTCGCCGCGACGATGCCGAAAGCGAGGATGGGGTGAAGCGGCAAGGTGCGGAATGCTTGTGTCATGGAGGCTCCCAGGTGTGGTGTGGCGCTAGCTATTGAGAGGTGATTGCAATAGCAACATTGATCTTGCGCAATTTGTTCATTTGCTTTCCTCGCGTTAGCCACCTTCCCGGCAAAGGCCATGGCGCGATAAGGGCCTGCGGCGGCAAAATCCGGGTGCTGGCGCGAAACGCGGCGCTGCCCACTGGCTTTTGCCGCGCTCTATGCCTATCTCGCGGGGCAAACGGAGACCCGCATATGACGACCCACTCGACCCGCATGCTGATTATCGGTTCCGGCCCGGCCGGCCTTACCGCCGCGATCTATGGCGCGCGTGCCGGCCTGGCGCCGATTGTGGTGCAGGGGCTGCAGCCGGGCGGGCAACTGACCATCACCACGGATGTCGAGAATTACCCCGGCTTTCGCGATGTAATCCAGGGGCCCTGGCTGGTCGCGGAAATGCAGGCGCAGGCCGAGCATGTCGGCACGCGGATGATGTGGGACACGATCATCGATGTCGATCTGTCGGGGCCGCCGTTCCGCGCCTATGGCGATTCGGGCGACATCTATGAGGGCGAAACGCTGGTGATCGCCACCGGTGCCCAGGCCCGCTGGCTGGGCGCGCCCGGCGAGCAGGAGCTTTCCGGCAAGGGCGTTTCGGCCTGCGCCACCTGCGACGGTTTCTTCTATCGCGGCAAGAAGGTGGTGGTGATCGGTGGCGGCAATACCGCCGTGGAAGAAGCCCTGTACCTGACCAACCATTCGCAAGACGTGACGCTGATCCACCGTCGCGATTCGGTGCGGGCGGAGAAGATCCTGCAGGACCGGCTGTTTGCCCACCCCCACATCAAGGTGCTGTGGAACAAGCGCGTCGACCATTTCGTGGGCGATGCTCTGGACGGCGGGCTGACCGGCGTGGCGCTGGTGGATACCGTGACCGGCGCGACTTCGGTGGAGCCGACTCAGGGCGCCTTCGTCGCCATCGGCCACGCGCCGGCGACCGAACTGTTCAAGGGCAAGCTGGAACTGGATGCGGGCGGCTATATCATCGTGGAGCCGGGCACGCCCAAAACCTCGATCCCCGGTGTATTCGCCTGCGGCGACGTGATGGACCACACCTATCGCCAGGCCGTGACCGCCGCCGGCACCGGCTGCATGGCCGCGCTGGATGCGGAGCGCTTTGTGGCGGCGCTGGAGTTCGCCGCGCTGGCGTGAGGGTTAAAGGGGTAGGGGAAGGTGCGAGGGCCATCGCCCTCGCGCTCTCAATACGGTCAGCCAGCGCCCCATCGCACGCAAAGCGCCACGCCTCCGCGCCGCAGGCATTTAATGCCGCTTCGCTGTGAGGCACCACGCCGCAGAACACTCACCACGCCGACAGCAATGGGAGCGCGAGGGACGAGTCCCTCGCACCTTCCCTTAAACCTTACGCCTGCAACACTTCCAGAATCTCTCTGAACAACCACTCATTTGCCGCCGTTTCCACAAAGGAATGGCTGGCATTGGGGCAAATTCGCAGGCGCGGGTCGTGCTTGTTCCAGATGGCACTGAAGGCCTGAGCGGTGCGGTCGCGGCCCGCGAGCAGGATGCGGGCGGGCCCGGCACAGCGGGCGAGGCCCTCGGCCATGCGCGTGGCCAGGCCTGTGGGTGGTGGCGCCCGGCGCAACGCGGCCAGCAGGCTGTGCGCGAGGCCCATCGGCGAGACCTTGCCGAACAGCAGCCCCGCCAGCGCGACGGGATTGCTCAGGCGCCGCAGGTAATAGGCGCGCAGGGCTTGCGGGGGCGTGGCTGCGGCGGGCGGCGTGGCGGAATCCACAGCGCTTTCGTCCGCCGCCTCAAATGTCCAGGGGTTGGAGAGGATCAGCGCATCGGCGCCGGCACCTGCGGAGAGCATCAGCGCAGCGGCGGCGTCGCAATTGCCCCACACCGCCAGGCGCGAGACCTCCGGGCAGGCGGCGCGAAAGCTGGTGATGGCGGCGGCGATGTCCGGGGCGCTGGCGGTGAAGCTGGCGTTTTCGCCTTCGCTGTCGCCCACGCCGCGCCGGTCGAAGCGGAGCACCGGGTGGCCGGCCCGGGCCAGCCTTGCGGCGATCTGTGCCTGGCCGTTCCACGCGCCGGAGCGGACCTCGTTGCCGCCGGTGACGATGACGAGGCCGGTGACCGAGGCACGGGCCTCCGCCGCGTCCGGCAGATCGAGCGTGCCGGCGAGCGTGTCACCCCGGCAGGGTATCGCGAGGGGCAGGCGGATCATGGCGCGACTCTGGTGAGGAGCGCCGCGACCGGGGCGATGGCGGAGAGGGATTCGGCAATGAGCGCGGCCAGCGCGGCTGACTGCGCGGCATCCTCGCCCGGTTCTGCACGCAGCCACAGGCCGGGCGCGCCGAGGGCGTTCTGCGCGATGACGGGCAGCGTGGCAGTCCCGGCTTCGGCATGAAGCTGGGAGATCATCGCCGGGCCAAGATGGTAGCCAGCCAGCGACAGCCCGCGCGCGCGGCCCCGTGCCAGCAGCTGCTCGCCACCTTCCGCGATGCCAGCCTCCCGCGAGGCGAGCGTGCGGGCGCGCAGCAATTGGCGCAACTGGCTGGAGGGCGCCTGCGGGGCATAGTGCCACCCCGGCAGGCCCGGCGGGGCGAGGCAGGCGGCGGCACGGATGGTGAGCACATGGCTGACGCTGAAGTAGTCGGCGGCGGCGACGGCGGCGGCGCGCCAGCGTTTCAGGTCCTGCGCCTCCAGCGGGCTCAGGCTCTCGGCGCAGCCGGGCAGATCCGGCAGGACGCTGGCGATGCCGAGGGCGGCCAGCCGGCGCATGGTGGAAACCGTGAAGCGACGCAGGCGGTTGGCCTCGTCGAACAGGGCGGGCAGCACCAGCAGGCGCGGAGCCGATCTGGCGGGCGAACCGGGGGCGGGCGAATCGGGGGCGGGTGCACCGGCAGCGGCAAAGGCCAGCGCCATTTCGCTGGTCTCGGCAGTGTGGGGCATGCCTGCCGCCGGGGGGCAGGGCCAGGTGGTGAGGATCATCGCGCACCCTCCAGTTTGCGGGAGGGACGGGCGGTCGGGCCTTCAGCCCCGCAGGCGGGTCTCGATGAAGCCGCGCAGGGCGCCGAAGTTTTCCAGCAACTCGCCGTCCACCTCGTCATCCTCGATGACAATGCCGAAGCGGTCCTCGATTTCGGTGAGCAGCCCTGCCACCGCCATCGAGTCGAGCTCTGGCAGATGGCCGAACAGGCCGGTCTCGTCGGTGAAGCCGGCAAGCTGCTGTTCGCCAAGCCCCAGCACATCGCCGAGGATGGCGCGCAGCGCGCGGCCGGTTTCGTCCGGGGTATTATCGTCTGGCATCGAACCCATCTGGTCTTTGACCACCCTGCATTGTTTTGTTTTCGCCCATGCACGGCGCGGCTTTCGCAGCACCCGGCGAGGCGGATTCCCGGGGCTCTAGCCATGCGACACCGCTCTCGCAAGGCGCTTTGCGCTGGCCCGCAGGATTTGCGGCCACAGCAGGGCCACGCCCGGGCGCATCATGTCGAGCCGATAGCGCGGGCGGCACTCCTCCATCCAGTCGCGTTTATAGGGATCGTCGCCGGTGCCGAAGTCGACCAGCGAGACGTGGTCGCGGTCAATCACCTGCTCGAACAGGGCGGCGCTGAGGGTGGTGCCGGGCGACAGGGCGCGGGCTTCCTCCACATGGGCCAGCTTGTGAATGAAGGCGGTGCCGCCTTCCACCGTCCACACTTGCGCGGCGATGGCGGCACCATCCTTGTTGCGGGCGATCCCCATGCGCAGGCGGCCGGCTTCGGCCTCCTCGCGGGCGAAGCGGCGCAGAAAGGCGGGCGAGCCCTCGGCCGGTTTCCAGCTGCTGGCGTAAATGGCTTCGTACTCGGCCCAGGCGGCCTCGTCGAAGTGGCTGAACAGTTCGACGGTGACCTTGCCGGCCTTGCGCTTCAGCGTGGTGCGCAAGGGGCCGGGGCGGCTGGCGAGATACTCCGCATAGCTGCGGGCACGCACCGGCAGGATGTGATTCTTGTCGCAGGGGCTCATGTCGACAAACCAGCCGGCGGCGCGAAAGGCGCGGGCCAGCAGGCTGGCCTCTCCCGTCTCGTCCGACACCGGGGAGAGGGTGACACGGCGCGCACGCAGCGCCAGATTGCGGGCGAGCGCGGTGAGCAACGACAGCCCCCCCGGCCCGGCGCTGATGACCGGCCCGACGCGAAAGCTGTACCAATTGGCCAGCGCGTCGAATTGGCGCGGGCCCTTGCCGCGGGCCAGCGGCAGCACGGCGGTCTGGCCGGTTTCGTCATCGCGGCACACGGCGAGCATGGGGGTTATGCCGCATTCGCCCGCCAGCGCGCGCCACCAGGCCAGCCGGTTGAACGGGTTTGAACAGGCCGGGGCATCCAGCAGCGCCGCCAGGCCCGCCTCGGCTTGCACTTGGGCAAGATCAGCGTGATAAGCGATCGACTTCACTGCTTTCCCTTCAGGTTCATGTCCGACACGCCCAGCATTCTCTCGCCCGATGTTTCCGCCCAGCCGCAGGCGAAGCCCCGCGCCCTTGATCATCTGGCCCTGAAAGGGGCGGATGACGCGGTGGCGCTGGTCCTTCGCGATGGCGCTGTAACCTACGAAGACTTAAGAGGTCGTATCGCCCGGCTTAGTGGTTGGTTAATAGGTATGGTCGGGCAAAGCGGCGGGCGGGGTAGGGCGGAGGCCGGTGCCAGAGTCGCAAGCTGGGTGGCCAAGGGCGAACTGGCCTGCCTGATGCCGCTGGCCGCCGCGCGCGCCGGGCTGGTGCATGTGCCCATCAACCCGCTGCTGAAACATGCGCAGGTCGCGCATATTCTGGCCGATAGCGCGGCCAGCCTGTTGATCGGCACGCCGGCGCGACTGGGCACGCTGGCACCCGGCAATGTGCCGGAAGGCTGCGTGGTGGTCGGTGAGGCGGAAGCGCTGGGCCTGGCGGCTGAGGCCGCGCCCCTGCCGCCCTCGGATGGGGATCCGGATGAGCTGGCGGCGATCCTCTATACCAGCGGCTCCACCGGGCGGCCCAAGGGGGTGATGCTGAGCCATGCCAATATGTGGCTGGGGGCGCAGAGTGTGGCCGCCTATCTGGGGCTGGTGCCGGATGACCGGGTGCTGGCGGTGTTGCCGCTCAGCTTCGATTATGGGCAGAACCAGTTGCTGTCGGCATGGTTTTCCGGGGCGCGGGTGGTGCCGCTGGATTACCTCACCCCGCGCGACGTGGTGAAGGCGGTGGGCAGGCATGGCATCACCACGCTGGCCGCCGTGCCGCCGCTGTGGGTGCAACTGGCCGAGGCGGAG
>CAIXXP010000072.1 GCA_903923465.1 uncultured Sphingomonadales bacterium | reverse complement strand
GGGGCTTCATCTTCGTTCCTTCGTCACTACGACGAAGCCCCAACCCTCCTTAAATCACAACCTCAAATCTGTGCCATTGGTGCTGACGGGGGACAGGTCCGTCAGCACCATGCCGATCCGCTTGTCTTCGGCAATCACCCGCAGCGCCTCGCGGGCATCCGCGGCGGTGGAGCACTCATAGCCGAGCGAACTGGCCACTTCGGCAAATTGCGCCGTGGTGGCCGCGTCATCGTCTACGATCAGCACGTGACACAGCTCGGTGGACGGCCGGATTGCTGTTCTTACCGTCAATTCAAAACTCCTTCGCCTCGGGCCGGATATGGCAGCCTTCGCGGCATTTGCCATTAAACAGCCAATCTGCCGCCTTTTCAATAATGAATTTTAATTGCATTAACTTGGACTTGGGCCAAGCCGGGCAAAAATCACTTCGCGACAAGAACGTAACCGTTATGATGGTAATATTGTTCCTTCTACCACAGATTTTGCTGCTTTTGGCGTGTACCCTCGGTTTTCCCTTAGCATGGGGCCGTGTAGCCACGGGGTAGCGGCCAAACGGTGCAGTCAGAATCGGATCGAGGGATATGGCAGTCAGGGATAAGGCGTTGCATGAAGCGGCCCGCAAGAAGGTGCACGAGCTCCGCCAGCCGCTCAATGTGATCGGCCTGGCCAGCGGTATGATCCGCCTGCGCATCCTGCCGCTGCTGGATCCCGCCGCCGCCGCCTATCTGATTGCGAAGCTGGATCACATCGATGAGGAAGTTAGCCGTGCCGACGTGCTGGCGGAGCAACTGGTGCAATCGGTTTCGCCCGAAGCCTGAGCTGAGCCATTGCCGCGCATCCGCAAGAGCGCCCACCCCGGAGACCGCAGAGCCCAGCGCGGCGTTCCGCTGATGGTGCGGCACGCCGGCTCGTCGCGGGCCCGCCCCTGCCGGGCATCCCGGCCTCTCGCCCTGGGCTCGCTCACCCCTGGCCACGCCCCTTCGCGGCTTCCACCGCGCGGATCGCGACCTTCGCCCTGCGTGCGCCATGTGCCCCGCGCCGCCTTGAAGGCGCAACCATGCAGATAGAGATTCCCCCCGATCAGATGGCCTTCCTGTTCCCGGCCTATATGATCGTTGATAAAAATCTGACCCTGCAGGAAGTGGCCCCCTCGCTCAACCAGAGCGAATTTCCGCCCACGGTGGGCCACAACCTGCTGGAATATTTCCATCTGCCCGATCAGGAGCGTGACCTGGCGGCCGCGCTTGCCATCATCGCGGGCATCGCCAAGCGGATGGACTATCTGCAGCTTCACTGCGTGAATTTGCAGTATGTGCTGGCGGGCACGGCGATCCAGCTGGTCGAAGGCTACCTGCTCGCGGCGAACCGCCTGCCCACGCCCCCGCCCGCACCCCCGCCCGGGTCGGCGTTAGCGGCCCAGACGGATGCTGGCGACAGCCCCGGCCCGGCGGATGCCAGCATGCCGGCGCTAAAGCTCGTCAGCATCCAGAAGGTCCTGCTGGAAGAGGCGCGCCAGACGGCGCTCGATCTGGCGGCCGAACGGCAGCGCAGCGAGGACATGCTGAACCGCTTCCGGCAGGTCTCGGGCTACATGGCGCATGATTTCAACAATCTGCTCTCCGTCGTCCGGCTGAACGCGGCGTTGTTGATGAAGCAGCGGGGCCTGTCGCAAAAGGTCAGCCGCCGTATCCAGGTGATGGCCGAGGTGGCCGAGCGCGGCTCCGAGATCACCCAGTCGCTGATGACCCTCTCGCGCCAGAAGCACGACACCTGCCCGCCGCTGGACGTGGATGCGCATATCGACAGCAACCGCACCTTCTTCGCGACATCCATAGGCGCGAACCACAGGATCACCTTCGACCTTGGCGCGCAGGGGTCTTTTGCCGAAGTGGGCCGGACGGACCTGACCAACTGCCTGCTGAATCTCGTGATCAATGCCCGCGTCGCCATGCCCGACGACGGCACGGTGACGATATCCACCCGCCTGACCGAAGCGCTGCCACCGGGCGGCGATGACTCGGACAACCCGGTGCTGCGGCCTTTTATCGACATAAAGGTCCGCGACACCGGCTATGGCATGAGCAAGGAAGTCGTCGCCCGTGCGTTCGAACCGTTCTTTTCCACCAAGCAGCACGGTACCGGCGTTGGCCTGGCCTCGGTGCGCGAGTTTGCCCGCGCCATGGGGGGCGGGGCATGCATCAACTCCGCCGTGGGTGAGGGGACGACCATTCACATCCGGCTGCCCTGCTGCGACCCGCCTGCCGCAGAAGCCGCCGAAGCCGCCGTGCCCGAGCGGTTCGCTACCCAGCCCATGGCGCCCGTCGCGCTGGCCGGTGACCGGGCCATGCGGATATTGGTGGTGGAGGACGAAGTCCACGCCCTGGCCGCGCTGACCGAGTTGCTGGAGGCGGAGGGCTATGCCGTCACCCCGGCCGCGGATTACGACGAGGCTGCGATGTATCTGACGGACCAGCATTTCGACATGATGCTGGCCGATGTGGTGCTGCCGCATTCGAACGGCATTGTCCTGGCCGGCCATGCCAGCGCCGTGCAGCCCGGCCTGCGCATCATGATGATGAGCGGCTATGCCCCCAATGCCGACGAAATGAGTCCCGACTGGCTTTTCGTGCGCAAGCCTCTAGATCTGGTCAAGTTGCTGGGGATGATCCGGACCGCGCTTCCGCGCCCCTAGGCCATTGCCGCCAGGGCGCGGAGGAGCCAATCCACCGCCCCGGCAATGCACAGGGGGAGAGAGAACATGGGAAAATCGAGAGCGACGAATGTCCGGCAGGCCTTGCGCCGTGGCTGCGTGGTCGGCGGTTTGCTGGCGGTCTTGGCCACGGCAAGCCCCGGTCTTGCCGAAGCTGGCCCCGTCGTTCACATATCCTCCGGCAAGCTGCGCGGCATCGGGCAGCGGCAGGCGCTGGCCTTCCTCGGTATTCCCTATGGCGACACCACCGCCGGGGCCAACCGGTTCAAGCCACCGCTTCCCGCGCCCCGCTGGCACGGCATCCGCGATGCCGCCGCCTATGGCCCGAAATGCCCGCAAGTGCCGCTGCCCCTGACCCCGCGTCTGCGCGAGGTGCTCAAATTCGCTGATGTGGGCCAGAGCGAGGATTGCCTTTCCCTCAATGTGTGGACCCCGGCCGCCGACAGCGCGAAGCGGCCGGTCGTCGTCTGGTTGCACGGCGGCGGCTTCACCAGCGGCACGGGCGCCGAGCCGGATTATGAGGGCGCCAACCTCGCGCATCGCGGCGATGTGGTGGTGGTGACATTGAACCACCGGCTGAACATCATGGGCCATCTCGACCTCTCGGCATGGGGCCCGGCCTATGCCGAATCCGCCAACGCGGGCATGCTGGACATCGTTCTGGCCCTGCGCTGGGTGCGCGAGAACATTGGCGCGTTTGGCGGTGACCCGGCGAATGTCACCATCTTCGGCCAATCGGGCGGCGGCATGAAGGCCAGCGTATTGCTCGCCATGCCCGTGGCAAAGGGCCTGTTCGGCAAGGCGGTGATCATCAGCGGCCCGGAAGTGCTGGCCCGCACCGCCGAGGCATCGGCCAAAACCAGCGCCGCCGCCCTGCAGGCGGCCGCCATAGCGCCGGGAGACGTGCACGCGCTGCAATCCGCGCCGCTGGAAACCCTGCTGAAGGCCTCGGCCACGGGGCCATGGGGCCCGGTCGTGGATGGCAAAGTGCTGCCCGCCCACCCGTTCAGCCCGGCGGCGCCAGAAATCTCGCGCAATGTGCCGGTCATCATCGGCAACACGGCGGACGAGGGCAATGTGTTCCTTTATGCCGATCCGCGCTATCCCGATATGCCAGAGGACGAGTTCCGCAAGCGCGTCGCGGCCACGGTCGGCGCGGAAAGGGCCGATGCCATGCTGGCGCTGTATCGGCAGGAGATGCCCGATGCCGCGCCCGCCCAGATC
>CAIXXP010000071.1 GCA_903923465.1 uncultured Sphingomonadales bacterium | reverse complement strand
GCCATCGTGCTGGTGGTGGGCTTCTGGCGCCACGGCCTGCATTTCTTCAGCCTGTTCGTGCCGCATGGCACGCCGGTGTGGCTGCTCTGGCTGATCCCGGTGATCGAGCTGATCTCGTTTCTGGTGCGTCCCTTCTCTCTCGCCCTGCGACTGTTCGTGGCGATGATGGCCGGGCACGTGCTGCTTGAGGTGCTGTCGAGCTTCGTCATCACCTCGGCCAATTCCGGGCCGTTGTGGGGCAGCATCGTCGGCCTGCCCAGCTTCCTGCTGATGGTTGCCATCTGCGCGCTGGAAATTCTGGTCGCCGGCATCCAGGCTTATGTTTTTGCGCTGTTGACCTCGCTGTATCTCAACGACGCCGAAAATCTTCACTGAGTTTTTTCCAACCTATCCGTCACTTACAAGACATCGACAAAAGGAGTTTTATCATGGACGCAAATGCCGCCAAGCTCATCGGTGCTGGTCTCGCTGCCATCGGCGCCGGCATGGCCGCCATCGGCGTGGGTAACGTCTTCGGTTCGTTCCTGGAAAGCGCTCTGCGCAACCCCGGCGCCGCTGATGGCCAGCAGGGCCGCCTGTTCATCGGCTTCGCCGCCGCCGAGCTTCTGGGTCTGCTGTCCTTCGTGGTGGCGATGATCCTGATCTTCGTGGCCAAGTAAGCCACGCCGGTCAAATTATGGGTGATTGGCGGCCGGGGCCTTCGCGTCCCGGTCGCATCACACAGGCCAGCCGGCCGGTTCTGTCAGGCGGATAGCCCCCCGGGGGTGACCGTTTGGCCCTCCATCCGGCGAATGGCCAGAAATTCCGGGCCACCAGTTTTCGGCCGACACACATATTAAGCGGGACACAACCCATGCCCCAGATTGCGCAGCTTTCCGAAACCTACGCCAGCCAGGTCTTTTGGCTGCTGATCTTTTTCGGATTGATCTTCTTCGTCATCGGCCGGGGCATGGTGCCCCGGGTTATGGCGACGGTGGAAGCGCGTGACGCCCAGATCACCGCCGACCTGGCCGCCGCCGAAAGCGCACGCCGCGCCGCCGACGAATCCGAGGCCGCATGGGTCCTCCAGTCCGCCCGGCAGCGCGCCGAGGCCCAGGCCCTGATCGCCAAAGCCAAGGCCGAAGCCACCCATGCCGCAGAGGTCCGTCTGGCCGAAGCCGCCAAGGTGACCGACGCGCTGATCGCGCATGCCGATGCCCGCATCGCCGCCGCCGGCGCCAACGCCCTGGGCGAGCTGGAAGCGGTGGCCACCGAGGCTGCCGGCGAAATCGTTGCCCGCCTGGCCGGGCTCACTGTTGACGCAGGCGCTGCCCGCGTTGCGGTAAAGGAGGTTCTTCATGGCTAATCTTGCTGCCCTCGCCATGCTGGCGGCCGGCGCCGTCGCCCATGAAGCGCCCGAACCCAGCGCGCTGGGCCTCACCCCGCAGATGTGGGTGGCGCTGTCGATGACGGTGCTGATTATCATCGCCCTGGGTCTGAAGGTGCCGGGCATGCTGACCTCGGGGCTGGATGCGTCCATTGCCGAGATCCGGAAGCAGTTGGAAGAAGCCAAGGCCCTGCGCGCCGAGGCGGAAGCCCTGCGCGCCGAGTATGTCTCGCGCATCGCCAATGCCGAAAAAGACGCCGCGGCCATGATCGACCACGCACGCGGCGAGGCCGAGGCCATCGTCTCCAAGGCGCAGGCCGACACCGCCGTGACCCTCGCCCGCCGCGAGAAAATCGCCACCGACAAGATCGAGGCGGCCGAGCGGGCCGCCATTGCCGAACTGCGCGCCAAGACCGCCGAAGCGGCCACCGCCGCCGCCCGCCGCCTGATCGCCGCCCACCACACCGCCAAGGCGGACAAGACGCTGGTCGATGAGGCCATCGGCGGGATCTGATTTTCCACTGGCGCGTGAATTGAAAAGCCCCGCCGTTGTGCGGGGCTTGTTGTTGTTCGGGCCGGGAGTTGAAGAGGGAAGGTGCGAGGTGTTACACCCTCGCGCTCCCATTAATGTGTGCGTGGGCGCCACGGGTTAGGCCTTGCGCAAGGTCTCGGCGCCGCAGGCGATTAATGCCGCTTCGCGGCGGGGCGCACGCTCGCGGGACAGGCGCTAAGCCAGACATTCCCGGGAGCGCGAGGGGATAATCCCCTCGCATCTATCCCTTCATACTTAGTCTAAAATCAAAAACTGTTCTTCGCCTCGCGCAGTGCCGCGAAAGCCGTCACCGGGTCGCCGCCCCACCGCGCCTGAATGGCGGAGTCGTCGGCGCGGAGGAAGGGATTGGTGGCCAGTTCGCGGGCGAGGGGGAAGGGTACGGTGGGCTCACTCTTCGCCCGGCGCGCGGTGATTTCCTGCGCATAGGTGGCCAGAGCCGCGTTGTCTGGGTCTGCGTACAGGGCGAAGCGGGCATTCGACGCGGTATATTCGTGTGCGCAATACATCTGCGTGTCGCCGGGCAGGGCCTTCAGGCGCGAGAGGCTCGCCCAGAATTGCGGCGCGGTGCCCTCGAACATCCGGCCGCAGCCGAGGGCAAACAGCGCGTCGCCCACGAAGGCAATATGCGCCGCCGGCAGGTGATAAGCGATGTGGCCCATCGTGTGCCCGCCGACATTAAGGACATGGCCGGTGAAGGCGCCGAGCGAGACCGTATCGCCCTGATCCACGGTGCGATCCACGCCCTCGATCTTGGCGGCATCGCCGGCGGGCGCGGTGATGGTGCAGCCCGTGACGGCCTTGATCGCCGCATTGCCGCCAGCATGATCGGCATGCCAGTGGGTGTTCCAGATCTGGGTGATGCGCCAACCCTGGGCCTTGGCCTGTGCGAGGTATTCGGCGGCGTCGGGGGTGTCGATACAGGCTGTCTCGCCGCTGGCCGAATCATGCAGCAGATAGCCGTAGTTGTCGGAGAGGCAGGGGAACTGGTGGACGGAAAGGGTCATGGGAGGGCTCCTTGAAGCGGCGAATTTTAGGGGAAAGTGGGGGAAAGGGAAGGAGCAACAGCAGTAGGGGCTAGCCCCTGCACCCCTTGCCGTCCCCGGCGAGAGGTCGCCTTACAGGCAGCCTTCCGTCCAACCTCACCGCACCGCAGGCTTTTGAGGCCGCTACGCGGCAAGGCACAAGGTCGCAGGTGTCGCACCAGGCAAGGCAGTAATGGGAGCGCGAGGGACGAGTTCCGCGCATCTTCAACCTTCCCTGGAAAACCCCAAACAAAAGCCCGCCCGGATCACTCCGGACGGGCCTTGCTAATTCAAGAGCTGTGCCTGGCTTACTTCTTGCCCTTGAGCGCCTCGCCGAGGATGTCGCCGCGCGACGCGCCCGAATCGGACGAACCGTACTGCTCGACAGCCTCCTTCTCTTCGGCCAGCTGATGCGCCTTGACCGAGAAGCTGGGCTTCTTGGAGCGGTCGAAGCCGGTGACCATGGCATCGAGCTTCTGGCCGGCCTGGAAGCGGTCGGGGCGCTGCTCGTCGCGGTCGCGACCCAGATCCGAACGCTTGATGAAGCCGGTCGAACCATCGGCCGCCTGCACTTCGAGGCCACCATCGCGGACTTCCAGCACGGTGACGGTGACGATCTCGCCACGCTTCAGGCCGCTGCCACCCGACGAGGCGGCGGGGCTGCCAGCAACCGGCGCGCCCTTTTCGAGCTGCTTCATGCCGAGGCTGATGCGCTCCTTCTCGATGTCGACGTCCAGCACGATGGCCGAGACGGCCTCGCCCTTGCGGTGCAGCGCCAGCGCGTCTTCACCCGAGATGCCCCAGGCGATATCGGACATGTGGACCATGCCGTCGACGTCGCCATCCAGGCCGATGAACAGGCCGAATTCGGTGGCGTTCTTGACTTCGCCCTCGACGGTCGAGCCCACCGGGTGCTTCTCGGCGAAGGCTTCCCACGGGTTCTGCTGGGCCTGCTTGAGGCCGAGGCTGATGCGGCGCTTGTCGGAATCGACTTCCAGCACCAGCACGTCGACTTCCTGCGAGGTCGAGACGATCTTGCCGGGGTGGACATTCTTCTTGGTCCAGCTCATTTCCGAGACATGGACAAGGCCCTCGATACCGGCTTCCAGCTCCACAAAGGCGCCGTATTCGGTGATGTTCGTCACGACGCCATGCAGCTTGGCGCCAACCGGGTACTTGGCGGCAACGCCATCCCACGGATCGCTCTCCAACTGCTTCATGCCGAGGCTGATGCGCTGCGTGTCCTGGTTGATGCGGACGATTTGCACCTTCACCTCATCGCCAATGGCAATGACTTCGCTCGGGTGGTTGACGCGCTTGTAGCTCATGTCCGTCACGTGCAGCAGGCCGTCGATGCCGCCGAGGTCAACAAACGCGCCGTAATCGGTGATGTTC
>CAIXXP010000070.1 GCA_903923465.1 uncultured Sphingomonadales bacterium | reverse complement strand
GGGCACCTCGCGGCCCAACTATGCCCGCACCGTCGATCTCGTCACCCGCGCCGCGATCCGCGAGATGATCATCCCCTCGCTGCTGCCGGTGCTGACGCCGATCGTTGTGTTTTTCGTCATCAGCTGGGTCGCAGGCCGGGAAGACGGCTTCGCCTCCTTGGGCGCGCTGCTGCTCGGCGTGATCGTTTCCGGGCTGTTCGTCGCGCTGTCGATGACGAGCGGCGGCGGCGCGTGGGACAATGCCAAGAAATATATCGAGGACGGCAATCATGGCGGCAAGGGCAGCGAGGCGCACAAGGCCGCGGTGACCGGCGACACCGTCGGCGATCCCTACAAGGACACCGCCGGCCCGGCCGTCAACCCGATGATCAAGATCACCAACATCGTTGCCCTGCTGCTGCTGGCGGCGCTGGCGGCGGCCCACTGATCTGACACCGCCTTAACCGGCACGACAATGCCCCGTCCGGAGAGATCCGGGCGGGGTTTTCGTTTGTTTGAGGGAAAATTGAAGAGGTAGATGCGAGGGACTCGTCCCTCGCGCTCCCCATACCGTCGGCGTTGCGCACCACATCGGCCTTCTGCCCCGCCGCGAAGCGGCAATCATCGCCTGCGGCGCCAGGGCTTGGCGCAACGCCGAACCCATGGCGCTACGACGACATTCATGGGAGCGCGAGGGCGATGGCCCTCGCACCTTCGCCTCCCTTAAACCCTCCTCACCCCCCAGGGTGATAAAAATCATACACCGTCCGCGCCACCGCCTCGCTTACCCCGGGCGTGCGCCGCAGATCCTCAAGCCCGGCGGCGCGCACGCGACTGGCGGTGCCGAAGTGCAGCAGCAGCGCCCGTTTGCGCGCGGGGCCGATGCCGGGGATCTCGTCGAGTGGAGAGGCAGTGATGGCGCGGCTGCGCTTGTCGCGGTGGGCGCCGATGGCAAAGCGGTGCACCTCGTCACGCAGGCGTTGCAGATAGAACAGCACCGGTGAGTTCGTCGGCAGCATCTTCTCGCGGCCGTCGGGGAAGTGGAATACCTCGCGCCCCTCGCGACCGTGGTGCGGCCCCTTGGCGATGCCGACCACCGCGAGGTCTTCCACGCCCATTTCCTCCAATGCCGCCATCACCGTGCTCACCTGGCCCTTGCCGCCGTCGACGAGGACGAGATCCGGCCAGACGGCGCCCTCCTTGCCAGCCGTGTCGCGATCCGGGTCGTCATCCATCGCGCGGGAGAAGCGGCGGGTCATCACCTCGCGCATCATGGCGAAATCGTCATTGGTGTCGGCGGTCTTGATGTTCCACTTGCGATACTGGCCCTTCAGGAAGCCCTCTGGCCCCGCCACCACCATCGCCCCCAGCGCGTGGGTGCCCTGGATATGCGAGTTGTCGTAGATCTCGATGCGCTGCGGCACCTCGGGCAGGTCGAGGAACTCGGCCAGTTCGCGCAGGGTTCGCGCCTTGGTGCCGGATTCGGCGAGGCGCCGCTCCAGCGCCTCGGTGGCGTTGCGACTGGCCTGATCGACGAGGCGCTTGCGTTCGCCGCGCTGGGGATTGAGGATTTCCACCTTGCCGCCCGCGCCCTCCTTCAGCGCCTCGGCCAGCAGTTCGGATTCGGGCAGCGGCCGGTCGGTCAGGATGACGCGGGGCGGCGGCACTTCCTCGTAGAACTGGCCGAGGAAGGCCAGCAGCACCTCGCCCTCCTCCAGCCCCTCGGTATGGGTGGGAAAGAAGGCGCGGTGGCCCCAGTTCTGCCCGCCACGGATGAAGAAGGCCTGGATCGCCACCTGCCCGCCCTGCGTGGCCATGGCGAAGATGTCGGCATTGGGCAGCCCCTCGGCGTTGATCGCCTGACTGCCCTGGATGAAGGTTGCCGCGCGCAGCCGGTCGCGCAGCATGGCGGCCCGCTCGAAGTCCAGGTTTTCGGCGGCGGCGCTCATGTCCGCCTCGATCTCGCGCTGCACGTTTTGCGATTTGCCGCCGAGAAAGTCCTTCGCCTGCCGCACCAGATCACCATAGGCGGCAGCATCGATCCGCCCCACACAGGGGGCCGAGCAGCGCTTGATCTGATACAGCAGGCAGGGCCGCTCGCGGCGGGACATGAAGCTGTCGGTGCAGGAGCGCAGCAGGAACAGCTTCTGCAACGCGTTGATCGTGGTGTTCACGCTGCCCGCGCTGGCAAAGGGGCCATAGTAGTTGCCCGATTCCCGCCGCGCCCCGCGATGCTTCATCAGCCGGGGGAAGGCGGCATCGTCGCGCAGCAGGATGAAGGGAAAGCTTTTGTCGTCGCGCAGCAGCACGTTGTAAGGCGGGCGATAGCGCTTGATCAGCTGCGCCTCCAGCAGCAGCGCCTCGGCCTCGGAATTGGTGGTGACGATGGTCATCGAGCGGCACTGGCTGACCATGCGTTGCAGGCGCAGCGGCAGCCGGTCTACCTGCGTGTAATTCGCCACCCGGTTGCGCAGCGCCCGCGCCTTGCCGACATAGAGCACATCGCCGCGCGAATCGTGCATGCGGTAAACCCCGGGGCGCATCGGCAGCGTGGCCTGCACCTCGCGGATGGCCGCCACGCCCACCTCCAGATCGGGCGCGGAATTGCCGCGCAGGGTGGAGGTGGCGCGCTCCTCATGAAACCGCTCGTCCGAGGCGCGATCGGGCGGCACCGGATTCGCCGGCGCGGGCACGGCGGCCTTGGCCGGGGACGATGGTGGGGTCGAGGGGGGCTTGCGGGCCATCGCGGCGGGATAGGCGATATGCGGCCCGAAGGGGAAGCGGGAAAACGCCTGCCCCCCCGCACGCCTGCGTCAACCCGCGTCAGAAGGTCTTGCGCAACTCTATCGCCAGCACCCGGCCCAGCGGGTCCAACTGGTCGGGCAGATAGGCCAGCGGCGTGATGCCGGTGCCGTCCGACACCTTCTGGCGGGAATCGAGCAGATTGTTGACCGACAGCGACAGACGCGCACCTTTCAGCACATGCAGCGCCTTCACCAGCTCCGGCCGCTGATCGAAATCGACAAAGGCGCGCAGGTTGAACTTGGCCAGCGCGCCAAAGCGCAGTTGCGCGCTGGCCGGCACGCCCAGCGGGTCCACATGGGTGGGTGCGGTCCAGGTGCCGCCCAGCCGCAGGCCCAGCCCGCGGTAATACATGCCGCCATCCACCTCGACGCTCTGCCGGGCGACACCGCCGCCCTGCCCCAGCGCATCGCCGTGCAGCAGATCGAGGCTCGGCCCGCCCGGTGCCACCAGCACCCGGTCGATGAACTGGACGGTGTGATAGATCGCCAGGTTCCAGCGCCCGGGGTAGTTGCCCATGCGCTGTCCACCAGAAGGGGGGCCACCCGCAGCTCCGTCGCGGCGTTGGCCGCCGCCGCCCGGCCCACGGCCGCCACTGCCGAGCCCCGCGAACATCGCCCCCATGCGGCCGGCACCCGGCGGCAGCGGCCTGCCGATGGTGCCGAACAGATTGACCCCCCAGCGCAGCCGTGCCTCATGCTGGCTGGCCAGATTGACCGGGCGCTCGTCGACCGAGGTGATCACCCCATTGCCGTCGCGCGTCACCCGCGCCGGAAAGGCCGCTTCGATCGCCGGCGTAAGTTGCGGGAAAGCGGAGGTCACATTGCTCGACCGATTGTCGAAATATTCGGCAATCAGGTTGGAATTGGTGAGGAAGGGCAGCGTCCAGTTCAGTCCCAGCTTGATGTCGTGCTCGCTCTCGCGCAGCAGGCCCGGGTTGCCGCCGGTAATGATGGTCGCCACGGCGGTTTTGCCGGTGGTGAAATCATAGACCTGCTGGTTGTAGTTGAAGATCTGTGGATTACCCAGATTGGTGAAGCTGGGCGGGGCCTGCGTGGCGATGAAACTGCCCTGCAGGCTCAGCCGGGGCGTCACACCCCAGGTGACCCCCGCGCTCCAGTTGGTCAGCCAGCCAAAATCCGACAGTCGGTCGCCGCCCAGGCTGAGGTTGAGGGTGATGTCGCCCACCGCCGCGCCAAACACTTCCTTGCGGCTGGTGATCGGCAGCACGAGGTTGATCCCCGTCGAGGCGTCGCCGCGCTTCAGGCTGGGCATGGTAATGCCGGCCGGGCCCAGGCCCAATTGTGACGTGCCGCCGGTCTGCCCGCTCCACGCGAAGCCGGCCTTCACCGTCAGCGCGCTTTGCCCGGCGGGCAGGCGCAGCGGATGGCCGATCAGCGTGACCAGGCTGGTGACGCTGTTGGCGTCGGTCTCGGCATGGACGATCCCGGCGGGCGCCACGGCGGGCAGCGGGCCGCCGATGGCCAGAGTGCCGGCAGCGGCCGCGGCCAACAGCGATGCCGTGTCGGCCCGGTTGGCCGTGTCGGTAATCACATAGCTGTGGGTGCCGTCCAGCGTGGCGGCCAGTTGCCACAGGCCCAGCGGCTGGTTCAGCGACCCACCGGCCTGCAGCGTGTCGGTGCGGGAGAAACGGGTCAGCGCGCCGGGCAGCGTGCGCACCACCGAGGCGTTGGTCGGGTCGGTCAGGGTCACGGTGTTCAGCCCATCGAGGCTGTTGGCGTCGGCCCGGCTGGCCGCCGCATTCACCGTCACCGTGCCGGGCGCGATGCCGTGGCCGGTGGGCATGGTATAGTTGGCGTTGGCCGAATAATCCGCCGCGCGCGAGACGAGGGTGCGGAAAGCGGCGGGATCCGGGTCGCCCGCCACCCCGGACAAGGTGCTGGCGGGCTGAGCCACATGCCGCACCGCATCGGTCAGCGGGCTGGTGCGGTCGGCCTTGAGGTCGAGATTGAAGCGGTGGGTCTTCTTGATGCGTAGATAGCGGGCCTCGAACTTTTCCGTATCGGTCCCCCCGCGATCGGGCATCGAGGCTTCCACCTCCGCCGACCGGCTGCGGAAATTGTTTTTCAGGATGAAGTTCACCACCCGCTGGTCGGGCGAATAGCCATAGCGCAGCGCCACCTCCTCGGGCAGCACCTCCACCCGGCGGATCGACTCGGGCGGATAGTCGCGCAGTTCACGGAAAGAGGCGATGCGCATGCCGTTGACCAGAATGACCGGCATGGAGGCGCCCCGCCCCCGCCCGGAATTGATCTCGGGCGCGATGGCTGCCAGCAGGTCGGTGATGGAACTGACACCATAGGCGGCGATATCCGCCTCCTGGAAAGTGGTGACCGGGGCCTGCGCCGCCGGCACCTGCTCCTTCAGCTTATCGCCGTAGACGACGATTTCCGGGTTTCTGGGGTTTGCCGGGGGCGGGGCCGCTTCACCACCATCCGCGTCTTCGCCGGCGGGAGGCGGTGCGGCGGGCGCGGGCAGGCTCGCGGTACCATTGGCGGCAGAGCCGGCATCCGCCGCGTGCGCGCAGGCCGGAGCGGGCAGAAGCCCGGCCGCCGCCAACACCGTGCCGGAGGCATAAACCAGCGCCATGGGTGAGGCAAATCCGCGCAGTATCGACGTGGAATTCGAGCAGCGTTTCATTGCAAACCTTCACTTGGCATCGCCGCTTGCCGTGCCGCAGGCCCGGTCTCGTGGCAATCCCGGGGCGGGTAACATTTTGTCGCCCGCAGGTTACAGCCTCGGGACGGGGCGGCAAAAGCACCGCGCGGGCAGGCGTTACACCAAGACTTTCCTTTTGCGCATTCGCCCGCTATGGGCCTGCGCGAAACCCCATATTTTGGCCCACAATACTGGCAAAGAACCGAACAGGCGGAATGGCAAAAGAAGAACTGCTAGAGATGCGCGGCACGGTGGTCGAGCTGCTGCCCAATGCGATGTTTCGCGTGCGGCTGGAGAATGATCACGAGATCCTCGGCCACACCGCCGGCAAGATGCGCAAGAACCGCATCCGCGTGCTGGTGGGCGATGAGGTTCTGGTGGAACTGACCCCTTACGATCTGACCAAGGGCCGCATTACCTACCGCTTCATGCCCGGTCGCGGCGGGCCCGGCCAGTTCGGATGAACGCCGGGGAGGCGCCCCCCACCCGCTTGGCGCCCTTGCTGGTTCTGGCCTCCTCCTCTCCGCGCCGGCGCGAATTACTCGCCCGGCTGGGGCTGGAGCCCCATCGCATCGCCAGCCCCGATATCGACGAGACGCCGCTCGCCCGCGAGGTGCCCCGCGCCTATGCGTTGCGGCTGGCCGAGCAGAAAGCGCGGGCGGTGGATCGCGCGGGTGACGAAGTGGTGCTGGCCGGCGATACCACCGTGGCGCTGGGCCGCCGCATTCTGGCCAAGGCCGAGAGCGATGGCGATGTCGCGGCGATGATCGGCCAGCTTTCCGGGCGTCGGCATCGCTGCATCTCGGCGGTGGCGATGGTTGATCGCGCTGGCCGCCTGCGCAGCCGGGTGAGCGAGACGGTTGTCGCGTTCAAGCCGCTGTGCGCCGCGGAAATCGCCGACTATGTCGCTTGCGGCGAAGGGCTGGGCAAGGCCGGCGGCTATGCCATTCAGGGGCGCGCCGAGGCGCTGGTCCGCTTCATCTCCGGCAGCCACTCGGGCGTGATGGGCCTGCCCCTGTTCGAAACCCGCGCCCTGCTGCGCGCCTCGGGGCTGGCGCTTGGCTGAACGGTCCACGCCCGCCTCGGATAATTCAACTCCGGTAAATCCGGGCGGCGCCGAATGGCAGCTCGAGGAAGGCATCGGCGAACACCGCGCCCTGCTGATCGCCCACGGCGAGGCCATCGCCGCCCGCGTCGACTGGCCGGGCGAACTGACGGCGGGCCAGATCGAGGATGCCCAGCTCATCGCCCGCACGGCCGGTTCCCCACGCGGAACCTTGCGCTTTGCCAGCGGCGAGGAGGCGCTGGTGGCGGGTCTGCCGCGCGATGCCGCCGAGGGCGCACCCATCCGGGTGATCGTCACCCGCGCGGCGATTCAGGAAGGCGGCGGCTTTGGCCCCGCGCGCCGCAAGCTGGCCCATTGCCGCCCCACCAAAGAGGCGCCCTGCCCCGCGCCCACCCTCGCGCAGCGTTTGCGCGGCAAGGGCCCGTCGGTGCGGCTGGTGCGGCGCTTGGCCAGCGGCCTGTGGGACGATGTTTTTGGCGAGGCCTGGGCCGGAACGGTCAGCTTTGCCGGCGGAGCACTGATCGTCAGCCCTACGCCGGGCATGGTCGTCGTCGATATCGACGGCACGCTGCCCCCCCGCGCGCTGGCGCTGGCGGCAGTGCCGGCGCTGGCCGCGACCATTGGCCGAATGGATCTGGGCGGCCCCATCGCCATCGACTTTCCCACCCTGGCGGACAAGGCCGATCGCCGCGCGGTGGACGAGGCCCTGGCCGGATCGCTGTCAGCCTTCCCGCATGAGCGCACCGCGATGAACGGCTTTGGCCTGGTGCAGATCGTCGCCCGGCTGGAGGGCCCTTCGCTGCCCGCGCGTTTCGGAGCGAACAGGGCCGCCGCCGCCGCCCGCGCGCTGTTGCGCCGGGCCGAGGGGGTCGAGGCGCCGGGCGCGCTGCTGCTCGCCGCCCATCCCGCCGTGCGCGCCGCCATCCTGCCGCAATGGGAGGCCGAGCTGGCCCGCCGCAGCGGACGCATGCTGCGCTGGCAGGCCGACGCAACGCTTGCGCTGGACGGCGGATTCGCGCAGGCGATACCGTTATGACGCGAGCCACCAGAACCTGCCCCATCTGCGGCAAGCCGCGCGCGGCGGAACACGCCCCGTTCTGCTCCACCCGCTGCCGCGACCGCGACCTGCTGCAATGGCTCGACGGCGGCTATGCCCTGCCCGGCCCCGCCGCGGATCCGATGGGCGACCCCGACGCCATAGATGGCCTGCATCGCGACAGCGAGGATGATGGCTCATAGCAAGGTTCGATGAGCTTGCCTCATCGAACCTTGCTATGAGCCCGCGCGGCGCTTGAGCGTAACCAAAGTGCGATCGGTCACGATCACCGCACTTTGGTAAAAGCCACCGATTCCCGCTTGCCAAGCGGCCCCGCCTTCGCCATAGGCGCGCGACCAACCGCTTGGCCCCGCCTTTTCTGGCCGGACCGCGGAGATGCCCGGGTAGCTCAGTTGGTAGAGCACGTGACTGAAAATCACGGTGTCGGCGGTTCGACTCCGTCCCCGGGCACCACTTCCCTGATCGCCAAGCAATCTGATTGAGCGCATTGCGGCGCCTGTATCGCCAGGCTGTGGCCCATTGCGCCACCACTTCTCCATGCCCCCGAATCGCCCAGACAAAGCCGCGACTTGCCCAGACCACCCCTTGCCAAGCCGGGGGTAATCCTGTCACCTCGGGCAAGAACAGCGATGGCAAAAAGGCAACAGCATGGCGCACGGCACCGATAACGATAGGGCCAGTAAGGAAGGACGGATCGTCTCGCTGCCGCGCGGGGCCGGACTATTTTTTCCGGGCGATGCCTGTTCCGGCTTTGTCGTGGTGCATGCCGGCACCATCGTGGTCACGCTCACCGCCGAAAACGGGCGCGAGATCGTGCTTTACCGCGTGGGGCCAGGCGACATCTGCCTGCAAACCTTCGGCTGTCTCGTTAATGGCGGCACCTATAGCGCACAAGGTACCGCCGAGACCGATCTGAGTATCGAGATGATACCCGCCGGTGATTTCGAACGGCGCATGGCCGCCGACCCTCCATTTCGCCGAGATCTGTTGGTGGCGGTGGCATCGCGTTTTGGCGATCTGGAGCGGCTGGTAGCCGATGTCGCGCTATCCAGCATCCCCTTGCGCCTTGCCCGCGCCTTGC
>CAIXXP010000069.1 GCA_903923465.1 uncultured Sphingomonadales bacterium | reverse complement strand
GGATTTTTCGTCGCGCGGCTGGAGAGGCTGTGATAGCTGTCACAGCGATGTCACCCGTCGAGCCACCGATTGCGGCCCCCTTCGCGCCCGGCATTGCGCCTGTGGGCGGGCGCGGGGGTGTCTCGACGGCGAAATCCCACCCGCCCCGGTCCGCCAAGGATATGTTCATGCGCTATTCGCCGCTTGCCCTTGCCCTTTCCGCGCTGATCGCCCTGAGCGCCAGCAGCGGGCCATCCGACGGGCAGGAGACCATCGACCCGCGCGCCGCCTCGCTGGAGGCCATCGGGCGCGGGGCGCTGGCCGCCGGCGATACGCTGCAGGCCAACGACGCCTTCGAGGCCGCGCTGGCCGTGGACCCGGGCGCGACGCCGCTGCTGATCGATCTCGCCCAGGCCGCCCGGCGCGAAGGACTGCAGGGCAAGGCGCTGCACTACTATCGTGCCGCCATGGACCGCGAGCCCAAGAACCTGGCCGCCATCGCCGGAGAGGGCGAGGCGCTGGCCGAAAAAGGCGCGCTGGAGAAAGCGCAGCGCAACCTCGCCCGGTTGCAGGGCCTGTGCGGGGCCGATTGCGCCGCGACGCGTGAGCTGGCCGCCGCCATCGCCAAGGGCGCCGCGCCGCAGGTGGTGAGCGCGGATGAGCTGAAGCCGAAGGATGCGGTGACGGCGAATTGAGGCTGGGCGGGTTTTGGAAGGGTTTTAAGAAAGAAATGCGAGGGTGTTACCCCCTCGCGCTCCCATTACTGTAGGGGTTGGCGCGTGTTCTGCGGCGTTGGGTGCTGCCGCGAAGCGGCTTTATGGCCTGCGGCGCGGTGAGGTTGGGCGCCTTCGGGGGGGCGCAACCGCCCTCTCGCCGGGAGACGTTTGGGGTTTGGGGCCTGAGGCCCCAAGACTTCCCCTTGTTCCCTACCCCCTTGCCCTTCCCTCAGATCAACCCCTTGAACTCTTCCAGTACAGCACGATAGACGCGCTTTTTAAACGGCACGATGAGGTCGGGCAGGGTGTCCGGATCGACCCATTTCCATGCGGCGAATTCGGGGTGCTTGTGGGCGTCGAGGCGGATGTCGCTGTCGCTGCCGGAGAAGCGCATGAGCAGCCAGTGCTGGCGCTGGCCGCGATATTGGCCGCGCCACATCTTGCCCACCAGTTCCGGGGGCAGGTCGTAGAGCAGTTCCTCGGCGGTTTGGGCGAGGATGGTGACGTGGGCTTCGGCTACGCCGGTTTCCTCCTCCAGCTCGCGCAGGGCGGCGGTGCGGACGTCTTCGCCGGGATCGATGCCGCCCTGGGGCATCTGCCAGAAATCGCCCTCGCCCGTGGTGCCGCTGTTCTCGCGCGTGTCGATGCGTTGGCCAACGAAGACCCGGCCTTCGGGATTGGCCAGCATCACCCCGACGCAGGGGCGGTAGGGCAGGGAGGCGAAATCATTCATATGTGTTCTCGTGGCCAGGGGATGAAACGGATCCGCGCAATCCCTAGCATAGCACATGCGTGGCATTGCGTGGAAATGGGGGGAGAATGGCGCTGTTCGCGCACATAGGCGGCGCATTGCCGCTTGACTAGCCGGCCCATAAGGGTTTGGAGGGTTTTGCACCACCGGGGTTTGGAGAGGCTTTCGGCGGGCGGCAAAGAATTTTCCGCAGGGCCGAAAGAATTGCCTTTTGGACGCGGGCGGACATCAGCACTAGCAGGGCGCGCGCCTCGGAGACCACTATCCGGTGGCAGGGCGCCGACAGAGGATGGCAATGGCAACGCAACTGGCCGAAAACAGCACTTCCGCAAATCCGGCGACGGACAACACGCCCGAGGCGGTCGTCGTGCGCTTCGCTGGCGATTCCGGCGATGGCATGCAGCTGACCGGCGGGCAGTTCACCCTGTCGGCCGCGCTGTCGGGCAATGATCTGGCGACCTTCCCCGATTTCCCCGCCGAGATCCGCGCGCCGCAGGGCACGCTGTTTGGTGTTTCCGCCTTCCAGATCAATTTCGGCTCGACCGAGATTTCCACCGCGGGCGACGCGCCCGACGTGCTGGTGGCGATGAACCCGGCCGCGCTGAAGACCAGCGTGCGGGCGCTGAAGCCCGGCGGGCTGATCATTGCCGACAGCGGCGAGTTCACCAAGCGCAACCTGGAAAAGGCCAAGTACGACAGCAACCCGCTGGAGGATGGCAGCCTGGCCAAGTGGCAACTGCTCGCCTTTGACATCAGCGCGCTGACGCTGGAAGCGGTGAAGCCCTTTGGCCTTGGCAACAAGGAGGCGCTGCGCTGCAAGAACATGTGGACGCTGGGCCTGTCGTTGTGGATGTTTGACCGCGACCGCCAGCCGCTGATCGACTGGCTGAACGACAAGTTCAAGAAGAACCAGCTGCTGGCCGATGCCAATATCGCCGCGCTGAATGCCGGCCATGCCTATGGCGAGACCGCCGAAATC
>CAIXXP010000068.1 GCA_903923465.1 uncultured Sphingomonadales bacterium | reverse complement strand
TCGGTCACGTCGGCGTCTTCCACCTTCACCTGCAGCAGCGCGCGGTTGTCGGGGTCCAGCGTGGTCTCCCACAGTTGTTCGGCGTTCATCTCGCCCAGGCCCTTGTAGCGGGCGATGGAGAGGCCCTTGCGCCCGGCGGCCAGCACGGTGTCGAGTAGCTGGCTGGGCCGGGTGATCGAGCCATCGCCGGCCACGGCACGCATGGGCGGGGCCTCGTCCTCGGCTTCGTCGGTCACCGGCTCCGGCTCGGGTTCCTCGGCGGCGGTGGCGGCCTTCACCAGCCGGGCGGGCGAGGAATAGATCGCGGCGGTCTCGGCGGAAAGGCGCGCCAGCTTGCGGGCCTCGGCGCTGGTGAGAAAGGCGGCTTCGACCGGGTAGACGTCGGTCACCCCGCGCCAGATGCGGCTCACCTGAATCGAGCCATCGTCGAGCAGCTCGGCGGCCCATTTCGCCTCGCGGTCGCCGCTGCCCAGCCAGATGGCGGCGCGGTCCAGCGTGGCGATGCGCTCGGCGCGGGTCAGGTCGGGCTCCAGCACGCCAGCCAGCGCCAGCGATTCGATCACCGAGGGGTCATAGCGCCGCGTCACGAAGCCCATCAGGCTGCGCATGCGCATGGCGTGTTCCACCAGCTCCTCCAGCTCGCGCCCACCGCGAGCCCCGCCCGCCGTCTCCAGCACCCGGCCAGCCAGACCTGCCGCCACCAGATAGCGATCGAGCGCGGCAACGTCCTTGAGGTAAACCTCGCTGCGCCCCTTCGCCACCTTGAACAGCGGCGGCTGGGCAATGAAGAGGTGCCCATTGCGGATGATCTCGGGCATCTGCCGATGGAAGAAGGTGAGCAGCAGCGTGCGGATATGCGCCCCGTCCACGTCTGCGTCGGTCATGATGACGATCTTGTGATAGCGCAACTTGGCGAGATTGAACTCGTCGCGGATGCCGGTGCCCATCGCCTGAATGAGGGTGCCCACCTCCTTGGAGGAGATGATCCGGTCAAACCGGGCGCGCTCCACGTTCAAAATCTTGCCCTTCAGCGGCAGGATCGCCTGAATCGCCCGATCGCGCCCCTGCTTGGCGGAACCACCGGCCGAATCACCCTCCACGAGGAACAATTCGCACTTGGCGGGGTCGCGCTCCTGGCAATCGGCCAGCTTGCCCGGCAGGCTGGCGATATCCATCGCGCCCTTGCGCCGGGTCAGTTCGCGGGCCTTGCGCGCGGCCTCGCGGGCGGCGGCGGCGTCGATGATCTTGCCGACGACCTGCTTGGCATAGGCGGGGTTCTCTTCCAGCCAGTCGCTCATGCGGTCGGCCATCAGGCTTTCCAGCGGCTGGCGCACTTCGCTGGAGACCAGCTTGTCCTTGGTCTGGCTGGAAAACTTCGGGTCGGGCAGCTTCACGGAAACGATGGCGGTCAGCCCTTCGCGCATGTCCTCGCCGGTCAGGCTCACCTTTTCCTTCTTCAGCAGCCCCGATTTCTCGGCATAATTGTTCAGCGTCCGGGTCAGCGCCGCGCGGAAGGCCGCCAGGTGCGTGCCGCCATCGCGCTGCGGGATGTTGTTGGTGAAACACAGCACGTTTTCATAATAGCTGTCGTTCCATTCCAGCGCGACCTCGATGCCGATGCCGTCCCGCTCGGAGGAAATGGTGATGGGGTTGGGCAGCAGCGGCACCTTGTTGCGGTCGAGATAGGCGACGAATGCGCCGATGCCGCCCTCATAGTACAGGTCGTGCTCCTTCACCTCCTCGTGGCGCTTGTCGCGCAGCAGAATGCGCACGCCCGAATTGAGGAAGGCCAGCTCGCGATAGCGGTGCTCCAGCTTCTCGAAATCGAACTCCAGCACGTTCTTGAAGGTCTCGGTGCTGGCCATGAAGGTCACGCGGGTGCCCTTCTTCCCGGCGGGTGCATCGCCGCGAATCTCCAGCGGCGCCACGGCATCGCCATGGGCAAAGCGCATCCAGTGCTCCTTGCCGTCGCGCCAGATGGTCAGCTCCAGCCACTCCGACAGGGCGTTCACCACGGAAACGCCCACGCCATGCAGCCCGCCCGAAACCTTGTAGGCGTTGTCGTCGCTGGTGTTCTCGAATTTGCCGCCGGCGTGCAGCTGGGTCATGATCACCTCGGCGGCCGAAACGCCTTCCTCGGTGTGGATGCCGGTGGGAATGCCGCGCCCGTTATCCTCGACAGAGACCGACCCGTCGGGGTTCAGCTCGATCAGCACCAGGTCGCAATGGCCGGCCAGCGCCTCGTCGATGGCATTGTCGGAAACCTCGAACACCATGTGGTGCAGGCCCGATCCATCGTCGGTATCGCCGATATACATGCCGGGTCGCTTGCGCACCGCGTCCAGGCCCTTGAGGACCTTGATCGAATCCGCGCCATAGTCGTTGGCGTTCGGCAGGTTGGTGTTCGCGCTGGGGGTGCTGCTGGTGGGCGTGTTTTCTGGAACTGTCGTCATGCCAAGCCTATAAGCATTGGCGGGCCTAAACGAAAGTGTTTCCGCCCCCCTCCATCCACAGCAAATCCGGTGGAAATGGCGGCGCAGGGGTGTTGGGGCGGCGCTTTCGGGCGCGAGCGGGGCCGGCGCGGCTTACCGCTGGCCGTTGCCCCCGTTGAACTGCGTAAAATGGCCCCAATTCAAGGCCCCGGAGGCAACAGGCCCCGAAGCCGCAAGCTTGGCTCGATGGTCACCGGCACCATGTTCCGGCGACGGGGGCGACATGTGCCGCGCCCCATCGCCGGGCAGGTGAGATTGCCGACCGGGCACGGTGTCAGGCCAGGGTCACGGCGAAAAACAGACCGCTGGTGCCCAGCGCGACGGCAAGGGCGACGAGATTACGTTGCAGATGGTTCATGGCAGTTGCTCCTGTTGTGGAGGCGTTCGATGCAACATATTGCAGTTGCGAACGCCGCTTCGCAGTTGCAATACACCGAAACACCGGCAAAATCAGTTGCGAAACGGCATGTCGGAATTGCGTTTTATGCAACTCACCAGTTTTTCCGCAGTTTTGCGCTGCATTGCAGCATTTTCACCCCACCGATTTTCCCGCATCAAGCCCCACTGGACTTTGGCCCGGGCTTTGTCCTAACGCGGGCGCATGAGCCAACCCTCCTCCCCCTCCGCCCAACCTGTTCGCGCCGCCGTGGCCCCGGGCAGTTCCATCCTGATCGTCGACTTCGGCAGCCAGGTGACCCAGCTCATCGCCCGCCGCGTGCGCGAGGCCGGGGTCTATTCCGAGATCGCCCCGTTCACCCAGGCCGCCGCCGCCTTCGCCCGCATGCAGCCCGCCGGCGTCATCCTCGCCGGCTCGCCCGCCAGCGTGCTGGACGAGAAGGCCCCGCGCATTCCGGAAGAGATCCTCGCCGCCGGCCTGCCGATCCTCGGCATCTGCTATGGCCAGCAGGCGCTGATGCACCAGCTCGGCGGCCGGGTGATCGCCGGCGATTCCGGCGAATTCGGCCGCGCCTTCATCGAGATTCAAGACCGCTGCACCCTGTTCGACGGGTTGTGGACCGAGGGCGAGGCGCATCAGGTGTGGATGAGCCACGGCGATAAGGTGGTGGAACTCGCCCCCGGCTTCAAACCCGTCGCGGTCAGCCCCGGCTCGCCCTACGCGGTCATCGCCGATGATGCGCGCCGCATCTATGGCATGCAGTTCCACCCGGAGGTGGTGCACACGCCCGATGGCGGCAAGCTGCTGAAGAACTTCGTGCGCCACGTCTGCGGCCTCGCCGGCGATTGGACCATGGCCGAATTCCGCAAGACCAAGGTGGCCGAAATCCGCGCGCAGGTCGGCGATGCCAAGGTCATCTGCGGCCTGTCGGGCGGGGTCGATTCGGCGGTGGCCGCCCTGCTCATCCACGAGGCGATCGGCACCCAGCTCACCTGCGTCTTCGTCGATGGCGGCATTTTGCGGCAGGGCGAGGCCGAGCAGGTCGTCTCGCTGTTCCGCGGGCATTACCACATCCCGCTGGTGCATGTGGACGCCAGCACCCTGTTCCTCAACGGCCTGGCCGGCGTCACCGACCCGGAGGCCAAGCGCAAATTCATCGGCAAGACCTTCATCGACGTGTTCGAAAACGAAGCCGGCAAGATCGGCGGCGCCGATTTCCTCGCGCAGGGCACGCTCTACCCGGACGTTATCGAGAGCGTCTCCTTCACCGGCGGCCCCTCGGTCACCATCAAGAGCCACCACAACGTCGGCGGCCTGCCGGAACGCATGAACATGCAACTGGTCGAACCCTTGCGCGAATTGTTCAAGGACGAGGTGCGCGAACTGGGCCGCGAACTCGGCCTGCCGGAGATCTTCGTTGGCCGCCACCCGTTCCCCGGGCCCGGCCTCGCCATCCGCATCCCGGGCGAAGTCACCCGCGAGCGCTGCGACGTGCTGCGCAAGGCCGACGCCATCTATCTGGAAGAGATCCGCAACGCCGGCCTCTACGACGCCATCTGGCAGGCCTTCGCTGTCCTCCTGCCCGTCAAGACGGTGGGGGTGATGGGCGATGGCCGCACCTACGACAATGTCTGCGCCCTGCGCGCCGTCACCAGCACCGATGGCATGACCGCCGACATCTACCCCTTCGACGCCGCCTTCCTCAGCCGCGTCGCCACCCGCATCGTCAACGAGGTGAAGGGCATCAACCGCGTGGTCTATGATTACACCAGCAAGCCGCCCGGCACCATCGAGTGGGAGTAGAATACGTGACTAAATAACTGATTTAATTCGGTTATTTAGTTACACAAAACTTCCGTGACGTTCAAAAAACCGTTGATTTCCAGTCTCAGTGCGTTTCTATCTGCACAAGGACCTACGCATTCGTGTCACTACTCTAAATCGTAGGCGACGTTGATGTTTGGGTTC
>CAIXXP010000067.1 GCA_903923465.1 uncultured Sphingomonadales bacterium | reverse complement strand
TATGTGGCGCTGGCGCATCTGGCGGCGGTGACCAGCAGGGTGCGGCTGGGCACCGGCATCTCGGTGCTGCCGATCCGCGAACCGCTGCAGACGGCGCGGGCGATCGCCACGCTGGACATCCTGTCGAACGGGCGGCTGGATCTGGCGGTGGGCGTGGGGTCCATCGACGAGGAATTTGAGGTGATGGGCTATGACCGCGCCACGCGCGGCGCGCGCATGGACGAGATGATCGAGATATTCACCCGCGTGTTTACCGAGGAGCATCCCTCCTATCAGGGCCAGCACTACCGGTTTCGCGAGATCGGTTTCGAGCCCAAGCCGGTGCAGAAGCCGCGCCCGCCGATCTATATGGGCGCGATCAGCAAGGCCGGGCTGAAGCGCACCGCCCGCGTGGCGGATGGCTGGTATGGCGCGGCCTACACCCCTGAGGATGCGGCGGAGATCATCGCCGGCATCAGCGCGCACCTCGTGGAATATGGGCGCGACCCGGCGACCTTCCGCTATTCGCTGATCCATGCCGCCGGTGAGCCGATCCTGCCGACGGCGGACGAGTGCCGGCGCTATGCCGAGCTGGGGGTGGAGACGCTGATCGTCTCGCCCTTTGGCCTGGTGGCCAAGGATGCTGTGGCCAAGGTGGAGGAAGTGGCCAGGGCGCTGGATTTCGCCCTGGCGCCTTGACGCCGTAGCCGGTTCTGGCGCGCGGGGCACGAGGCGCCCGCGCGCCAAATGGGCAACGCCCGCGACAGAAAGGCCGGACCGCCCGCGACAAAGGTTGCGAGGCGGCGCTACAGGCCATATTCTGGACAACTATCCTTTTTTTGACCGGATTCGCATAAATGAGCGACACTGCCGCACCTGATCTCAGCTACATCGCCTACGCCGACTTTCTCGACATGGTGCAGAAACTTTCGCGGATTATCGCCGCGGGCGCATGGCAGCCGGACTTCATCGTCGGCATCGGGCGCGGTGGGCTGGTGCCGGGGGTCTATATGTCGCACAGCCTGCAAATTCCCATGCTGTCGATCGACCAGTCATCGAACGTGCCGGGCTTTGCCGACAATCTGTTGCACAAGGTGGTGCAGATGCGCGCCGCCGGCTCGCGCATGCTGTTTGTCGACGACATCAACGACAGCGGCGGCACGATCAATTACGTGCGCAAGATCATGAGCGAGGCGGCGCAGGCGGATGCGGCGAGCCCCGCGGATGATCTGCGGTTCGCGGTGCTGATCGACAACGTCTGTTCGCAGGCGCGGGTGGAATTCGCGGTGGAGACGATTGACCGCACCACCGACAAGCGCTGGTTCGTCTTCCCCTGGGAGGCGGTGATGACCGCTGACCGGCTGGCGGAAGAGGCGGTGGCGGTGCCGGAGCGGCTCGGCTGAGGCAGGCGGGAAAAATGGGGCCGGTCGCGTGACCAGCCCCATGATTTGGCGCGGAGCGGAAAGGGCTAGCCGCGATCCTTCATCACCTCGCGGACGCGGGTGACGATGGAAGCGGTGTGGGGCATCTGCAGGGCCTCGACCTCCTTCGAGAAGCTGATCGGGGCGTAGTGGGCGCCCAGCCGCGAGGCCGGGGCCTTCAGCTTGTGGAACAGCTCCTCGTTGATCGTCGAGGCGATTTCCGAGCCCAGGCCGCAGAACTCGGTGGCGGCGTGGACCACCAGCGCGCGGCCGGTTTTCTTCACCGAATCGAGCACGCGGTGATAGTCCAGCGGCATCAGCGAGCGCAGGTCGATGACCTCGGCGCTGATGCC
>CAIXXP010000066.1 GCA_903923465.1 uncultured Sphingomonadales bacterium | reverse complement strand
GGAGCCGGTCGTCGAAGGCACCGTCCCCATAACCCGAGCCGCCCGGCAAAGGTGCGGCACTCGATGCCGGAGGAGGGACTCGAACCCCCGACACGCGGATTATGATTCCGCTGCTCTAACCAACTGAGCTACTCCGCCACATCTTCCCACCCGGCTGCCGTGGCTGCCGTTGCGCGAATAGAGGGCGCTCTTAGGGCTGGCGGGCCGCGCGGTCAACCGCCGGGCATTCAGAAATTTGCACGCCCGCCACGCGCCGCGCCGCCCTCGCCTGCCAACGCCGCGTCCTAAAGCTCGCCCCTCGCGCGGCGGATGGCAAACCAGCGCTCGACGTTACGATTATGCTCCTCCAGCGTGGTGGCAAAGGCATGGCCGCCGGTGCCGTCGGCCACCATATACAGCGCATCGGTCTGCGCCGGGTGCAGCACCGCGTTGATCGCGGCGCGCCCCGGGTTGGTGATGGGCCCGCGCGGCAGGCCGGCCATACTGTAGGTGTTGTAGCCGTTCACGGCCAGAATTTCGCTCTGGCGGATGCGGCGGCCCAGCGGTTTGCCCTTGGTGATGGGATAGATGATGGTGGGGTCGGCCTGCAGCATGATGCCCTTTTTCAGCCGGTTCTCATAAAGCCCCGCCACCATCGGCCGCTCGGATGCCTTGCCGGTTTCCTTCTCGACGATGGAGGCCAGCACCAGGGCTTCCTCCTTGGTCTTGACCGGCAGGCCCTCCGCGCGCTTGGCCCATTCATCGTCGAGGGCCTTGCTCATCGCCGCCTGCATGTGGGCCAGCAGCGCCTGCCGGCTGTCGCCACGCTGGAAGGCATAGGTCTCCGGCAGCACCGATCCTTCCGCGGGCGCCACGGCTGGGCCGGCCAGATAGGCTTGCGCGTTCAGCCGCTCGGCCACCATGACGGCGGGGAGGCCCTCCGGAATGGTGACGAAGCGGCGAATCGCCTCATCGCCGGTGATGATCTTCAGGATCGTCGATTCGCTGGCCTGCGCGGGCAGCATGAATTCGCCGGCCTTGACCTTGCCGCCCGCACCAAACAGGCGGGCGTGAAAGCGGAAGGCGCGGGCGGAATAGATGGCGCCCATGTTTTGCAGGCGGATCGAAACGGTGTTGAGGCTGGCGCCATCGGGCACGATCACCGAATGGCTTTGGGCCAATGGGCCCGCGCCAACCCAGCCGTCCAGCAGGCTCCAGCCGAGAGCCAGCATGGCGGCCACCACCAGTCCGACGATCAGCCGAGATCGCTTCATAGCCCTAGCCCTTTCCCGGCCCGCCCGCGGCGCCTTGCGCGGTTTCGATACCCCGCCTGCCGCCGCGGCTTATTGTTGTCGCGCCGTGAGGGGGAATGCCCACCCCTGCCCGATGCCTTTAGACCAGCTTGACGACGAGGCTGGCGTTGGTGCCGCCAAAACCGAACGAATTGTTCAGCGCGGCGCGGACCTGCCGCTTCTTGGCGGTGTGAGGCACCAGATCGACGCCGATGCAGCTCTCGCTGGGGTTGTCGAGGTTGAGCGTGGGCGGCACGATCTGGTCGCGCAGCGCCAGGATGCAGAAGATCGTCTCCACCGCACCCGCGCCGCCCAGCAGGTGGCCGATGGCGCTCTTGGTGCTGCTCATCGAGACGTTGCCGAGGGCATCGCCAAACAGCCGCCGCACCGCGCCCAACTCCAGCTCGTCACCCAGCGGGGTGGAGGTGCCGTGGGCGTTGATATAGTCGATGTCGTCGGGGGTAAGCCCCGCCTTTTTCAGCGCCATCTGCATGGAACGGAACGCGCCCGAGCCTTCCGGATGCGGCGCGGTCACGTGATAGGCATCGCCCGAGAGGCCATAGCCGACGATTTCGGCATAGATCTTGGCGCCGCGCGCCTTGGCGTGCTCATATTCTTCCAGCACCACCACACCGGCGCCCTCGCCCATGACGAAACCATCGCGGTCCTTGTCGTAGGGGCGGCTGGCGCGGGTCGGGTCGTCGTTGAAGCCGGTGGACAGGGCCCGGGCCGCGGCGAAGCCGGCAATGCCGATCGGGCAGATGGTGCCCTCGGCGCCGCCCGCCAGCATGATGTCGGCGTCGTCATCGCGGATCATGCGGGCGGCGTCGCCAATTGAATGCGCGCCGGTGGAGCAGGCGGTGACGACCGCATGATTCGGCCCCATCAGCCCGTACTTGATGCTCACCTGACCCGAGATCAGGTTGATCAGCCGCCCGTGGACGAAATGCGGCGAAACGCGGTTCGGGCCCTTTTCGGCCAGCACCAGCGATTCGCTCTCTATTCCCGGCAGTCCGCCAATGCCGCTGCCGATGGAGCAGCCGGCGCGCAGGCGCGTGGCATCGTCCAGATCGGTCAACCCTGCGTCTTCCAGCGCCTGGCCGGCGGCATCGATGCCGTAGATGATGAAAGGATCAACCTGGCGCTGAACCTTGTGGTCCACCCGCTTGTTGGGGTCGAAACCATACTCGTGGTCGGCCGGCTTCACCTCGCAGGCGATGTGGCACTTGTAGGCCGAGGCATCGAAATGCGTGATCTTGCCCGCGCCCGACTTGCCGGCGAGGATGTTGGCCCACACCGTCTCGACATCCGCGCCCAGCGGCGTGACCATTCCAAGACCGGTAACAACGACACGACGCATCGCAAAATCTCCGTAGTCCACTTAAGACCGGCCCGGACATAGGCCAAAAAAGGCAAGGGCAACAGCGCCCTGGGGCCAAAAACACTGCAGGCTCAGCCCTTTGCGGACCGAGCCTGCCGAGCTTTCACCTTTACGCCCCCGCACCCCTTTTTAGGAGTGCCCAAGCCGCGCGCGCCAATCGGCCAAACGCGGGTCAAAGGTGATAATCGGGCCAGTAGCCCGCTGTTCCGGCTGCAATCAGCCCTTGTGCTCGTCGATATAGGTGATCGCGTCGGAAACGGTGGCGATCTTCTCGGCGGCGTCGTCGGGAATCTCCACGCCGAATTCTTCCTCGAAGGCCATCACCAGTTCGACGATATCGAGGCTGTCGGCACCAAGATCATCGATGAAGCTGGCATCTTCAGTGACCTTCTCGGCCTCGACGCCCAGGTGCTCGACGACAATCTTTTTAACCCGGTCGGCGGTGTCGCTCATGGCATTCCCCTTTTGAAGCGGCAAATAAAAAACTCGCCCGCCGCCCTAATGGCTGGCGTCGGCGCTGGCAAGGTGTCTCGCGAATCCCCGTTCCCGGTTACGAGACATTTGGCCCTGTTAAAAGCCATTTGGCCCGGTTCAGGACTTTTGCGGTTCCACCACGCGGATGTGCAGGTCGCGCAACTGCCGCGGCTCGGCCGGTGCCGGCGCGCCCATCAGCAGGTCCTCGGCGCGCTGGTTCATCGGGAACAGCGTGATTTCCCGCAGATTCTGCGCGCCGCAGATCAGCATGACCACACGATCCACGCCGGCAGCCATGCCACCATGCGGCGGCGCGCCGTACTGGAAGGCGCGGTAAAGCCCGCCGAATCGCTCTTCCACATCGCTTTGCGACAGGCCGACAATCTCGAAGGCCCGCACCATCGCCTCGGGGCTCTGGTTGCGGATCGAGCCAGAGGCGATCTCGTAGCCGTTGCAGACGAGGTCGTACTGGAACGCCTTGATGGTCAACGGATCCTGCGAGTTCAGCGCCTCCAGTCCGCCCTGGGGCATGGAGAAGGGGTTGTGGGCAAATTCGACCTTCTTCAGATCCTCGTCCCACTCGTAGAATGGGAAATCGACAATCCAGCAAAGGCGGAAGGCATCCTGCTCGATCAGCCCCAGCGTCTCGCCCACGCGGGTGCGGGCAAGGCCGGCCAGCTTGGCGGCCTGCGCTTCCTTGCCGGCGGCGAAGAACAGGCCATCGTCCGCGCCCAGGCCCAGCTCGGCATAGAGCGCTTCCATGCCCTCCGTGCCATGGTTCTTGGCGATTGGCCCGCCGAACTCGCCGCCCTTGCGGGTGACATAGCCGAGCCCGGCATGACCCTCGGCGCGGGCCCAGTCGTTCATCTCGTCGAAGAACTTGCGGCTCTTGTCGGCGGTGTTCGGCGCGGGGATGGCACGCACCACCCCGCCGCCGGCCACGATCTTCTCGAACAGGCCAAAGCCGGATGTGGTGAAATGCTGGCTCACATCGCGGATGATCAGCGGGTTGCGCAGGTCCGGCTTGTCGTTGCCATATTTCAGCATCGATTCGTCATAGGCGATGCGCGGGAACTGGCCCGATGGCGTGACCGAGCGGGTCACCCCGTCACGCGTGGCAAAGCTTTCGAAGATGCCGCCGATCACCGGCTCCATCGTCTCCCAGATTTCCTCTTGCGTAACGAAGCTCATCTCCAGATCGAGCTGGTAGAACTCGCCCGGCAGGCGATCGGCGCGAGGGTCCTCGTCGCGAAAACACGGCGCGATCTGGAAATAGCGGTCGAAGCCGGCCACCATCAGCAGCTGCTTGTACTGCTGGGGTGCCTGCGGCAGCGCGAAGAAGGTGCCGGGATGAATCCGGCTGGGCACCAGAAAATCGCGCGCGCCCTCGGGGCTGCTGGCGGTCAGGATCGGCGTGGAATATTCGGTGAACCCTGCCGCTTCCATGCGGCGGCGCATGTCCGATATCACCTTGGTGCGGGTGACGATATTGGCGTGCAGCGTCTCGCGGCGCAGATCAAGGAAGCGATAGCGCAGGCGGATTTCCTCGGGGTACTCCTGCTCGCCGGCCACCGGCATCGGCAGCTCCTCGGCGGCCGAAAGCACCGCGGCTTCCCGCGCGTAAACCTCGATGGCGCCAGTCGCCAAATTGGGGTTCACGGTCGAGTCGCTGCGCGCCTTCACCACACCGTCGATGGTGATCACGCTCTCCACGCGGCACCCTTCCAGCAGCGGCAGGGCCGCGCTGTCGCTGTCCGCGACGATCTGGGTGATGCCGTAATGGTCGCGCAGGTCGACGAACAACACGCCGCCATGGTCTCGCTTGCGGTGAACCCAGCCCGACAGGCGCACATTCTGGCCCACCTCGGCAGAGGAGAGCGCGCCGCAAGTATGGGAACGGTAAGGATGCATGACAGGACTTTCCATGAGCCCCCTTCCCATAATCGCGCCGATCAGGCAGGGGTAGTGATTAGTGCGGCTGACAGGCGCCAGCCGCGCTTGACGCGGATAAGGGTTCAACAAGCCGCGCTTGACGCGGCTAACAGTTCAATGCCGCGTATTTGTCAAGCCACAGGCCCGAACGGGCCTACTCAAATGCCCCGAACGGGCCTACTCATATGCCCGAACGGGCCTAATCCGGGCCCGCCACCGTGGGTTCACCTCCCGCCCATCAGGGGCCTACCCCGCCGCCTGCGCGGGGCGATACAGAAAAGCACGATGAAGATACACAAACTGATAACCACCACCGAGGCCCTCACCGACATCTGCTCGCGGCTTGCCCACGCCGATTTCATCTGCGTCGACACCGAGTTCATGCGCGAGAACACCTATTGGCCCGAGCTGTGCCTCATCCAGATCGCCGACAACAAGGAAGCCGCCGCGATTGATCCGCTGGCGCCCGGCCTCGACATGAAGCCGCTGCTCGACCTACTGGTAGACAATGAGGATGTGCTGAAGATCTTCCACGCCGGCGGGCAGGATGTGGAGATCATCTATAACCTCACCGGCAAGACTCCCCACCCGATCTTCGACACCCAGATCGCCATGATGGCCATCAGCCAGAACGAGCAGATCGGCTACTCCAACCTCGTCGAGGCATGGCTGGGCCTGACTATCGACAAGGGCGCCCGTTTCACCGACTGGGGCCGCCGCCCGCTCACCGAGCGGCAGATCGAATATGCCATCGGCGACGTCACCCATCTGGCGAAGATTTTCCCCAAGGTGGTGGCGCGGCTGCGCAAGACCGGGCGCGGGCCATGGCTGGACGCCGAGATGGAGAAACTGGCCGACCCCGCCAACTATCGCAACGACCCCGGCACCGCCTGGCAGAAGATCAAGGCCGCCGGGCGCAACCCGGTGGTGCTGGGCCGGCTGAAGGCGCTGGCGGCCTGGCGCGAGGCCGAGGCGCAGGGCAAGAACATCCCGCGCGGCCGCATCGCCCGCGACGAGACGCTGGCCGATATCGCCAGCCACCCGCCCAAGACGCAGGCCGATCTCGCCAAGGTGCGCGGGCTTTCCGCCGGCTGGAAGGACAACGACATCGGCCGCCGCCTGATGGCGACGCTGGAAGCCGCCCCCCCCCTGCCCGACAGCGAGCTGCCCGCCAAGACGCCGCGCGGGGCGCCGCTGGGCAAGGAAGGCGCGCTGGTCGCCGATCTGCTCAAGCTGCTGCTGAAAATCCGCGCCCGCGAAATCGACGCCGCCTCCCGCCTGCTCGCCCGTTCCGACGATCTGGAACTGCTGGCCGCCGGGGTGCGCAAGAATCTGCCGATCCTCGAAGGCTGGCGCTATGGCGTGTTCGGCAAGGACGCGCTGGATCTGGTGGAGGGCAAGCTGGCCTTCGCCGTGGTGAAGGGCCGCCTGCGCATGACCCATGTGGACGACATCCACGACGAGATGCGCGAGCAGGATTCCGCCCGCGTGGACGATGACGACATGCTCCACTTCGCCGAGACCGACACCCCCGAGGCATTGGAAACCGAATCAGAGGACACCGACAGCGAGGCATGAGCGTCTACCAGCCTACCCTCAAGCAGTTGCAATATCTCGTCGCGCTGCACGAACATGGGCATTTTGGCCGCGCGGCGGAGGCCTGCTTCGTCTCGCAATCCACGCTCTCCACCGGCCTGCGCGATCTGGAAACGCTGCTGGGCGTCGTGCTGGTCGAGCGCACCAAGCGGAACCTGCGCTTCACCGCGCTGGGCAATGCGGTGGTGGCGCGTGCGCACCGCATCCTGCGCGAGGCCGAGGAACTGTCGGAGATGGTGCAATCCTCGGGCAAGCCGCTCTCGGGCGAGCTGCACATGAGCGTGATCCCCACCATCGCCCCCTTCCTGCTGCCGCGCATGCTGCCTCGCCTGCGCCGCGAGCGCCCCGGGCTGAAGCTCTATCTGCGCGAGGAGCCGAGCGCGGCGGCGATGGAATCGCTGCACCACGGCAGGGCCGATTGCGTGCTGCTGGCCTTGCCCTACGCCACTGGCGAGGTGGAGAAGGAGACCATCGAACTGGACGCGCTGTTCGTCGCCTTCCCGCGCGATGATGTGCGCGACCTGCCCTCGGTGATCGTCCCCAGCCTGATCGATGCCAACCGCCTGCTGCTGCTGGAGGATGGGCATTGCCTGAAAGACCACGCGCTGGCCGCCTGCAACCGGCCGGAGCTGCGCGGGCAGGCGGCGATGATCGGCACCTCGCTCCACACGCTGGTGCAGATGGTCGACAATGGGCTGGGCGTGACCATGCTGCCGGAAATGGCGCTGGACGCCGGCATCCTCAACGGCACCAATGTGGTTGCCCGCCCGCTGTCATCGGACAGCGCCAACCGCGAGATCGCGCTGGTGTGGCGCAAGAACAGCCCCCGCAGCGACGAATTCCGCATGCTGGCCGAGGAATTACGCGCGGGATAGGCCCGTGGGAGAATACGATGCGCCACGACAGCCCGGCCCGAACCACCCTGCGCTGGGTGCTGGCGACGCTCTACCTGGCGGCGGGGGTGATTCATCTCGCCATGCCGGCGCCCTTCCTGAAGATCACGCCGGCCTGGGTGCCCGACGCACCGCTGGTGATCATGCTGACCGGGTTTTGCGAAATCGCCGGGGCGATGGCGCTGGCGCTCATTCCCCGCCTCCGGCGCGCGGCGGGCATTGCCTTTGCCGCTTATGCCATCTGCGTTTTCCCGGCGAATATTCATCACATGATGATGGATCTGGCCCGGCCCGATCACGGCCTGGGCCTTGGCTATCACCTGCCGCGCATGGTGCTGCAGCCCGTGCTCGTGTGGCTGGCGCTGTGGGTTTCCGGCATTATCGATTGGCCGTGGCGGAAGCGCTGAGCCCGCTCAATCCATGTGCTTGATGCCCACCCGCAGATAATCCCAACCGGTGATCAGTGTCAGCAGCGCCGCGATCCACAGGGTGACGATGCCCACCGTCTCGGGCGTCGCCCAGCCGCCGGTGAAGGGCACAGACCAGCCGGGCGCCGCCGGCACGAGAATCAGCGAGCCCAGCGCGATGATCTGAAACGCCGTTTTCCACTTGGCCAGCCGCGAAACCGGCATGGAAATCCGCAGATCCGCCAAAAATTCGCGCAGGCCCGACACGGCGATCTCGCGCAGCAGGATCACCAGCCCCGCGATCACGTGCATATCGCCCACATAAGGCCCGGTCAGCACGCCTTGCGCGGTCAGCACAAGGATGACCGCCGCCACCATGATCTTGTCGGCGATGGGATCGAGAAAGATGCCCAGCTTGCTGACCGTTCCCTGCGCGCGGGCGACATAGCCGTCGAAATAATCCGTAATGCCCATCAGGCAATAGACGCAGAAAGCCAGCCCATAACCGGCCTGCCACTGCGGCCACCACAACAGCCAGGCAAGCAGGGGCACCGCCACGATGCGCGACAGAGTGAGCAGGTTTGGCAAGGTCAGCATGCCCATCCCATAGCCGGGATATGCCCTGCGCGAAAGGCACCGCTTTCCCCCCGTTGCAAGGCAAAAAGCGCACACCGCGAGACCCGTACCTGCCCGGGGCGCCCCGCCAACAGCCATTGCGGCCAGCCCCATTGCCCCCTAGGAGATGCCCCGGAGACGAGGGGATACCCAGCAGATCATGACGACATCAACCCATTTGATCAGAACGCGGCGCTTTCTACCGTTATTCCTCACCCAGATGCTGGGGGCCTTCAACGACAATCTGTTCAAGAATTCGGTCGTCCTGTTCGTCGTCTACAACATCTATAATTCGCAAGCGGCGGAAGCGCGGTTCAGCGCCATCTCCTCGGGCGTGTTCATCATTCCGTTTTTCGTGCTGTCCTCGCTCTCGGGCCAATTGGCCGATATGCGCGACAAGGCGAAGATCATCCGCATCGTAAAGGCCTGCGAAATCGCCATCATGCTGGTGGGTGCCGCCGGCCTGCTGCTGGCGTGGCGGGACGTTGCGGTGCAGTCGCTGGCCATGCCGCTGATGCTGCTGGCGCTGTTTGCGATGGGAGTTCACTCCACCTTCTTCGGCCCGATAAAATACGCCATCCTGCCCCAGCATTTGCG
>CAIXXP010000065.1 GCA_903923465.1 uncultured Sphingomonadales bacterium | reverse complement strand
TCGAATTCGCCACAAAATACGCCCTGCCGATCATCCGCGTGGTGGCCACCGACCCCGAAGACGCCGACAAGCCGTTTGCCGGCGAGGCCGAGGCGGGCGACGGGGTGCTGGTCAATTCCGGCTTCATCACCGGGATGGCCGTGCGCGAGGCCAAGGCGGCGCTCATCGCCCGCGCCGAGGCCGAAGGCTGGGGCGAAGGCAAGACCGTGTGGCGCCTGCGCGATTGGGGCGTCTCGCGCCAGCGCTATTGGGGCACGCCCATCCCCTTCATCCATTGCGAAGTCTGCGGCGTGGTGCCGGTGCCCAAAAAGCAGCTGCCCGTCACCCTGCCCGAAGACGTTGATTTCAGCGTTCCCGGCAATCCGCTGCAGCGCCATCCGACGTGGAAGCATGTCGATTGCCCGCAATGCGGCCATGCGGCGCGGCGCGAGACCGATACGCTCGACACCTTCGTCGACTCCTCCTGGTATTTCCTGCGCTTTGCCAGCCAGCCGGTGGATGCGCCGTTCGACCCCGCGGAAATCGCCCGCTGGCTGCCGGTCGGGCAATATATCGGCGGCATCGAGCACGCGATTCTCCACCTGCTCTATGCCCGCTTCTGGACGCGGGCGCTGAAGCGCATCGGCAAGATCGATGTGGCCGAGCCCTTCGCCAGCCTGTTCACGCAAGGCATGGTGACGCATGAGACCTACTCGCGCGCCGACCCCGCCAATGGCCAGCCGATCTGGTTCGCGCCCGGCGATGTCGAGCGCGACGGCAATGGCGCCATGCTGAAGGCCGACGGCACGCCGGTCGAAATCGGCCGCGTCATCAAGATGTCCAAGTCCAAGAAGAACGTGGTGGACCCGGACGAAATCGTCGCGAAATATGGCGCCGATGCCATCCGCTGGTTCATGCTCTCCGATTCGCCGCCCGAGCGCGATCTGCCGTGGAGCGAGGCGGGCATCGAGGGCTGCTGGCGCTTCGTGCAGCGGCTGTGGCGCCTGTTCGGCCAGTATGACGCGGGAGCGCAGGGCGCGGACAAGGCGCTGGATCGCAAGACCCACCAGACGGTGGCAGCGGTCGCCGGCGATATCGAGGCATTGAGCTTCAACAAGGCCGTGGCCCGCATCTACGAACTGACCGGGGCCACCGAAAAGGCCACGCCTTCGGCCAGCCGCTCTGCCGCGATTCGCAGCCTGTTGTTGCTGGTGGCGCCGATGATGCCGCATCTGGCCGAGGAAAGCTGGGCGCTGATGGGGCAGCCGGGTCTTATCGCTGAGGCGGCGTGGCCCGAAGTCGACCCCGCCCTGCTGGTGGACGACGAGGTGACCATCGCCGTGCAGGTGAAGGGCAAATTGCGCGACACGCTCACCGTGGCCAAGGGCACCAGCAAGGAAGTGCTCGAAGAAATGGCGCTGGCATCCGAGAAGGTGCAGCGCGCGCTGGAGGGCGCCGCGATAAAGAAGGTGATTGTTGTTCCCGACCGGCTGGTAAATCTGGTAGCCTGAGCCCATGTGCCGCGCCGCCACCCCATCGCTGATCCGCCCCGCCCTCGCCCTGGCGGTGATGCTGGCGATGGGGGGCGGGCTGGCGGCCTGCTCGCTGCAGCCGCTTTATCCGGGTGGGGGCAACGGCGCGGTGGCGCGGGGGCTGGCCAATGTGGCGGTCTCGCCGATTCCCGGCCGCGATGGCTGGCTGATGCGCGAGGCGCTGGCCGCGCGGATGGGCTCGGGCGCCAATGCCCGCTATCGCCTGGATGTGCGGCTGGACGATAAGCTGGAGGGCCTCGGCCTGCTGTCGAACAACACGGTGGGCCGCGAGCGGCGCACCCTGCGCGCCCGCTATCAGTTGATCGATGTGGCCAGCGGCGCGATTCTGCTGGATGCCACTGCCGGCTCCGATGCCGGTATCAACGTGGTTTCCTCCGATTATGCCACCGTTGCCGCCGAGCAGACGGCGCTGGAGAACCTCAGCCACACCGTGGCCGACGCCATCGTCGCGCAGGTGGCCGCGCGGTTGAACGCGACGCCTGTTCGGGCGCGGTGACGGCCGGCGCCCGATGATGGCCGGGATCCAGTGAAGGCGACCCAAAAGGACTTTTCCGCGATCGCGCCAAGGGCCGCGCGGGGCTGCAAGGTTTTCCTGTTTTGCGGGCCGGACGAGGCCGCCGCCGCCGATGCCGCCCACACCATCGCCGGCCTGCTGGAAAACCCCGGCGAGCGCGTGGAACTGGCCGGTGGCGATCTGCGCCGCGACCCCGTGCTGCTGGGCGACGAGGCCCGGTCGACCTCTCTGTTCGGCGATTCGCGGTATATTCTGGTGCGCTGCGCCGGCGACGAGGCGCATGACGCGGTGGCGAATCTTCTGGCCGGCGAGGCCGAGCCCTGCCCGGTGCTGATCGTCGCCACCGGCGCCACCGACAAGAGCCGCACCGCCAAGCTGCTGGCCGACCGGCCCGATGCGCTGGTGGCCATGTTCTATCCGCCAGACCTGCGCGCCATCGCCGCCACCATCCGCGAGCGGGCGGGCATGGCCGGGGTGAAGATGGACAATGAGATGGCGGCGCGGATTGCCACTGCCGCCGGGCTCGATATCCGCCTCGCCCTGTCGGAGGTGAGCAAGCTTGCCCTCTATCTCGACGCCGCGCCGGAGCGGCCGCGCGAGGCGACCGGCCCGGCGCTGGACGCGATTGGCGCGCGCCATGAGGAAGACGGCTTTGCCGCGCTGGTGGATGTGGTGCTGGGCGGGCAGGCGGATCGGCTGGCGGGAGAGTTGCGGCGCATGCGCGAACTGGGCCTGAACCCGGTGGGCGTGCTGCTGGCCTTTGAGCGCCGCGCCGCGCAACTGGCCCAGTTGGCGGCGAGGCTGGGGCCGCCCGGTGCTTTTGGCGGCGGTGATGTCGGCGCTCTGCTGGAATCCGAAAAGGCCGCGCGGCGGGTGTTCTGGAAGGATGTTCCGGCGCTCACCCGCCAGCTCTCCATTTGGCGCGGGCCCCGGCTGGAACGGCTGTTGGCCCGGTTGATGGACCTGCATCGTGCCTTGTTATCAAACAGTCACGACTCAGGAATACTGCTGATGCAGGCGCTTGCCGAGATGACGCGGGCGGCCGCGAAAAAATAGGCCCAATTTGGCACTGATGCGGAACAAAGGCGTGATTATTGGTACTGGCGGGAAAATGTTGCACCTGCTAAGTAAACCTACGGGGGCTTGAACGCCGAAACGGCAAGGTTTTGCCGATAGATCGGGGGTTCGATCCGCTTACCGATAGTGCCTCTTGGTCTGCGGGAAGGTTTTGCGTGAACGTTCATCCGGACAATTTGGGAAGGTTGCCGAAACAGCGCGGCACGCTTCACGACCGGGCCCTGCGCATGCCGCTCATGGTCGGCCTGCAACGGCGCCGTCTCCAGTGCTACCTCGGTCTGATGATCTGCGACATCGTCGCGCTCTACCTCAGCTTCAGCATGGCGGGATACGTCTACATCGGCGCCGAGGACGGCGCCTCGCTGCTGCTGGCGCAGTTGCTGCTGCCGGTGTTCCTCACCATTGCGATGTATAATGGCACCTATTCGCTCGATTCGCTGAAGAACCGGGGTACCAGTGTTGGCCGCGCGCTGATGGCACTGGCGGTTTCGGCCTCCGTGGTGGTGTTCATCGCCTTCTTCACCAAATCCTCCACCGAATTCTCACGCGTTCAGTTTGCTCTGGGCGTGGTGCTGTCCGCGCTGGTCATGGCCTGGGCCCGGGTGCAGATGCGGGCCTTCGTGCATTGGCGCTGCGGGGCGAGCGTGACCAACGAACTGGTTATCGACGATGGCGGCCCGACGGTCAGCCTGCCCGGCGCGGTTTACGTCTCGGCGCAGAGCTTCGGGCTGAAGCCGGTGCTGAACGACCCCCACACGCTGGACCGAATCGGCCTGGTGATGCGCTATGCCGACAGGGTGATTGTCAGCTCTCCGCCAGAGCGGCGGGCGGCCTGGGCTATCATCCTCAAAGGTGCCGCCGTTCCGGGCGAGGTGATTGACGAAGCAGTGGCCAGCCTTTCCGCGCAGGGTGCGCGGCGCGCCGGCGGCCAGGGCCTTCTGCAGGTCTCGGTGGGGCCGCGTCCGCATGCGATCGGATCTCAGGCTGGCGACAAATTGTTTTGGGAGGTGGACACGCGCTATTGGCAGCGGCACGCACTCCGTCCTGGCCTGACAGGTCTTGCGCAAGTGCGCGGCCTGCGCGGCGCCACGGACTGCGAGGCGGATCTGCTGGGGCGCCTTGACGCCGATCTCGAATATCTCGACGGCTGGTCGCTGTGGCGCGATGTCCGCATTATTGTCCGTCGTCAGAACATTCGGCACAGTTTGCGGCGTAAATTAGCGGAGGGCGGGCCTCGTCTGGGGTTGGGTTTTAGGCGGCGAGCTTACGGTGTTGCAAGCGCCGATGTTCGATGGTCTGTCGCTTGATTCTTTCAC
>CAIXXP010000064.1 GCA_903923465.1 uncultured Sphingomonadales bacterium | reverse complement strand
GTGAAAGAATCAAGCGACAGACCATCGAACATCGGCGCTTGCAACACCGTAAGCTCGCCGCCTAAAACCCAACCCCAGACGAGGCCCGCCCTCCGCTAATTTACGCCGCAAACTGTGCCGAATGTTCTGACGACGGACAATTTGCGCGGGTTGATCGGCGATGAAGTGGAGCAATATTCCGACGCTGAGCTGAACGACAGTGGCTACAACAGCCTGTTCCCGAACTTCAGCCCCTGGTCCGGCTGGGCGCGGATCGTCTATCGCTTCCGGCCCAATGGCGACAATCCGGACGAGTGCCTGATGCAGGTCATGCTGTTGTCGCCCTGGCCGGAAGGCAAGGCCAAGCCCGCCCCGCGCCCGACGCGCCATCTGGGGCCTGATGACCGCTGGACCGCCGCGCCGGAACTGGGCGCCCTCGCCCGCGTCTTCGATCAGGACGTCGGCAACCTCCCGTCGACCCACAATGGCCTGAAGACCAAGGAGCCGCCCTACATCTGGCTGGCCGCATATCAGGAATCGGCCATTCGCCATTTCCACGATCTCTACGACCAGCGGCTCGGCATCACCGGCGAAGATTGATCCCGCAACTGGGCGCGCGGCAGGGCCAGCCAGCAACTGGCCTTGCCGCGCGTCGCATAACTAACTGATGCCGATTGGGAAATTTTCCGGATCGTGGACATTCGGCCGCTGCCGATGTCATCGCCGGGCGACGTAAACAGCGGAATGGATGGGCGGGCTTGTTCGTGTGCTGCCGCCCTCTCACCTGCGGGCCTACTCTGACAGCACTTGCCCGTTTGCCCCGGCAAGCCAGGCGTCGCTGCCAGCTGTCAGCAGGTGGCTTCGACCTGTAAAGTCAAGTGTCGAACCCTTCTGCCGAAGCGCTTCCGGTGCTCGCGTTGGCTGCTGCACCAGGCACCCGCCGCCCATCGGGGCATGCGGTTGAGCATCCAGCCAGGGGGCCAGGCCCCGGCCACTGGAAATGAAGATCGCGCGGCGGAGCACCAGCGCGTCTTCCGCTTCGTCTTCGTCCAGGTTGCGGGCCACCCAGGCCGAAAACCCCGCGCCAAGCCCTATGCCGGAATAGGGCGCGGGCTCTTGAACCGCGTAATCCGACAAGACCCAGCGCAGCGCCATGGATCCGTCCCGGGCCAGCAGCGCCGTTCTGGGGGTTGCGTCGCGGTCTGCCACGACAGCGTGGTAAGATCGCGTGCCTTCGCCCCGCCCGGCTGCGGCAATGGCCAATACCGCCAGTTCATATTGGTGCGTGCATTGGAATTTGGCGTCGGCAAAGGTCTGGATGTCAACCGCCCGCTGGTGTGTTGCCACGCCCACCAGCTCGGCCAGATGGTCGCCCGCGGCCGGGCACAAGGAATAGGGGAAGCGCGGGCTTTCGGACCTGGCCGCCGTCACCACACCGTCGCGATGCTCGATTTCCACAAGGAAGTGGTGGAAATCATCCTCAAGGACGGCGCGGACGCGCCCCTTGCCGCTGACAATGCGGACCACCCGGTTCAGCGACGGCGATGCCGAGAAAAGCTCGAGTTCGGGCGGAGTGATCTTCGAAGGCGTCATCGGTGGCACCCTATGCCAATTCCGGCGCGGATTTAACCCTCGAAATGGCGGCAGCGATGCGCTGGCGGTTCCACCGTGAAGCAATCGCAGCCTTTGACGTGGGGAAGGGCGGCTCGTAGGCCATCCCTGTCAGGCCCCCGGCAACACGCCCCGGCGCAACTCGTCGTAAAATTCGCTCATTTCGGCCATGCCGCCGTCGGTCTTGCAAATGCTTCATCTAGGAGAAATGTTTGGGCCGGCACGCTTCCGGCGACAATGCGAAGGAGTAGCGTTATGCTTGCCATTTCCAGAAAGTCAGGCGTTCTCGTCCTGCTTGGCGCAGTTACCATTCCCCTGTCTGCCCCGGTTTCCGCCCAGCCTCAGGATGCGCCCAGGACGGACATCACCGTGACGGGTACCTCCGTGCCGGATGCGTCCCAATTGACGGCAGGACCGCAGATCAAGGGCTTTATCTCGGCCCGCGGCGATGACAAGCTGCAGGTGACCTCCGCCGACGGCACCAAATCGGTGATCGCCATCAACCAGGACACCAGGGTCCGGGCGAGCAACGGATTGTTCGGCAGCAGCAAACTGGATGCGGGTGCTCTGCTCAACGGGCTGCCGGTAACGGTGAAGACGCTGCAATGGCCCGGCGGGCTGCTGGCGAGCGAGATCACCCTGCACCACGGCGACCTCAAGATGGCGAGCATGATACGCCACGGCACGGACCAGCGCTTTGCCGAGCAATCCGCTGCCACCGAGGCGCTGCGCGGCCGCATGGCTGACATCGACAAGTATAATATCAAGAGCACCACCAATGTGCACTTCGACACGGGCAAGGCGGTGCTCTCGCCCGGGGACAAGGCCGAACTGTGCACAACGGCAAGCCAGGCAGAAGGGGTGGATAATGCGCTGATATTGGTGGTCGGCTACACCGATTCGACCGGGAGCGACGACGTCAACCAGACGCTCAGCGAAAAACGGGCCAGCCGCGTTATCAACTATCTCCAGCAGGCGTGCCACTGGAAGCCCTATCGCATGCTCACCCCCACCGGCATGGCCCAGGCAGACCCGCTGGCGAGTAATGACACGGCCGAGGGCAAGGCGCAGAACCGCCGCGTCTCCGTGAACGTTCTGGTGAGCAAGGGGCTTGATGGCGTGTAAATGCCTCCCCCCGCCCATGCCCAGAGGCATGCGTCGGCCAGCGGTGGTATCCTCGCGCCGCCGCTGGCCGCCTCCGGCTGGCAGCTTTTCGCCTTAAGCCCGCTGATCGGAGGACAGGCGCGATCCGGGTGAGGCCCGTTCAGCCCTCTCCGCCGTCGATGATGGCGAGCAGCCGCGAAGGGGTGAGCGGCAGGTCGTAACACCGGCCACCGAACGGCGCGAGGGCATCGGCGACGGCGTTCACCAGCGCCGGCGGGCCAACGATGGCCCCGCCTTCACCCACTCCCTTGAAGCCACCGTCAGAGGTGCTGGGGGTGACGAGGTGGATGTATTCGATCTGCGGCACATCATGCGCCGAGGGAATGACATAGTCCTTGAAGGTGACGGCCGTGGGATTGCCCATCGCGTCATAGCTGATTTCCTCGCTCAGCACGCCGCCGATGGCCTGCACCACGCCGCCAGCGATCTGCCCCTCGACGATGGAGGGGTTGATCATCACGCCGCAATCCTCGGCCGCGATCCAGCGCAGCACGCGGGTGATGCCGGTCTCGCCATCCACCTCGCAGATGCAGGCGTGGGCGGCGTTGGAGAAGACGAACATCGGCGAGCGGAAGCGGTATTGCGCCTCCAGGCCCGGCTCCATGCCCGGCGGCAAGCGGTCCGGGTCGGCATAGGCGGTGGCAGCGATGCGCTCCAGCGTGGTGGAGACCTCGGGTTCGCCCTCGACCGTGATGCGGCCGCCCTGCATGCTGATCATCTCGGGATTGGCGTTCAGCATGTGGCCGGCGATGGTCTTGATCTTGGCCGCGAGCAGCGCGCTGGCCTTGATGGCCGCGCCGCCGCCGGCCACCGCCTGCCGGCTGCCTCCCGCACCCGCGCCAAACGCGCCGCGCGACGAATCATCCTCGTGCACGGTGACCCGGTCGTATTCCACGCCCAGTTCGTCGGCGATGACCTGGGCCATGGTGGTGGCGGTGCCGTGGCCCTGCGAATGGGTGCCCATGTTGGCGATAATCGCGCCTGTGGGGTCCACGCGGATATGGGCAAATTCGGAGCTGAGCACGCCGAAGCCCATGGTGGTCGGCTCAATATAGACCGAGAAGCCGATGCCGAGATAGCGACCGGCTTTGCGCGCTTCGGCCTGCTCCACGCGGAAGGTGGCCATGTCGACTTTCTCGAGGATCGCCTCGAAGCATTCGCGCGGGGTGACGCGGTCTATCACGGCGCCGGTGACCATGCTGAACGGCTGGTCGGCGGCGGTGATGAGGTTGCGGCGGCGCAGCTCCTCGGGGGTGATGCCGATCTGGCGGGCGGCCAGTTCCATCATCGTTTCGCGGGCCAGCGACTCCATGGCCCAGGGGCCGCGATAGGCCGCCTGGCCCACGGTGTTGCTGTAGTAATTGACATTGCGGCAGCGGTACAGCGGCAGGTGATAGGGCCCGGGCAGGAACATTTCGACGAGGAAGTTGGTATCAACGCCCTGCGGGAAAGCGCCGATGTTGCAGGCATAGTCGTAATCGGCGGCCAGCAGCCGGGCATTGGCATCAAGGGCTAGGCGGCAATGGATTTCCTGCTCGCGGGCCTGGCCCGCCGAGGTGAGGTTCTCCATCCGGTCCTCGATCCACTTGACCGGGCGATTGAGCAGCAGGGCCGCGGCCACCGCGCAGAGTTCCTCGCGCCACGGCTGGACCTTTAGGCCGAAGGCGCCGCCCACATCCTTGGCGATGACCCGGATGTTCGCCTGCGGCAGGTTGAAGGTGTTGGCCAGCAGGTGGGCCGAGAGATGCGGGCTCTGGCAGGCAAGGTGGACGAGCAGTTCATCCACCCCCTGCCGGGCCGCCACGACGCCGCGCGTTTCCATCGGCACATGCGCCTGACGCTGGTGGCGAATGGTCGCCTCCACCACATGCGCGGCCGAAGCGAAGGCGGCCTCCAGCGCCGGGTTTTCCGGCGGCGCGTTGCGATCGGCGACGTTGGTGGGGAAATCGGGGTGGACGGGCGGGCCATCGCGGGCGTCATCGATGGTGATGACCGGATCTTCCATGGTGCAATCGACAAAGACCAGCCCGGCGGCATCCTCTGCGATATAGCGGCTGTCGGCAATGACCATGACGATCGGTTCGCCGACATAGCGCACGTTGTCCCGGGCGAGCAGATCGACGTGTGGCGCAGGCGCCATGCCGCCATGCAGGATCTGACATTTTGCGCCGAGACTATCCAGATCCTTCGCCGAGAGCACCGCGCGCACGCCGGGATAAGCGCGGGCGGCCTCGATATCGATGCCGCGGATTTTGCCGCGCGCCACCTGCGAGCGGACAAAGGCCAGTTCCACCATGCCGGGCAGCGAGACATCGGCGACATAGCTGCCCCTGCCGGTGAGCAGGCGCTTGTCCTCCTTGCGGGGCAGGCGTTGGCCGACGAAGCGGGCGGCGGTTGTTTGTGCCATCATGCGTCTCCCGCTGCCGTTTGCGCCTGTATGGCAAGGCTTTTGGCGGCGCGCAGCATGCCCTGATAGCCGGTGCAGCGGCACAGGTGGCCCGAGAGCACGTCGCGCAGCCGCTCCTCGCTGGGGGTTTTTTCAGCCTCCAGCACGCTGGCCAGCGTCATCACCACACCGGGCGTGCAGAAGCCGCATTGCAGGCCATATTCCGCCTGCATCGCCGCCTGAACCGGATGAAGCGTGCCGTCCGCCTCGGCCAGACCCTGAATGGTGCCGATGCGGGCGCCATCGGCCTGTACCGCCAGCATCAGGCAGGAACGCACCGCATCGCCATTGAACGAGATGGTGCAGGCGCCGCATACGCCATGCTCGCATCCCAGATGCACGCCGGTGCGGCCAGCACGATCGCGCAGGAAATCGCCCAGGGTAAGGCGGCCTTCGACTTCGGCGGCGATCACGTCGCCATCAACCTCGATTTCGATCCGGTGCAGGGTCATGGCTTTTGCCTTTCAGCCACCGCTGCGCTCAGCAGGCGGGTGAACAATTTGGTGCCGACGGAGCGGCGGTAGTGCGCCGTGGCGTGCTTGTCTTCCAGCGGCTCGGTCTCGCTGATCGCCAGTTCCGCCACGGCGCGGGGGTCGATATCACCCAGCGACACGCCCTTCAGCGCCTTTTCGGCGGCGAGGCTGCGCATCGGGGTGGCGCCCATGCCAAACCAGCCGATGGCGGCGCGGGATACCTTGCCCTCGGCGATGGCCAGCTGGCAGATGAGGCCCACCAGCGCGAAATCGCCAGCGCGGCGCGTCACCTCGTGAACGATGGTGACGCTGTCTGCCGGCCAGTCGGGATATTCGACCGCGACCACCAGCTCGTCGGGCAGCAAGGCGGTGGAATAGGCCCCGAGGTAGAAATCCAGCGCGTCGATGCGGCGGATGCCCTCGCTTGAGTGGGCCTCGATCACGGCGTCGAGCGTGAGGGCGATGGCGGGATATTCCGCCGCCGGCTCGCCCAGCGACACCGAGCCGCCCAGCGTGCCGCGATTGCGTGTCTGGTGGTGGCCGACAAAGGCCGTGGCCTTGGCCAGCGCGGGGACATGGGCCTTCACCAGTTCGTTGGCCAGAACGTGGTTCTGCCGGGTCGTGGCGCCGATGCGGGTGGCCCCCGAACCATTATGCCCTGCCACGCGGCTGACGCCAGCCAGAGCCTCGATGCGGTTGATGTCGATGATGACCGAGGGGGTCGCCATCCGTAAAGCCAAAAGCGGCATCAGCGTCTGGCCGCCGGCAAGGATGCTGGCATCGCCATCGGCATCGGCCCCAGCCCCGGCCAGCGCCTCCAGCGCGTGGGGGATGCTTTCCGCGCGAACATAATCGAAGGGAGCAGGCTTCACGATCTGTGCCCTTGCTGAAGGCTGGAAAGGAGGGCCGCATCGACCACCACCACCGGCGCGGCGGCCGCGCGGTCGCGCCCGGCCCAATAGCCCAAAACGCCGGCCAGCATGGCGAGCAGGCCTGTGGCCAGTGCTTGCCAGCCCTCCGGCCCGCCGGCAGTGCTGCCGTTGCGACCGAAGATATAGCCGGTGGCCAGAGCCGCGAGCACCATCAGAGCCCACCATACGCCGCCGTGCGGGGCGCGCGTGGCTTGTGCCACGGGCGCGGGGAGGGTCGGGGCGATGGGAGATGGGCCAGCCGCAACGGCCTCTGCCGGGGCGGATTCGACGGCCTCCACCGGCGGGGCTACGGGCAATTCGGCAGTCACCGCCTGGCCAAACTTGCGGAAGAAGCTGCCGGCCATCTGCTTGGCGGTGGCGTCGATCAGCGCGCCGCCGACCTGCGCCAGCCGGCCGCCGACCTGAGCCGTGACCTCGTAGGACAGGATGGTGGCGTCCGGCCCGTCCTCGGCCAAGCGGACCTGCGCGCCGCCCCTGGCAAAGCCGGCCACGCCGCCCTGACCCTCGCCATCGATGCGGTAGCCGTTGGGCGCATCGATCTGCGACAGCACCACCTCGCCCCGAAAGCGGGCGCCGATGGGGCCAACCTTGATCGCGGCCACGGCCTGCATCCTGTCGGGTGCGGTTTGGGTGAGCGTTTGGCAGCCGGGAATGCAGTCTTTCAGCACCTCCGGATTGTTGAGCGCAGCCCAGACCCGGGCGCGCGGCGCCTCGATCCGCTGTTCACCTGACATTTCCACCAGGACATTCTCCACACAGTTTCTTATTCGGCGGGGGATCGCACAAATCGCGCCGAATGCAAGTGCCGATGCGCGCGCCCGTCGGTCGATTGCGACCACTCAACCGCCATGCGCCCGATAGCGAAAGCTCACACCTGCCGCGAGCACCGCATCGCCGCAAAATTGGTGGCGGGTCAGGGGATTGCCGGGCAGGCGGCCCGAGCGCGGCACCCTGTCCGTTCCGCCGTTTGAATGCGTCGCCCGCAGTGATCCCTGTGTGATCATGGGCGTTTCGATTCCGGAGCCGGCGAAACGTTGCGAGTTGGCCATGCGGGTGCGGCATCGGCATCTGCCCGCGGGCGGTGCGGTGCTGGCGGCACCCGTTTGGGCCAGCGTTCCGGTGTCTCACTTTGCAGCCCGGGCAGGCAGCAACCAATCACATATGCCATAAATGCCCGCTTTGCGGCGACAACGTCAGCTTGGGCTGGCCCGATGCCGGTAATCGCGGCAAGAGGGTGAACAACAGTCAGCAGCGCAGGGAAAAGATGGCAGACCAGGGGCCCCAAATCGAGTTTTTCGAGGTCAACGCCGAGAGGCTGGCGCATTCGCTGCGTATTTTCGGCAGCGCGCACCGCTATTATCAGGGGCCGGGTGCTTTCGATAAGCTGGGCGACATCTGCCACGCGATTGCCGCCAAGCCCGCGATCATCATCGATGCCGACGTGTTTGCCCTGCTGGGCGCACGGTTGGCCGCCACCTTTGGCGCGCGGGCCTATATCCCGCTGCCCTTTGCCGGCGAGGTGACCGTGCCGGCGATTGAGGCGATGCTGGCGCGGGTGCGAGCGGAAGGAGCGGATATCATTGTCGGCGTGGGCGGCGGCAAGGCGCTGGACGCGGCCAAGGGCGTGGCGCTGCGTGCCGGGCTGAGCTTCGTCACCGTGCCCACTGTCGCCTCCAACGACAGTCCCGTCTCCATGGGGCTGGCGCTCTATGACGACCACCACCGGGTGGTGGCCATCGAAACCCATCCGCGCAACCCAGATGCCGTGGTAGTGGATACCGATGTGATCGCCGGGGCGCCGGCGCGCTTTCTGCTGGCGGGCATGGGCGATGCCATCGCCAAGAAATTCGAGGCCGAGGCCTCCGTGCGCGATGGCGGGCTCAGCGCCCATTTCGGCGCGCCCTCGCGCACCGCCATGTACATCGCCGATGGCTGCTATCGCACCATTCGCGCGCATGGCGTGGCCGCGATGCAGGCCGCCGGCCGGGGCAAGACCACCGTCGCGTTGGACGCCGTGGTCGAGGCCAATATCCTGATGGCCGGGCTGGGGTTCGAGAACGCCGGGCTGGGCCTGGCCCACGCGATGACGCGCGGCCTGGTGCGCACGCCGGTGGTTGATCAATGCCTGCACGGGTACCACGTGGCCTATGGCCTGCTGGTGCAGTTCGAGGTTGAGGATAGGGGGGACGCCTTCATCGACGATGTCGCCGCCTTCTACGCCGAGGTCGGCCTGCCGCGCAGCCTGAAGGACCTCGGGCTGGAGCGGCTGGATGATGCGGTGGTGCAACACATCGCCGCCAACGTCACCGCCGCGCCCAAGGGGGCCTATCTGGTGGTGCCCGTGGGGCCGGAGCGCATTGAACAGGCGATGCGCAAGATCGAGGCGCGCTACGCCGGGAACTGAGCGAGCGGCGCGCGATGCGCCCAATGATGAGGACGCCGGATCATGAGTGAATTTGCGGGCAAGGTTGCGGTGATAACCGGGGGCACGGGCGGCATCGGTGGCGCCATCGCGCAGGCTTTTGCCGCGGCCGGGGCCAAGGTTATCGTCACCGGCTGGGGTGACGAGGAACTGGCCGCCCGCCGCGCCGACCCGGACTTTGCCGGGATCGCAATTCACGCGCTGAATGTGGGCGATACCGAGGCGGTCAAGGCCTTCGCCGCCAGCGTGGAGCGCTGCGATTACCTGATCAACTGCGCGGGCGTGCTGGTGCGGGGCCCCGAGGCCGGGAGCGAGGAGGCCTATGCCCATTGCTTCGACATCAACATGCTGGGCACGGTGCGCATGTGCGAGGCCTTCATGCCGCATTTGCTGGCCAGCGACACACCGGCCGTGGTCAACACTGCCTCGATCAACAGCATTTTCGGCACCGGCACAGCCTCGGCCTATTCGGCCAGCAAGGGCGCCGTGGCCCTGGCCACCAAGAGCATGGCCATCGCCTGGGCGCCCAAGGGCATTCGCGTGAATGCGGTGGCGCCGGGCTTCATCACCACCGCCATGTCGGCTGACGCCAAGAACGCGCCGGAGTTCTATGACCGCGTGTGCAAGCGCACGCCGATGGGCAAATGGGGCGAGCCGCGCCATCTGGCGGGGCCGGTGCTGTTTCTGTGTTCAGCCGCGGCAGAGTGGGTGACGGGGGTCATTCTGCCGGTTGATGGCGGCTATTCGGTGTCCTGACGGGCTGGCTTCATTCAGCCGCTGCCTTTGCCGAGGGCCCGCAAGGCGATCTTGTCGATCTTGCCATTGGGCAGCTTGGGCAGCGTGGCGAGGAAGGTGATGCCGGTCGGTTTCTTGTATGATGCCAGGAACTTGCGGCAATGGGTGATCAGGTCGGCCTCATCCGGTGCTGCCGCTGATGCCGCCCCGGATGTCGCCAGAGCGACAAATGCATGAATGGTCTCGCCCCACTTGGCATGGGGCAGGCCGACCACCGCGCATTCGGCGACGGCGTCATGGCGCAACAGGGCCTCTTCCACCTCGCGGCTGGCGACGTTTTCGCCGCCGGTGATGATCATGTCCTTCTTGCGGTCGACGATGTAGAGGAAGCCGTCTGCGTCGAAGCGGCCGATATCGCCCGAGCGGATCCAGCCATCGCGCCAGGCCGCGAACGTGGCCACGCTGTCGTTCCAGTACCCCCGGAACATCGCCCCGCCGCGATAGGTGATCTCGCCCGCGCCGCTGTCGGTCACATCGCGACCGTCATCGTCGAACAGGCGGATTTCCACGCCCGGATAGGCCTGCCCCACCGAGGCCAGCCGGGCGCGCTCGCGCTCCGTGCCGTCGGGCTGGTGCTGGTGCGCGGGCAGCATGGAGACAATGCCCTCGGTCTGGCCATAGGCCTGCAGCAGTATCGGGCCGAACAGGGCGAAGGCGCGCCGCAACACGTCGCTGGGCATGGCGGCGGCCGAGTAGAACACGGTCTTCAGGCTGGAGAAATCCGCCGTGGCGGCCAGCGGGTGCTCGACCACCGCCTGCACCATGGTCGGCGCGAGATGGGCGATGGTGATGCGCTCCTCCTCCACGGCGTGGATGAAGGCGCCGGCATCGAAGCTGCGCTGAATATGCACCGCCGCCCCGCGCCACTGGCCGCCGCTGGCCACGCCCCGCGCGCCGACATGAAACAGCGGCATGACGATCAGCACCCGGTCATTGCTCAGGATCTTGCCGTCGGAGGCGTGCTGCTCGGCCTTGCGGCACAATTCGCGTGAGCCCAGAATGCAGCCCTTGGGCCGCCCGGTGCTGCCGCTGGTATAGACGAGGTAGGCGATGTCATCGAGGGTGGAGGTGACATCGGGCACTTGCCCTGCCGCTGCCGCCATCACCGCCTCATAGGATTCGGCCCATGCCGGGCAGGCGAAGCCCGGTTCGTCGTCAAAGCAGATCCAGGCGCGGATCGAGGGCAGGTCGGCGCGGATCTCGTCGATCAGCGGGGCATAGGCGGCCTCGAACACCAGCGCGGTCGGCGCGCAATCCCGCAATTGCACCCGCAGCTCATGCGCCGATAGGCGGAAGTTGACCGTGGCGGCGATGAAGCCGGTCAACTCGCAGGCACCGCAGACCTCCATGAACTCGATGCGGTTCATCGAGAGCACCGCCACCCGGTCCAGCCGCTCCACCCCGCGCATGCGCAGCGCCGCGGCAAGGGCCAGTGAGCGATCGCGATAGGCGCGGTGGGTGAGGCTCTTGCCGCCCTCCACCCAGGCGGGGGAATCGCCGTGGTGCCGCGCGTTGCGATGGATCAGCTCGCCAAACCAGCTGTCGGTCATGCCCTTACTCTCCCGCCGCCACGCTTCAATCGAACTTCGGCTTGCGCTTCTCGATGAAGGCATGCACCGCCTCGGAGAACGGCTTGTCCTGCATGCCCAGCATTTCATAGGCGATCGACACATCAAAGGTGGCGTTGAAATGGTCCTTCACCGTCTTTTGCGCGGCCAGCTTGGTCCAGCGCACGGCATAGGTGGGCAGGGCGGCCAGTTCCTTGGCGATCTTGCGGGCCTCGGCCAGCACTTGGTCCTTCGGGAAGGAATAAGTGCAAAGGCCGATGCGCGCGGCTTCCTCGCCCTTGACGATGAGCCCGCGCATCAGGAATTCCTTGGCCTTCATGAAGCCGAGCAGGATGGGGAACATCACCGCGCCGCCATCGCCCGCGACCAGGCCCATGCGGGTGTGGGTGTCGCCGATCTTGGCGTCGTCAGCGATGACGGTGATGTCGGAAAACACCGCGATGTTACAGCCAAGGCCCAGCGCGTCGCCGTTGATCGCCGCGATGATCGGCACCTCTACCGCGAGCATCGATTCCCATAAACGGCGGGTGTGGCCGGCTGCGCGCATCGAATGGGTGAGGTTGGCGCCTTCCACCTGCAGGCGCGCGTGCATCGCATTGATGTCGCCGCCCGCCGAGAAGGCGACGCCCGCGCCGGTGAGCACCACGGCGTGCACACCCTCGTCGCGGGCGATCTTCAGCCAGATGTCCTCCAGCTCGGTATGCACTTCCAGCGTGGCGGCATTGCGCACTTCCGGCCGGTTGAGGGTGACGGTCGCCACGCGGTTTTCCACCTCGACGAGAATGTGCTTGTAACCGGAATAGCTCATGGGCTTACCTTTTCAGAATATTGTCTTGCGGGTTTGCGCCCACGTTCATCTCAGCGGATGAACTGGCGGACGTAATCGGGGCCGAGGCCGCATTCGCGATAGTGCTTGTCGCAGGCGTCGATCAGCGAGAGGACGTTCTCCACTTTCACGATCTTGTCGTTCTCGTCGACGATCTGATAGCCGCCCATCCACACGAAAAAGCCGACCATGGTCGCCTGCTCGACGATCAGCGTATGGGTTTCGCCAGGGGATTCGAACACGAAGGAGCCGGGCTTGGCGACCCAGTCGTGCTCGGCATAGCGCCAGCTGCCCTCCAGCGTATAGGCATAGACGGCGGAGCCATGGAGGTGGCGGCCCAGCATGCCCGGGCGGCGATAGCGGTTGAGGTTCACGATCACCCCGGTCAGCGTGTCGAACATGCGCGGCAGGAACTCGCCGCCGCCGGGGCGCGGCACCCATGCGCGCGGATCCTCGGGCAGATCGTGGACCAGTTCCGGCGTCATATATTCGTGGCTGACCCCCGGCATGGCAAAGGCGGGGCGGTCGATCATGATGGATCCGGACATTGGATGGGCTTCCTCTTGCTTCAGGTTCCAGACCTGTTTCGGGACGATACTTAGGGGCGATACTCAGGCGACAGCGGCGGCCAGCTTGCTCATCCTGGCAAGATGGTAGGCGACATTGCCATAGGCATTATCAATCATCATCAGCCGTTTGTAATAATGGCCAATGACATATTCCTCGGTGATGCCGATGCCGCCGTGCAACTGGATGGCATTGCCGCCGATGAACTTCGCCGCCCGGCCGATCTGCACCTTCGCCGAGGAGACGGCATGATCGCGGGCAATGGCGGTGCCGTTCAGCGAGGCCAGCGCTCCGAACACCTGCGCGCGCGACAGTTCCAGCTCGATCACCATATCCGCCATGCGGTGTTGCAGCGCCTGGAAATTGCCGATGGGCTGGCCGAACTGCTGGCGGGTTTTCAGATAGTCGCGGGTGACCCACAAGGCCCGGTCCATCACCCCGATCGCCTCGGCGCAGATGAGCGTGGTGGCATGGGCGTGAGCGGCGGCGATGGCGCCGAAGGCCCCGCCCTCGGCGCCGATGAGCCGGTCGGCGGGCAACTCGGCATCGTGCAGCACGATTTCGGCGGCGCGGCTGCTGTCGGAAAGGCGCAGGTCGATGCGCTCCAGGCCGGCGTCCTCAGGCTCCACGAGGAACAGGCTGATGCCGGCTTCGTCGCCCGGGGCGCCCGAGGTGCGGGCCGAGACCAGATAATGCGTGGCAAAGGGCGCGCCCACCACCAGCACCTTGCGCCCGCTGAGCGACCAGCCGGTGGGCGTGGGCGTCGCTGTAGTCTCGACAAAGGCGATCTCGCCTCCCGCATCGACTTCGCCATGGGCCAGCACCGGCCGCGCTTCGCCTGTGCCGATATCCGCCAGCAGGTCGGCGACCTTGCCCTCCGCACCGATGGCCGCCAGCACCTGTGCCGCCAGCACCGCCACCGGCAGGAACGGCTCCACGACCAGCCCCCTGCCGAACTCCTCCAGGATGATCGCCTGTTCCACGGCAGAGCCGCCGAAGCCGCCGTGTTCTTCCGGCAGGCCGATGGCCAGCCAGCCCAGTTCGGCAAAGGTGGCCCAGTGGGCGGCAGCGAAACCCGCACCACTCTGCCCGCTATCCCCGCGCACCAGCCTGCGCCGCGCCTCGAAGTCGTACTGCTTCTCGACAAAGCGGCGCACGCTGTCCTGCAGCTGCACTTGCTCCGGGTTCAGTTCAAATTCCATGGGTGCTGATGTCCTGAATATCGTCGCGGCGAGGCCTAAAGGCCCAGATACTGCTTGGCGATGATCGTGCGCTGGATCTCATTGGAGCCACCGTAGATCGTCACCGCCCGGCGATAGAGCGCATCGGCCAACAGGCCCGGCGCATAGTCGGGCCCCGGCGGCCAGTGGTGCTCGCCGGTGGCGAAATCGGGTTCGGGATAGACATAGGCGCCACGATCCCCCAGCGCCTCGATATGCATTTCGCCGATTTTTTGCTGCAGCTCTGTGCCGCGCACCTTCAGGATCGAGCCGACCGGCAGTTCCCACGTCGCATCACCCTGCCGGGCAAGCGCGCGCAAGGTCATCCAGGTCAGCGCATCCAGATCGGATTCGAGCTGGGCCAGCCGCGCGGCGAAGGCGGCGTCCTCGATCAATGGCCGCCCGGCGCGCCGCGTATGCCGAGCGATCTGCTTCAACAGGGCGAAATTGCGCTTGTTGCGCGGAACCTCGGCGGAAAAGGCGCGCTCGCGGTCGAGCAGGAATTTGGCATAGGTCCAGCCCTTGTTCTCCTCACCCACCAGATTGCCCACCGGCACGCGCACATCGTCAAAGAACATCTCGTTCAGGCTGTGCCCCTCGCCGATATCGATGATCGGGCGAATGGTGACGCCGGGCGCATCGGCCGGCACCAATATCAGTGAGATGCCGCGCTGTTTCTGGGTGGGATCCGTGCGCACCAGCAGATAGAGCCAGTTGGCGTAGTGGGCATTGGTCGTCCAGATCTTGTGGCCGTTGATCACATAGTCATCGCCCTGCCGCTCGGCCCGGGTGGTGAGGCCGGCAAGATCGCTGCCGGCACCGGGTTCGGAGAAACCCTGCCCCCAGCTGATCTCGCCGCGCAGGAAGGGGAGGTTGAAGCGCTCGTGCTGCTCGGGCGTGCCGAAGGTGTAGATCACCGGCCCGATCATCTTCAGGCCACCGGTTTCCAGCAAGGGCGCGCCGGCGGCAAAGTTTTCCTCGTCGAAGATGAACTGCTGCATCGCGCTCCAGCCGGTGCCGCCCTTGTCCACCGGCCAGTTGGGCGCGGACCAGCCCCGCCGGTGGACAATCGCCGTCCACGCCCGCGTATCCGCGCGGTTGGCGTGATAGTTGCGCAGGTTGCGCTCGCGGATGTCGGCGGGCAGCGCGTCGCGAATGAAGCTGCGCACCTCCTGGCGGAAGATCTCGTCGGCGGGGTCGAAGTCAAAATTCATCGTCGTCCTCATTCCGGGCGCGGGTTGGCGCCCGGTGGTTTGCCTATTGTGCGTAGGAGGGATCTTCGCGGTCGAGTTCGCGGACCATGGCTTCCCATTCCATCGTGCCACCCACCGATACGGCAAGGCCATCCGCCTGCCGGCCCAGCAGGGTCTCGGTCGTATCTTGCGCCTCCGCGCTGGGGAAGCATATCTCCTGCCCGGCGGCCATCACATCCACCTGCACCTGGCAGGCCACCTCCAGCCGCTGGATCAGGTGAAACGCCTCGCCCACCGAGCGGCCGCATACCAGCAGGCCGTGGTTGCGCAGGATCAGCGCGTCGTTATCGCCAAGGTTGCGCACCAGTCGCTCGCGCTCGTCGAGGTTGAACGCGGGCCCCTCGAAATCGTGATAGCCGATGCGGCGGGTAAAGCGCAGCGCCGTCTGCGAGATCGGCAGCAACCCGCATTTCATCGCCGAGACCGCCACGCCCGCGCGGGTGTGGGTGTGAATGACGCAGCGCACATCCTCGCGGGCGCCATGCACCGCGCCATGGATGACAAAGCCGGCGTGATTGATGCCGTAGGGCAGATCGGACTTGGCAACGATATTGCCCTCCGCATCGATCTTGCACAGGTTCGAGGCGGTGATCTCGCTGTAGCGCAGCCCATAGGCATTGATCAGCAGATGGTGCTCCTCGCCCGGCACGCGCAGGGTGATGTGGTTGTAGATCAGATCATCCATGCCGCCGCGCGCCACCAGACGGTAGCAGGCGGCCAGTTCGACCCGGGCAGCCCATTCGGCTTCGCTGATCCCAGCTTTCATATCGCGATCTCCCGGACTGGTTGCATCATGCTCACCCCGCATCCGCCAGCGCGGCGGCGGAAACCGGCACATCATCCCACCCCCGGCCGTCGCGCGCCAGAGCGGAGAGCAGCGCCGAAGGGGCCCAGCGCGGGCCATTTTCGTCAGCCAGCCGCACCGCCAGATCGCGAATGCGCGACAGGCCGGACAGTTCGCCCCAGAACATCGGGCCGCCGCGCCAGGCGGGGAAGCCGTAGCCATTGATCCACACCACATCGATGTCGCCGGCGCGCAGGGCGGTGCCGTCTTCCAGCTCCTTGGCGCCCTCGTTGACGATGGGGAAGAACAGGCGGTCGCGGATCTCCTCGTCGGTGAAGCTGCGCCGGGTGATGCCCCGCTCGCGCGAGATTTCCGCGATGATCTCCAGCGCGGCGGGGTCGGGGAACTTCTGGCGGCCCTCATAGCGGTAATAGCCAGCGCCGCTCTTCTGCCCCAGCCGTCCGGCGGCGAACAGGCGATCGGGAATGTCCGACAGGCGATCCTGCGGCGAGAGCGTCTTGCGCCGCGCCTGTCGCACCAGCACATTCACGTCAATGCCGGTCATGTCGCGCACGGCCAGCGGGCCCATCGGCATGCCGAAGGCCAGCGCCACCCGGTCTATCTGTTCGGGCGTAGCCCCTTGTTCGAGCAGGAATTCGGCCTGGCCCGAGTAATATTGCAGCATGCGGTTGCCGATGAAGCCATCGCAATTGCCGGCCAGCGCCGTCACCTTGCCCAGCACCTTGCCCAGCGCCATCACCGTGGCGATGGTCTGCGGGCTGGTGTGGCGCCCGCGCACATTTTCCAGCAGCTTCATCTTGTGCGCCGGGGCGAAGAAATGGGTGCCGACCACCAGCTCGGGCCGCGATGTCGCCTCGGCGATAGCGTCGATATTGAGCGAGGAGGTGTTGGTGGCGAGGATGACGTGCCGCGCTGTTGCCTGATCGAGCCGGGCGAAGACCGCTTGCTTGATCTCCAGCTTCTCGAACACCGCCTCTATGGCCAGATCGATGTCGCCCAGATCGTCGTAGTCGGTGGTGCCGCGGATGCAGGCGAGCGCCGCTCCCTGCGTCGCCGCGCTCATCGTGCCGCGCGCGACCGAGCCGGCGTAGTTGTTCTCGATCACCTTCAGGCCCCGGGCCAAGGCCTCGGGGTTCTGGTCGAGCAGGATGACGCCAAGCCCGGCGTTGGCGAAGGTCATGGCGATGCCGCCGCCCATGGTGCCCGCGCCGATCACCGCCACGCGGCGGATGGGCTGGGGCAAGATGGTCTCGGGCACGTCGGGGATCTTGCGGGCGGCGCGCTCGATGAAGAAGTTGCGCTTCAGCGCGCGATGCTGGTCGGTTGCCTTCAGGTCTATCGAGCGCTGCTTTTCATAGGCCAGTGCCTCGGGGCCGCTCAGGCGAAAGGCCGCCTCCAGCGCATCGACAATGGCGAAGGGGGCGAGCCGCTCGGGGGCCTTGGCGTGCAGCCGGGCGCGGAATTCGGCGAAGAGCGCCGTGGGGTATTCACCCAGCTTGTCGTCGCGCGCCATGATGGGGGTGAATTGGCGCCCTTCGCGCAGGGCCGCCTCGGCAAAGGCGATGGCGCCGGGGCGCAGGTCGTCCACCAGCGCGTCCACCACGCCGAGCCGCAAGGCTTCCTCGCCGCCGAAGCTGGCGCCAGTGGTGATCAACTCCAGCGCCATGGCGGGGCCGACGAGGCGAAGCAGGCGCTGGCCGCCGCCCGCGCCCGGCATCAGGCCCAGCTTCACCTCGGGCAGGCCGAATTTGGCCCCCGCCACCGCCACCCGCGCGTGGCAGGCAAGCGCCAGTTCGAAACCGCCGCCGAAAGCCGTGCCATGCACCGCCGCCGCCACCAGCTTCGGGAAGGCATCGATGCGCCGCTGGATCATCGTCAGCAGCGGTTCCACCCGGGCCAGGGGCGTGCCGAACTCGCTGATCTCCGCGCCCGAGACGAAGGTTGAACCCGCGCCGATAAGCACCACGGCCCGCACATCATCATCGGCCAGCGCCCGGTCCAGCGCCGCATCCAGCGCGCCGCGCACCGGCACCGCCAGCGAATTGACTGGCGGATTGTTGATCGTCAGAACCGCGACCGAACCCTCGCGGTCATACTCGACAACACCCATGCTGCTCTCCCGCCGGCTATCCACCCGGTGGGGCGTGTATCAGCGTTGATCGCGGCAATTGGCAAGCCGCCGGGCGCGCCCGGGGCCCTTCATCACACTCGTATATCTTGAACCCTGTTCATGGCAGGGCGAGGCTCTCCGCGGCCCGCTTAATCGCCGGCTTCGTCGGCCACGGAAAAGCCCCGCATTTCATCGCGCATGATGGCCACGATGGCGTCCTTGTGGGCGATCAGGTGATCGGACAGGCCGCCCACGCCGATGACCAGCCGCTCGCCGCCCACGCGCACCGGCAGCGGCATCGAGATCATGCCGCCATCGCGGGTGACGAGGCCTGTGGTCATGGCATAGCCATTTTGCCGGACCCGGGCGATCTCGGCCATCAGCGCGGCGAGGCTGACCCGTTCTTCGGCCTGAGGCTCCTCCGAATTGATGCGCACCGCCAGCCGCTTGATCTCGGCATCGCCATCATCCGCGAGGAAGCAATAGCCGACGCTGGAGGCGATGAGCGAACGCAGCACCCCCTTGATCACGAAGGTGCGATCGGCGCTGCGTCGCTGGATGACGTGAATGTATTGCGCCTGGGTGCGGTTGCGCGCCGCCAGCACCGTGCACAGATCGGTTTGGCGGTTGATGCGCTCCATCACCTGCAGCACCTCGCCATCCTTCAGCACCGGCCCGTTCAGCCACAGGCCCAGCAGCGACACCTTCGCGGTGGGAATATAGGCGCGGGTGGACTTGTTGTATTTCAGATAACCGAGGGCGACCATGCTGCGCAGCAATACCGAGGTGCTGGACTGCGGGAAGGTCAACAACTCGGCAATTTCCGTGACAGACGCCTCGCGGCACAGCACGTCGAACAATTCGAGCACCATCAACACGCGCGCCGCGGACTTGACCACGCCTTCCTTGCGGAACCCTGCAGAATCGATGACCCGGCGTTCGCCGAGTGCCCGGCGCAGCGTCAGCTGCATGGCAAACTCCCTCATGCGCGCCTATGCGCCCCGCGGCCATTACGCCGGACGCGGCCCCGCCAACACCGTTGACCTCGGGCAGACCGGCGCGGCGCCCGTTTATTACATATGTGATGTCGGTTCGGCAATGCCTAACGGCCGCCGACACCCCAGGCGAATCCGGTGTTGAGGGTCTCGCGCTGCTGAATTCCGCCCTTGGACGAGAACACCTCGATCTCCGGCACGGTTTCGCGAAAATTCTCCGGCAGGATCCACATGCGCAGCAGGTGGCGCTTCCTGTCCGCCTCCTCGTGGTCGACAAAGGGCCGGCGCGCATGGATGATGGTGTAGTTGTTGAACAGCACCATGGCGCCCGGGGCCAGCTTCAGGTCGAGCCGGTCCCTTTCGGCAAGGTGCTGCACCAGATCGAGCGCCTCGGTTTCGGCCTGGGTCAGCGGTTCGCCGAGGTCCCTGGCCGCCGCCTCGATATAGGGGCGCACGAAGCGCAGGCTGACCGCGCCGCCCGCGCGCGAGAACACCGGCACGCGGTGCGGGGTGATCGGGTCCTCGCCGGGCTGCTCCTCGCCGCGTCGGTGGTTGCGAAAGCCGCGGTAGAGAATATCCAGCAAATCCGGGCGGGTGCGGGCAATCTCGTTGTGGATGTGCAGCGCGCTGGCCAGCGGGGTCTCGCCGCCAGATTTGGCGTCGCGCAGGCAAAACAGGCCGACGACATCGGTGAAATCTGTGTGTGGATTCAACTCGTAGCGGTTCTGATAGGCCCTTGCGCCGGGATCGGTGGCGCTCATGTCGCGAACATGGCCGAGCCTGTCGCCCTTGGCGCTTTGCGAGGCGCATTCGCCCAGCACCTGCCCCATGCCCCAGTAGAGCAGGCCCAGTTCTTCCTTGCTGTAGCGGTCGGTCGGCAGGCCGGCCAGCACGACGAAGCCACGGCCGCATTTGATCTCCGGATAGATCGATACCAGTTTCCGGGTGACGCGGGGCCAGTGATACAGTTCGGCCCCGACCGTCTCGATGGCGACGCGCTCAGCGCGGATGCGTGCCACGATAGCATCCATTTCCGCCAGTTCCGGGGGTGTGAACGCGATGGTATAGTCCTGTGGACCGGCGAAGCTTGCCGCTGTCCACACGGCGGGATCCTTGATGATGGCATGGTTTGCGCGGCTCACGGAAGTCTCCCGGTGATTGTCTGTGGCGCAACGACCCGGCGGGATGCCGCGCGCTTTTTCCGCGAGGGTGTTCGTTTCGATTGGGGCTGGCAAGCGTTAAGTGAGGCCGGGCGGGGCACGGTCGTTCGCGGAAGGGCCACGCGCCGCGGGCAAAGGGCATGGCGCGCCCGGCATTCTTGCCTTAGCATTCGCCATGCACCCCGCAACGGGGGCCGGTCGGCGGCAGTCCGCCCACCACCGGAAGAGGAACCGCTGGATGAACACGATGCTTCAACCGCAGAGCACCCCAGCCACAGGCGGGCTGAAACCCGAGTGGCGGATAGGCGCGGGCGGCGTCCCCTATGCCCGCTACACCTCCGCCGCCTTTGCCCAGCTGGAGGCCGAGCGGTTCTGGCTCAAGGTGTGGCAGATGGCCTGCCGGCTCGATCAGATCCCGGAGGCCGGCAGCTACACCGTCTATGACATTCTCGATCAGTCGATCGTGCTGGTGCGCGTGGATGCCGACACGGTGAAAGCCTATCGCAATGCCTGCCCGCATCGCGCGACGGCGCTGGCGACGGGGTCGGGCCGGTTTCAGCTTGGCGCGATCACCTGCCCGTTCCACGGCTGGAAGTGGGATCTGGCGGGCAATTGCACCCACTTGCCCGGCCGCGACGAATTCGCCGGCGGCTGCCTGCGCGATGAGGAGGTGGCCCTGCGCGAGGTGCATGTGCGCGTCTGGGCGGGCTCGGTCTACATCTCGCTGGCGCGCGAGCCCGAGCCGTTCGAGGCGATGATGGCGCCCATCGCGGAACTGGTGGATGGCGTGCGGATGGCCGACATGCGGTTCTACTGGCACATTCAGGTGCGGGTGAACGCCAATTGGAAGGTGACGCAGGAGGCCTTCATGGAGGCCTATCACGTATTCCAGACCCACCCGCAATTGATCAACGGGGTGTCGCCCGAGGAAGCGGGCAAGCTCTACACCTATCAGACCTTCGAGCATGGCCACGGCCTGTTCCAGTCGGGCGGGGTGAACGCCATCGGCCGCGTGCCGCTGGAGCGGATGCGCACCATGACGCAAGACCAGCAGACCGATACGCTGGTGCGCATGCTGACCAGCCTGGAGGGCGGGCAGGACGCGCAGGTGCATGTGGACGACGTGGAGATCGCCCGCTCCATGCGCCATCGCACCCTGCCGGAGGGCGCGCTGGTCGGGCTGGAATTCCAGAAGGTGCTGCGCGAGCATTATGCCGCCAAGGGGCGGGCGATCGGCAGCTTCGAGGCGCTGGCCAAAGTGACCGACATGCACATCTTCCCGCATGTCACCTTTCTGCCGATGCTCGGCAATCTGCTGATGTATCGCTCTCGCCCGACGCCCGAGAACGACCCCGACTGGTGCATCTTCGACATGTATGCCCTGCGCACCTATGCCGATGGGCAGGCGCCGCCGCCGTGGGAAACGCGCTATCCCGAGGGCGATCTCAGCAAGGGGAAAAACTGGTATCTCATCCCGAGCCAGGACTTCGGCAGCATTCTGCGGCAGCAGCAGGGCATGCACACCCTGGCCGGCGGCAGTTCGGTTCTGGCAGGCCATCAGGAGAGCATAATCCTGAACATGCACCAACATCTGGACCGGTATCTTGAGGAAGAGCCCGACTGATTTCGGCGGATGCGGGCGCTGCGAAAATTCGCCTCGGTCCTCGCCTCGCCAAGCCGCAATTTGGGCCAGTAGCGATTTACCGGAATGTGCCCCGTTAACGGGGACGATCCGCCCGGTGGTGAAGCCGGCGCGGTTTAAGGCAAGGCAGAGGATGACATCCCTGCCATTGCACGCCGGTGGCCTTTTGTTGAAAGCCGCCATGGTCGGCGCGCGGCCTCCCCGCAGGCCGCGGCACAGGGCCGCTAAAGGCTAATACGGTGCGCCAAGCCCGTTTCCCGAAGACGCAGGCCATTGCGGTGAACGCGCCAGCACCGCTATTCGTGCGTCGTCACCGTGTTGCCGACGACAAAGTCGCCTGGGCCCCAGTGGGCGACATAGTGCACGATCTTCCCGGCCGCGTTGAACTCGGCCACGCTCGTGCACTGGAGCGTAATGCCCTGCAGCGTGACATTCATCTGCATGGCGGCCGAGTTGGTGTGCGATCCGGTTACGGGGCCGATAATTTCCAGCTCGACTTTTTGCTCCGCCACCCATTCGTAGAATTCGCGCACGGCCGCCGCGCCCACCTTCGGCGGTGTCCCCGCCGGGTCGTCGATGACCGCATCTTCGGCAAAAAGCGTGCAGACGGCGTCAACGTCTCCCCGCGTCACCCAACCCGCGTAGTTGCGCAGGCAGGTGCGATAATGCGCGTTGCGCGCTTCCTGATCGGTGTTGTCCAATTCCGGCTCCCGGCGGTTATTATGGTTTGCCACCCAGCCGTCGACGAACTCGCGGATGGCGTGGTGGCAGTGGAGATCTTGCGCCTCTGGACGCGATCTAGACGGACGAGACTGGCGTTACCCCTCCCGATGCCAGCATTGGACTTTCCGGGGTAACGACGACTTGGGGATGCTATGTTCCCCCCCAAATCGTGTCAATATATGCCGCCCGGTTACGGCCATTAACGCTAAGGGGCATGGCTTGCGATCTGGAGGTGACGCCTGGCAAACGCGGGGGCAGCCGAGCGCGATCCCCCCCCCTCCGCGAGGGCGCGCAGGTGACGGGCCGGGCGTGGCCGCCCCACGCAGTCGCGGCTCCGGCACTATTTCTATCGCCGGGCGGCCACCGGAACGCCCCGTACGAGTCGCGGGGCAATCGTCTGGAAGGCAAGGCCCCCGCATTGTTGCCCCACGGCTGGCACGAACCTTTGGGCGGCATCGCGCAGGGTCTCGCTCTCCGGGATTAGTCTGTTGACAGTTTCTGCCGCGCCCGTCACATTGGCAGAAACTGCCACTCTTCCTGCATCGGGGGTATCGGCGACTCACAGTTACTCACGGGCAAGGCAGACATGACAGCCATCCTCCTACCTTTTCCCTTGCCAGACCGGGCATCCACGCAGGCGCAGGCTGACGTGTCGCGTGCGACGGTGGCGCTGTTTATCGAGCGGCGCTCGCTCGATTTGCCGATCCGGGATCTGGCCGCCAACGCCGGCATTTCGGAGCGAACGTTCTACCGCTATTTTCCGCGCAAGGAGGATGTGGTCAGGCCGTTCTTCGAAGGGGGGCTGCGGCGCATCATCGCGAATTTCGCCAGCCGGCCGCCGCGCGAACCCATCATCGCTTCCCTGCAGGCGGCATGGTCCGACGCCTGGCCGCTCGCGGCGCCGGAAGCCTCGGCGCGGCTCTACCATATGCTGGAGGCGAACGAGAGCTTTCGCGCGGTGCGGCTGCAGGTG
>CAIXXP010000063.1 GCA_903923465.1 uncultured Sphingomonadales bacterium | reverse complement strand
TCAGCGGACGCTTGTTGGCGCCGGTGATGATGCGGCCACGGCGGCCGTTATCGAACAGGGCGTCGACGGCTTCCTGCAGCATGCGCTTTTCGTTGCGCACGATGATGTCCGGCGCGCGCAGTTCGATCAGGCGCTTCAGGCGGTTGTTGCGGTTGATGACGCGGCGATAGAGATCGTTGAGATCCGACGTCGCGAAACGGCCACCGTCCAGCGGCACCAGCGGGCGCAGGTCTGGCGGAATGACCGGCACCACGTCGAGGATCATCCATTCCGGGCGGTTGCCGGAATCAATGAAGCTTTCAACGACCTTCAGGCGCTTGATGATCTTCTTGGGCTTCAGTTCGCTCTTGGTGGTGGCGAGTTCCTGCAACAGGTCCTCGCGCTCCTGCACCATGTCCAGGCTCATCAGCATGTGCTTGACCGCCTCGGCGCCGATACCGGCCGAGAAGCTGTCCTCGCCATACTCGTCCTGATAGTCGAGCAGCTCGTCTTCGGTGAGGAGCTGATAGCGCTCCAGCGGGGTCAGGCCCGGCTCGATGACGACATAGCTCTCGAAATAGAGGATGCGCTCAAGCTGCTTCAGCTGCATGTCGAGCAGCAGGCCGATGCGCGAGGGCAGGCTCTTCAGGAACCAGATGTGGGCAACCGGCGCGGCCAGCTCGATGTGGCCCATGCGCTCGCGGCGCACCTTGGTGACGGTGACTTCAACGCCGCACTTCTCGCAGACGACGCCCTTGTACTTCATCCGCTTGTACTTGCCGCAAAGGCACTCGTAGTCCTTCACCGGCCCGAAGATGCGGGCGCAGAACAGGCCGTCGCGCTCGGGCTTGAAGGTGCTGTAGTTGATCGTCTCGGGCTTCTTGATCACGCCGAAGGACCAGCTGCGGATACGCTCCGGGCTCGCCAGACCGATCTGGATCTGGTCGAAGGTCTCGGTCTTGGCGATCTGGTTGGTGAATTTGGTCAGGTCGTTCATATTGTCCGTTCCCTTGCCCGGGTGGGGCGCTGCCAAAAAGGCATTGGAAGTGAAACTGGCTAGCTGGAATGGCGGCGGCGGAGAGACCCGCCGCCGACCAATCCTTATTCGGCGGCCGCGGCGAAATCGTCGTCGTCATCCGCCGGGGCGGTGAGCGAGGACAGTTCCACGTTGAGGCCAAGGCTGCGCATTTCCTTGACGAGCACGTTGAAGCTCTCCGGAATGCCGGCCTCGAAGGTGTCGTCGCCCTTGACGATCGCTTCATAGACCTTGGTGCGGCCGACCACGTCGTCGGACTTCACCGTCAGCATTTCCTGCAAGGTATAGGCGGCGCCGTAAGCCTGCAGCGCCCAGACCTCCATTTCGCCGAAGCGCTGGCCACCGAACTGCGCCTTGCCACCCAGCGGCTGCTGGGTGACCAGCGAGTACGGCCCGATCGAACGCGCGTGGATCTTGTCGTCGACCAGGTGGTGCAGCTTGAGCATGTAGATGATGCCCACGGTAACCTTGCGGTCGAAGGCCTCGCCGGTGCGCCCGTCGTACAGGGTCGACTGGCCCGAGGTATCCAGACCCGCCTTGGTCAGCATCGCCGAAACATCCGCCTCGCGCGCACCGTCGAACACGGGGGTGCCCATGGGCACGCCGGCGCGAAGGTTCTCGGCCAGCTCGAAGATCTCGTCCTGGCTGCGCGCCTCGATCTCGTCGTGGTAACGCTCGCCATAGACGTCCTTCAGCTTATCGACCAGCGCGGTGGGCGGGGCGGCAGCCTCGGGGTTGGGGTTGGCATGGCGCCATTCATCCAGCGCCGCGGCAATCTGCTGGCCCAGCCCGCGAGCCGCCCAGCCAAGGTGCGTCTCGAAGATCTGGCCCACGTTCATGCGGCTTGGCACGCCGAGCGGGTTCAGCACGATGTCAACGTGGGTGCCATCTTCCAGGAAGGGCATGTCCTCGCAGGGCAGGATGCGGCTGATCACACCCTTGTTGCCGTGGCGGCCGGCCATCTTGTCGCCCGGCTGCAGCTTGCGCTTCACCGCCACGAACACCTTGACCATCTTGAGCACGCCGGGCGCCAGCTCGTCGCCGCGTTCCAGCTTCTCCTTGCGATCCTCGAACTTCTCCTGGATCAGCTTCACCGTCTCGTCATACTGGGTCTTCACCGCTTCGAGCTGGCTCTGCACATGGTCGTCGGCCACGGCGAACTTCCACCATTCGTGGCGTTCCACCTCGGCCAGAACCTCATCGGTGATGTCGCCACCCTTCTTCACGCCCTTCGGCCCGGCGGCGGCCACCTGGCCCAGCAGCATGTCGCGCAGGCGGTTGTAGGTGGCGCGGTTGAGGATGCCGCGCTCGTCCTCGCGATCCTTGGCGAGGCGTTCAATTTCCTCGTTCTGGATGGCGCGGGTACGGTCATCGACCTCGATACCGTGGCGGTTGAACACGCGAACCTCGACCACCGTGCCGGCAACGCCCGGGGGCAGACGCAGGCTGGTGTCGCGCACGTCGCTGGCCTTTTCGCCGAAGATGGCGCGCAGCAGCTTTTCTTCCGGCGTCATCGGGCTCTCGCCCTTGGGCGTGATCTTGCCGACGAGGATATCACCGGGGTGCACCTCGGCGCCGATGTAGACGATGCCCGCCTCGTCGAGATTGCGCAGCGATTCCTCGCCCACATTCGGGATGTCGCGGGTGATGTCCTCCGGCCCCAGCTTGGTGTCGCGGGCCATGACCTCGAACTCCTCGATGTGGATCGAGGTGAAGACGTCGTCCTTCACGATCCGCTCGGAGATCAGGATGGAGTCCTCGTAGTTGTAGCCATTCCACGGCATGAAGGCGACGAGGCTGTTGCGGCCCAGCGCCAGTTCGCCAAATTCGGTGGAGGGGCCATCGGCGATG
>CAIXXP010000062.1 GCA_903923465.1 uncultured Sphingomonadales bacterium | reverse complement strand
GCCGATTTCCCCCGGCTTCGAGGCGCTGGTGTACAAGGCCTCGCGCGGGATCGAGGACAACTACGAGCTGACCTACATCCGCAAGGATGGCAGCCGGCTTCCGGCCATGGTTTCGGTAACCGCCCTGCGCGATGCCCAGAACAGCATCATCGGCTATCTGCTGATCGGCACCGACAATACCGCGCGCAAGCTGGTGGAGGCCGAGCAGATGAAGCTGGACCAGCGGCTGCGCGATCAGCAATTCTATACCCGTTCGCTGATCGAATCGAACATCGACGCGCTGATGACGACCGACCCCGGCGGTTTCATCACCGACGTCAACAAGCAGATGGAGGCACTGACCGGCTGCACCCGCGACGAGCTGATCGGCGCGCCCTTCAAGGACTTCTTCACCGATCCCGAAAGGGCCGCGGCCGGCATCAATCTGGTGCTGGCCGAGAAGAAGGTCACCGATTACGAACTGACCGCGCGCGATCGCGATGGGCGGCAGACCGTCGTCTCCTACAACGCCACCACCTTCTACGATCGCGGGCGCAACCTGCAGGGCGTGTTCGCCGCCGCACGCGACATCACCGAGCGCAAGCAGGTGGAGGCAGAACTCAAATCCGCCAAGGCGGTGGCCGAGAGCGCGAGCCGCACCAAGTCTGATTTCCTCGCCAGCATGAGCCACGAGATCCGCACCCCGATGAATTCGATCATGGGCATCGCCGATCTGCTGGCCAAAACCGAACTGACCGCCGAGCAGGACAAATACGTCCAGATATTCCAGCGCGCCGGCGAGAACCTGCTGAACCTGATCAACGACATTCTCGACCTCTCGAAGGTGGAGGCCTCGCAGCTGGAGCTGGAGAAAACGGGCTTCTCCCTGCTCGATCACCTCGAAAAGGTGACGGAGATGGTGGGCCCGCGCGCGCAGGAAAAGGGGCTGGCGCTGGCCATCACCGTGGCGCCGGGCGTGCCGACGCAGTTGATCGGCGACCCCACGCGCCTGCGCCAGGTGCTGCTGAACCTGCTGGGCAATGCGATAAAGTTCACCCACACCGGCCATGTGTCGCTGAATGTGAGCATGCGGCCGGGCAGCGCCTCGCCGGCCGAATTGCAGTTCACCGTGATCGATACCGGCATTGGCATCCCGCCGGGAAACCTTGGCCGGGTGTTCGAACGCTTTATCCAGGCCGACACCTCGACCACACGGCGGTTTGGCGGTTCCGGGCTGGGGCTGACGATCTGCCGCCAGCTGGTTGAGCTGATGGGCGGGCAAATCCGGGTGGAAAGCGACGTGGGCGTGGGCAGCACATTCTCCTTCGTCGTGCCCTTCGAGCTGCTGGACACGCGCGACCGCCCGGCGGCGGGGCCGGTCGACCCCGATCAGGACCAGGCGTTGCTGCCCTTGCGCATTCTGCTGGCGGAAGACTCGCCCGACAATTGCACCATCATCCTGGCCTATCTCGAACACACGCCCTACGTCGTGGAGATCGCCGAGAGCGGGGCGGTGGCCTTCGCCATGTTCACCGCCCGGCAGTATGATCTGGTGCTGATGGACCGGCAGATGCCGGTGATGGACGGCCTGGCCGCCGCCAAGGCCATGCGCGCGTGGGAGGCTGCCCATGGCCGCGAGGAAACGCCGATTATCGCGCTGACCGCCTCGGCGCTGAAGGGCGACCGCGAAATGTGCCTGTCGGCCGGCTGCTCGGCCTTCCTCACCAAGCCGATCAAGCAATCGGTGCTGCTCCGCGCGATCAGCGACCGCCTGATCACCGCCCGCGCGGGCCCGAAGGCCGAGGAAGCCCTGTCGCCCCCGCTCCGCCCCAGCCCGGTGAACGGCAGCATGGTTTCGCGCTTTCTGTTTCGCTGCCGGGCCAATGCGGCCACGATGCAGAGCGGCCTTGACCGGGCCGATTTTGGTCCCGTCACCGCTTTGGGTCACCAGCTTTGCGGGGCGGGCAGCATGTTCGGGTTCGAACGGCTGACGCAGATCGGCGCCGGGCTGGAGCAGGCCGGCAGCAATGCCGACGCTGCGGCCTCGCAGTGGTGGCTGACGACCATGGTGGCCTCGCTGGACGAGATTGCGGTCAATCTGAACAGCTAGGGCTGTGCCGGGGATGGCACCCCTCGGCAGCGTGCAATCCACGGGCCTCGCCCGCGGCCGATTGACAGCGAAACCTTTGCCGTTAGGCTCACCCATGCGGCGCTGGGGGACTGGAGGGCGGCAAGCCGTTTGGCCTGCCCCGTCCGCGTGGCCACACCATGCAGGCTCTGTTTTGGCAAGGGGTGTTGGTGCCGTTGCCCGCACCGGTGCGGCGCGCGGCACACCGCTTTGCCGGGGGCGCCGCCGGGTTTCCATCGGTCGCTTTGTGCGGCAGGTGGCATGACGATAATGAATTGACCGTTGGGAGAGACAGGATGACAACAGTGGAAGAGCGCCTGCAGGCGTTGGAAAACAAGGTAGCGCTGCTGGAGGCCCGCGAGGCCATTCGCCAGCTCATCGCCAGCTATGGCCCCATGGTCGATACCACCGACACCGATGAACAATCCGATATGGTGGCGACCTTGTGGATCGAGGGCGGCAAGTACGATGTCGACCAGTATGGCCTGCACGACGGCAGGGAAAAAATCGCCGAATCCTTCCACGGCTTTCATTACCAGTTGGTGCGCGATGGCGTCGGCCACGTGATGGGCACGCCCTATATCCGGATCGAGGGCAACCGGGCGACGGCGCTGGCCTATTCCACCGTGTTCCGCGCGGAGGGTGATCGCTTTGTCGTGTGGCGCGTTGCCGCGAACGAGTGGAATCTCGTGTGTGTCGACGGGACCTGGATGGTTGAACTGCGCACCAACCGCCTGCTGAATGGCTCTGACCAGGTGAAGGCTGTGTTCGGCAAGATTCACGGTCTGCGCGCCAAGGCGGATACGCTGTAAGGCGGCGCGGCCCCTGATCGGCATGCGGGCGGGCGCAGCGCCCGCCCGCATGTCGGCATTTTGATTCCAATCAAGGCAAATAAATTCCGCAGGCGCAGGTTTGGCTCAACAAGAGTCAACAATGAAGGGATGCCTGCGATGCGTATGGAAGACATGATCATCATCAGTGTGGACGACCACCCTGTTGAGCCGCCAACGATGTTTGACCAACATCTGAGCAAGGAGCAGATCAAGCTCGCCCCGCAATATGTTGTCGAGGACAGCGGCGCCGCCTACTGGTGGTGGGAACACGAGCAGTTGAAGACCTATTGCGTCGGCCTGAACGCGGTGGTCGGGCGCCCCAGGGAAGAGTATGGCTTTGAGCCGGAAAACCTCACCCAGATGCGCAAGGGCGCCTGGGATAAGGATGCCCACATCGACGACATGAACGCGGCCGGCATGCTGGCCTCGGTAAACTTCCCGACCTATCCGGGATTTGCCGGCACCTGGTTCTGGAAGGCAAAGGACAAGGCCAACGCCATCCGCCTGATCTCGGCCTACAACGACTGGCAGATCGACGAATGGTGCGGGCCTTACCCCGGCCGCTATATCCTCACCGGCATTCTGCCCCTGTTCGATATGGACGCCACGCTTGCCGAACTGAAACGCCTGATCCTGAAGGGTTGCCGCTCGGTAATCTTCCCGGGCAATACCTCGCGGTTGGGCCTTCCGTCCGTGCATAATGCCTATTGGGAGCCGTTCTGGAAGCTCTGCAATCAGGAACACATCGTGCTGAACTGCCACATTGGCACCGGCGCGACGCCCGAACACCCCTCGATGGAATCGCCAATTTCGGCGTGGATCACGACCATGCCGATCGCCATCGCGAACGACGTTGCCGACCTGCTCCATCTCGACGCGCTCCATCGCTATCCAAACCTCAAGATCTCGCTGTCTGAGGGCGGGATTGGCTGGATTCCGTATTTCCTGGAGCGGGCCGACTTTGTGAAGAAGCATCACGGCCCCTGGGTGCGCAACGAGTGGCATGGCAAGCTGCCGTCCGAAGTGTTCCGCGAGCACTTCTTCACTTGCTTCATCGATGACCAGTTCGGTTGCCGCAACTACAAGGACGTTGGCGAGGACATCATCGGCTATGAATGCGACTATCCGCATTCCGACTGCACCTGGCCCAACGTTCCCGAGGAGCTGTGGCCCAACTTCACCGGCCTGTCCGACACGGTGATCGACAAGCTGACCCACCTGAACGCGATGAAGTTCTTCAACTTCGATCCCATCGCGATATTGGGGCGTGAAAACTGCACGGTCGCGGCGCTGCGGGCCAAGGCGACGCACATCGATACGGCGCCGCGCTCGTTCAAGGGCAAGGACGCAAGGGTCATCGGCGAACGCGGCCGACCGGTTTCCTCGGCGGACGTGCTGGCCACGCTGGCCGACTGACCTGTGCCTCGGGGCCGGGGCCTCGGGGGCCGAAGACCGAAGGGGCGCATGTGCCGAACATGCGTCCCTTTTCGGCTATACCGTTCGGCCAAGCCGCGCCCGGGCGATATGGCGCCCTAGTACCGGGCCTGAACCCCCACGTAGAACGAGCGGCCAACCACGTCGTAGATCGAGGCCAGTGTCAGGCCGGGATAGGTGATGGTCGGCGGCTGGCGGTTGAACAGATTGTTAACTCCCGCCCGCAGGATCAGCCCCTTGCGCAGGGCATCCTGCACGGAAAGATCGAAGAGGCTGTAGTTTGGTGTGCCTGCCGGGGAAAAGCCGGCAATGGCGTTCGGATCCGTCATGCCGGAGATGAAGCGCCAGCGCAGGCTCACTTCGGAACCCTGATACCGGTAATGCAGGTTGGTCAGCCCCCGCCAGCGCGGCTGGGGCGCGGTGCTGCCGCTGGTGGCCGGCGAATAGAGCAGGCCCGCCCCCAGCGTACCCGCCCATTCCTGCATCGGCCCGCCCGGCACGCTCTGCACATTATACGACAGCAGCCGGGTGAAGCGGCTGTTGATGCCGACCGCGCCCGCCGCGTGCAGATCGGCCTCCCACTGCAGCGTGAAGTCGATCCCCTCGGTCCGGATGGCGCCAAGGTTCATATAGGGCTGGATGATGCTGTTGATCTGGCCGGTGCCGTTGCGGCCGATCAGTTGGCAATAGGGGTTGGTTGGGCTGTATGTGGGGTACTACAGGACTTCTTACAACGCATACAGCGTCAGCCTCATGCTGCTCGACAGCGAGTTGCGTCTCGTTCAGGATTTTGGAAAGCAGGCGGATTTAATTGAAGACCCTCGCGTGTTCTGGATGGGCAGCCGTCTGTTTGTGTTTGACAACCACGGATGGAAAATACACAAGCTGTTTGAGGTTGGTTCGGGCAACATGTATGAGCTGCGGGTGAATACCGGAT
>CAIXXP010000061.1 GCA_903923465.1 uncultured Sphingomonadales bacterium | reverse complement strand
CGCCGGAGAGCCACCTGGTGGCGCTGGGCGCCCGCTTCGAGGGCCGCACCCCCGGCGTCGCGCCATCGCTGCGGCCGCGCCTTTCCACCCCGGACAAGATCCGCCGGATATTCGCCGAATTGCGATCGACCGGCTTTTCCTTCGGCCACGCTGCCCGGAATGTGGTTCCCCAGCGGGCGGTCTATATCAATGTCGGGCAGATCGGTCTGGCGGTGCCGCAGTTCCATTTCTGGCTCGAACGGCGCGCGGATATCACCTGCGCGATCATGCTGCATGACGCGATTCCGCTCGAATATCCGCATCTGGTGGATCCCGGCTCGGTTGCGCATCACGCGCGGATGATCCGCACGGCGCAGCGCCATGCCGATTGCCTGATCTTCACCACCGAACACGCCCGCCAGAGCGTGTTTGCGGCGATGCATCCGACGAAAGGGGGGCGCATAGCGTCCTGCGTGCGGTCGTTGCCGCTGCCGGGGGCCTTTGCCGCGCCGGGGCCGGCCTATCAGCCGCCTGCCGGGCACCGCTATTTCGTCGCGGTTTCGGCCATCGAGCCGCGCAAGAACCACGAATTGCTGATCGAGGTGTGGCGGCGGCTGGTGGTCAAATGGGGCAAGCAGGCGCCGCATCTGGTGATCGTGGGCGCGCGGGGGTGGGGCTCGGGCCGGATTCTGGCGCCGCTGGCCGAAGACCCGGCCCTGCGGGCCCGGGTTCATGTCGCCACCGGCATGCCCAGCCCGGCGCTGGCCCGGCTGATGCTGGGCGCGGCGGGCGTGTTGTGCCCGTCGCTGGCCGAGGGCTTCGGGCTGCCCCTGCTGGAGGGCAATGCGCTGGGGGTGCCCACCATTGCCTCCGACATCGCCGCGCACCGCGAGATCGCCAATGGGCAGACGCGCCTGTTGCCCACGGACGACGTGCCGGCCTGGAAAGCCGCCATAGAGGCCGTGCTGGACGCCGGGGATCGCCCTGACTGCGCGATACCCGCCAGCCTGACCGAGGCGGCCTATTGCCGCGATATCGAGGCTTTTCTGGAAAAATGCGCGTCCGGAAATCTGGCAGAGCCCGAAGCCACGGCGCCGATGACCGATACCCTGCCCGGAGGCGCTCCGAGCCTCCTTCACATGCCTGCCGGGATGGAACGATAATGCCCAATTCCGCCGTCGTCCGCTTCAACGAGACATTTTTATCCAATCACGAGCGCCGCTTGCTGGTCGCCATCGCGCGCCGCCTGCCGCGCTGGGTCACGCCCGATGGGCTGACGTGGTTTGGCGTGTTTGGCGCCGGGTTGGTAACGCTGGGCGGGTGGCTGAGCCGCGACACCATGGGCTGGCTGTGGCTCGCCAACCTCGGGCTGCTGGTGCACTGGTTTGGCGATTCCCTCGACGGCACCGTTGCCCGCCATCGCCAGATTGAGCGGCCGCGCTATGGGTTTTACTTCGATCAGGTGATAGATACGGTTGGCAATCTTTTGATATCACTGGGTGAGGGGCTGTGCCCGGCCATGCGCATGGATCTGGCGCTGATCATGCTGGCGGTCTATCAAATGCTGTCGCTGCAGGTGCTGGTGCGCGCCATTGTCGACAGGGAATTCCACATGGCGGTGGGCCGCATGGGCCCCACGGAAATGCGCATCGGCATTTTCCTGATCAATCTGCTGATCATGGTTTTCGGCGCGCGTGGGGTGCCGGGGCTGCCGGGTGGCCTGCGCTGGGAAGATCTGGTGGTCAGCGTGGCCATCATCGGCCTGCTGTTCCTGTTCGCCTTGCAGATGCGCTCGCATATGAGCCGCCTGGCCAGCGAGGAACGGGCTGAAATACGGGCTGAGCCATAATGGCCGAAAAACGAAAGATGGTGAGGGGGGACTGGGGCGCATATCTGGCTTTCTGGCCGTTCCCGCGCGGCCGGGCCAACTTGCAGATCGACGCGGCCGATGCCTGCCGCGACCGGCGCGACTGGAGCAATGCGGCCAAACATTATCGCCGGGCGGTGACCATTCAGCCCGCGCGCCGGCCGATATGGGTGCAACTGGGCCACGCCGAAAAGGAAGCGGGACGGTTGCCGGCCGCCTTCGATGCCTATCGCAAGGCCGCGGCCATCCCGGGCAATGATGGCGATGCCCCGCTTCATCTGGGTGCCGCAGCCCGGCTGATGGGCGACATGGCACTGGCCAAGGCGGCCTTCCTGCAGGCGCTGCGCGAGAATCCCGGCCATGAGCATGCCCGGCGCGAACTGTTGCATATTCTTCACCATCCGCTGGCCGTCAGCGCCGGCGCGCGCGAGAAGGCCGCAGTGCTGTGCGCCCAGGAAGCCGAGCGGCTGGCCGGCGCCCCGCCACAGGCCCAGCCCGCCGCCACGATCATTTTCGATGCTTCCGATCTGGTCGGCTATTTCCGCCATTCGCGCCTGCCCACGGGCATCCAGCGGGTGCAGATGGAGGTGATCCGCAGCGCGATAAAGGGCGACCCGCGCACGCAGATCGTCTGTTTCGCCGACGATCATGGCATGTGGCAAAGGATACCGGCGGCGCATTTTGCGCATATTTGCGAACTTGCGGTCGGCAATGGCGACACGCTGGAGCCGGGCTGGATCAAGGCGATGGAGGTGCTGACGGCGGCGCTGGACCGGATGGACACGGTCGGCTTTGCGCAGGGCGGCTTCCTGGTCAATCTGGGCACTTCGTGGTGGTTGCAGAACTACTTTCTCTATGTGCGCGAGGCCCAGCGCCGCCATGGCATCCACTATGTGCCCTTCGTGCACGATTTTATCCCGGTGATGGCACCGCAACATTGTGTGCGCGAACTCACGCAGGATTTCCTCAGCTGGACCTTTGGTGTGTTCCGCCATGCGGATTTCTTTCTGGCCAATTCGCGCTCGACCCAGGCCGACCTTGAACAGGTCGCGAATACGCTGGGCTATCAGGTGGGCACGGAACGGGTGGCGGTCATTCCACTGGATGCCGATTTTCGCCAGCCAGACATGACGCGGCTGCCCGAGGCCGAGCTGGCGCGCTGGCAACTGGCGCCGGGCGATTTCGTGCTGTTCGTCTCCACCATTGAATCGCGCAAGAACCACCTGCAGGCCTTTGCCGCATGGGAGGCGCTGATCGCGCGGCATGGCGCCGAGGCGCTGCCGGATCTGGTCTGCGTGGGCAACCGCGGCTGGCTGAACCACCATGTCTATGCGCGGCTCGAGGAGAGCCCCGCGCTGGCGGCCAAGGTGCGGATGCTGTCGCGCCTGTCTGATGCCGAACTGGCGCTGCTCTATCGCCATTGCCGCTTCACGGTTTACCCCAGCACCTATGAGGGCTGGGGCCTGCCGGTGACGGAAGCGCTGTGCCACGGCAAGGTGGTGGTGCTGTCGCGCTGCTCCTCGCTGCCTGAGGCGGGGGGAGATTTTGGCGTCTATGTCGCCCCGGGAGACCTGGCGGAACTGACGGCGGCGGTGGAGGCGATGTGCTTCGATCATGCCGCGCGCGCGGCGCTGGAGGATCGGATCCGCCGCGAATTCCGCCCGCGCCAATGGCAGGATATCGCCCATCAGATCCATGACGAACTCCGGGCCTTCATGGCGCGAGCCAACGGTTCGGCCGATGGCAGGGCCTTGCCGGCGGTGGCGTTCAACCGGCTTTATCGCTTCACCCGCAACCGCCAGACCCGCCTGGTGCGCGGTGCCGACGAGGGCGAGGCGCTGCGCTATGGGGTCGGCTGGTGGCAATTGGAGGACTGGGGGTGCTGGAGCCGACCGGAAGGTGGCGAATTGGCCTTTACCGTGCCCGCCGGTTGTCGCGAAGTACGGTGCTTCCTGCGGCTGCGCGGGCCACTGGGGCGGGCGAGCGATGTGGTGATCACATCGGGTGAAAAGTCATTCCAGGCGACTCTGCTGCCGGGGCAGTGGCGATGGATTTCGTTTCCGGCGGCCGCGGTCGATGGCCGGGTCGGCCTGACCATCACCGGCGAGCTGAGCATCGACATGAATGCCGAAACCGATTTTCGCGACCGGAGGCGGATCGGCGCCGGGCTGGGGGGCCTTGTGGTCACGGCGGGCGACGGGGCCCAAACCCTGCCCGACGTGGCCCGCCTCGCCGCCGAGGCGGACAGTGGCGCGTACACCTTCCTGCGCGATGCCTATCCACTGCTGACCAACCGCGACCTCGACGAGACCGCTCTGCAGGATTACCTGCTGGCGCTGGAATCCGGTGGCATGTCGAGGCTCGATGTGGTGGCCGCGCTCCGGCAGAGTGTCGATGGCGAGGCCGCCGCGCGGGAAGCCATGCAATTCCCCTGATACGCCGGAATGCACCGGAATGCGCCGGATTGGGCGGGTGGCGCGGGTGCTGCTGCCTTGGCGAATGTTAGGTAAAGGCAAACTGGCTGCTGCTCAGGCTGGAGGCGAGCACACCCTTCAGCGTGATCTGGTCGCCGGCATCCAGCGTGATGATCGTATCGCTGCCCGATTGCTTCGTCGCCCCCAGCAGATGGGCCCAGTCGGCGAAATTGCTGGCGGAAAACTGGACGTGATCGGTGCTGTTGAAGCCGGTGATCGTGTCATCGCCCAGCGTCTTCGCGGTGATAATCTGCTCACTGTTGCCCGCCAGCGTCAGCGTGTTGGTGCCCCCGAGCCAGAAGGTATCGCCATTGCCATTGACGCTGGCCGCCACGCCATTGAGCGCGAGGAACGCGCCCGAGCCGCCCACCGTATCGGCGCTGGTGCCGGTGCCATAGAGGCTGACCGTCGCGCCGCCGTTCAGCCACAGCGTGTCGCCGCCGCCGTTGATCGAGGCCTGCGCGCCGGTCAGGATCACGGTTTCGCCGCTGCCATTCACCGTGTCCCAATTGCCGCCTGTGTTGTAGAGGCTGAGGCTCGAGCCGCCGCTCGCCCAGATCACGTCGCTGCCGCCCAGCACCGAGGCCTGCACGCCATTGGCGATGACTGTCTCGCCGCTGCCGTTCACCGTGTCCCAATTGCCGCCGGTATTATAGAGGCTGAGCACCGAGCCGCCGCTGGCCCAGATGACGTCGCCGCCGCCCAGCACGGAGGTCTGCACGCCATTGGCGATCACCATCTCCGCAGTGCCGTAAACCGTGCCCCAGTTGCCGTTCGTGTTATAGAGGCTGACCGACGAGCCACCGCTCGCCCAGACCACGTCGCCACCGCCAAGCACCGAGGCCTGCGCCCCGTTCACAATCACCGTGGCGGAGGAACCGTTCACCGTGTCCCAGGCGCCGGCGGTGCCGTAGAGGCTGACCGCGTCGCTGGACGCGCCATCCAGATTGATCGTGTCGCTGCCGCCGCTGATCGAGGCCTGCGCCCCCGTGACGTTCATCGTGGCCCCCGAGCCGTTCACCGTATCCCAGTTGCCGGCTGTGCCCGAAAGGGTGAGGGAATCGCCTGAGCCAGAGGCTTGAACTGTGTCGTTACCGCCGTTGATGGCAAGAATGTCCATGGTGCCCAGTTGGGTGGCGACGCCGGTGCCGCGCATCGCCACATTTGATTGGTCGAAAAGGTTCAAGGATCCCCCCGCCGCGAAGGTCACCTGTTCCGAGACTTTCAACAACTGTTGGGCATTGCCGATCTTGAGGTGCGTGCCGGCGCCCGCGACATTGACCGTGTCCGCCTGATCGAGGGAATCGTCAACCAACAGCAGCGTGTCGCCGCCGCCGGCGTTTATCGTATCACCGACGGTTTGCAGCGAAATATTGGCGCCATTCGCCAAATTCAGGGTGGTATTGCCGCCCCGCATTATCACTTGGCCGGTGGCCGCATTGTCCGTCACAATATCGTTCGACTTCGTTTCCACGTTAGCCGCAACGCCCGAGATGGTGACGTTGGAATTATCGGCGATATTGATTGTGCCGGAGTTAACGCAAACGACGGAGTCGACGGTGGCGCTGTTCTGGCCGTTGCCGCCCAGCGTGAGGGTAGCGCCGGCACCGTTCTCCACCACCTTTTCCGAGCTGCCGGTGATGGTCGTATCGCCGCTCCCACCGTTGATGGTCACCGTCTCGCCGTTGCCGATGATCTGCAGGAAGGTGGTGAAGTTCTGATTAATCGTCAGCGTGTTGCCATCGCCGATGATCACATCGCCATTGAGCTCGCTGCCCACCTGCACGGCGGCATTGGTGGCGTGCAGGGTTTCGCTGCCGACGGTGACATAAAGCGTGGCGTTGCTGGCCACTTGCCAGCCGAGCGCGCTCATCGCCTGCAGGTCGACGGCGGTGAAGTAATCGGCCTGGCCGGAGGAGGCATAACCCACGGCATCGCCGCTGGTGTTGCTCCAGTCGGCCAGATCACCACCCTTTTCGCCCATCGGGATCAGCGGCGCGTTACCGGTCAGCCCGAACGAGGCGCCCGCCCAGCCGTCGGCGGTGTCGATGGCACCTGTCGCGGTGTAGCGGAAGAAATTCAGCGGGAGCGGGTTGGCCGTCGGCGTATTGCCGTCGCCCAGCGATCCATCGGAACCGGCGGTGCGCCCCAGCGCCTCGCTGATTTCGTGTTCGAGCGCACCGATGGCGTCGATCGCGCCCGACACCGCACGGTTGTTGGGGTCGAAGGTGAAGGTGGTGTTTGAATTGAGCGCGATCGTGGCATCAACGTGCACCGGGTCGGAGGTGGGCAGCGGCCCGCCGGTCGTGGTGGTGATGCCCTCGGCCTGCGCCAATTGCCAGGGCAGGGAGACATCGCCCGAGGCGAACGGCGATGCGGTGGGCAGGCCCTGCGCGGCGGCCAGATTGTCGGCGGTGCCGGCGCTGCCCTGTGCATTGGCCAGCATCGCGCTGCGCCATGTGGCATAGGGAACCAGCACGAAATTGTCGCCAAAGGTGGTCTGGGCGATGGTTCCGGTGTTGCCCGCCCCCAGCGGCGTCCATTGGAAAACAAGGTTGACGGTGACATTGTTGGTCAGCGCGGATTCCATATACTGCACCGCGGCTGCCACGGCCGTGCTGTATCCGGCCGGGGCCTTTCCGGAGATCGTGTAATTTATGATCATCAGTTGCGCTTGTTCAGCATGCGACTCGACCGATCCCGTTCAGCGAAAGTTTCGCTAAGATACCAGAATGATCGAAAGTATTCGACTGCGGTAATGGCGTGTTACCCCGGCCTTGCCACAACCGGAGATCTTGGCCCTCGCCATGCGGCGCGCGCTTGGGTAGTTCCCGTTACTCCGGCACTTCGCCGTTCAACCGCAGCACCTCTCCCGCCAGATAGAGCGAGCCCGCAATCAGGACATCGCCCCCGGCCGGCAGGGCGCCCAGCGCCTCGGTGACGCTGGCGAAGGCGCGGACGGGCAGGGTAGTGTGCGGGGCAAAGCTTTCCGGCGTGTGGGCCTCGTGGCCGGGCGCCGGGACGATGGCGACGCTGCGCAAGGAGGGCGAGAGCGGCGCCAGCAGGGCGGCGGGGTCTTTGGCCGCCAGCATGCCGATGATCAGGTGGATGGGGGGCTGGCCGGCGAAATGGCGGGCGAGGGCGGCGCCGGCATCCGGGTTGTGGCCGCCGTCGAGCCAGACCGCGCGGGGCCCCGCCTGCGCCGTGAGCGGCCCCGCGCCCAGACGTTGCAGCCGGGCGGGCCAGCGGGCGGCGCGAATGCCTTGCGCTATGGCCTCGGGGCTGATGGGCAGCGCGGTCTGGTGGCGCAGAATGGCGGTGGCCAGCGCGGCATTGTCGGCCTGATGACTGCCGACGAGCATCGGCAGGGGCAGGGTGAGGCTGCCCTGCGCATCGGTGTAGTGGATGGCGGTGGCGGTGGTTTCGGAACGCCAAGCTGCCCCGCGCATGAACAACCGCGCGCCGGCCTGTGCGGCGATGCGGGTCACTTCGTCCGCCGGTTCGGCCGGATAGGACAGGGTGACGAGCGGCGCCCCCTTGCGGGCAATGCTGGCCTTTTCAAAGGCGATGCGGGTGAGGGGATCGCTGGGCGTGCCCTCCTCCGGGCGCAGCAGAAAGGCCTCATGGTCGATGCCCAGCGTGGCGATGGCACAAGCGGCGGGGTGGGGGATGACGTTGGTGGCATCCAATCGCCCGCCCAGGCCAACCTCGATGATGCAGGCATCGGCCGGATGCCGGGCAAAGGCGAGGAACAGCGCGGCGGTGGTCACCTCGAAGAAGCTTGGGGCAAGGTCTTCGCCGCTATCGAGAACCTCCGCCAGCAGGGCGGCCAGCATGTCGTCGTCGATCAGTTGCCCGGCGATGCGGATGCGTTCGTTGTAGCGCACCAGATGCGGTTTGGTGGCGACATGGACGCTGTGGCCCGCCGCCTCCAGCATGGCGCGCAGATAGGCGCAGGTGCTACCCTTGCCGTTGGTGCCGGCGATGTGGAAAGTGGGCGGCAGGTGGGTTTGCGGGTCGCCGAGGCGGGAGAGCAGTTCCGTTATCGTCTCCAGCCCGAAACGGCCCTGCGGCAGGCTCAGCGCGCCAAGCCGCGCCAGTTGCGCGGCCACGCCCGGGTGCTCCGAGGTGGCGAAATCCCGCAAGGTTGGCGCTGGCGCGGCGACAGGGGGAATGGCGATCAGGCCGCCTTCGCCGGCGACAGGTATCCCAGCACCAGCGCCAGCGTGGCGCGCAATTCGCCGCGCGGCACCACCATGTCGACCATGCCGTGGTCATAGAGATATTCGGCCCGCTGGAATCCCTCGGGCAGTTTCTCGCGGATTGTGTCCTTGATCACCCGCTGGCCGGCAAAGCCGATCAGTGCGCCGGGCTCGGCGATGTGGATGTCGCCCAGCATGGCATAGCTGGCCGTGACGCCGCCGGTGGTGGGGTCGGTGAGGACGACGATATAAGGCAGGCCCGCCGCGCGCAGCATCCGCACGGCAACGGTGGCCTTGGGCATCTGCATCAGGCTGAGGATACCCTCCTGCATGCGCGCGCCGCCGGCGGCGGTGACGACGACAAAGGCCGCGCGTTCCTTCACCGCGCGCTTGGCCCCTTCAACGAAGGCGGCGCCCACCGCCATGCCCATCGAGCCGCCCATGAAGGCGAAATCCTGCACGCCGACCACGACCTTGTTGCCCTCAATGCGGCCCAGCGCGTTGGTGAAGGCATCGGGGTGGGGGTTGGCGGCGCGGGCGGCCTTCAGGCGGTCAGGATAGCGCTTCTGGTCGCGGAACTTGAGCGGGTCTTCCTTGACCTTGGGGCTGGGCAGGATCTCGAAGCCGGGGTCCAGCAGCTGGGCCAGGCGCGCATCGGTTTTCACCCGGCCGTGGTGGCCACATTGCGGGCAGACCGAGAGGTTGGCCTCATAATCGCTGGTGAACAGCATTTCGCTGCAGGCGGGGCACTTGACCCACAGATTGTCCGGGCCGGTCTCGCGCTTGGTGCGCGAGGTGAGGGTGTTGCGGACGCGGGTTAGCCAGCTCATCGAATGATCCTTTTGGAAGCGCCGTTGGTGGCGCGGCCAGATGCTTGGGCCTTATCGCGCAGAATGCACGGCTTCGGCAAGGGCGCGGGTGAGATCGCGGATGGCAACGGGCGCGGCGGCACCATGCTGGGCCACCAGATCCACCAGCGCGGAGCCGACGACGACACCATCGGCGCCGGCGGCGGCAATGGCGGCGGCCTGTTCCGGCGTGCGCACGCCAAAGCCCACGGCCACCGGGATGGTGCTGGAGGCCTTTAGCCGGGCGACGGCTTCCTCGACGCTGGCGACCTGCGCCTGCTGCTTGCCGGTGATGCCCGCGACCGAGACGTAATAGAGGAAGCCCGAGGAGCCCTCCAGCACGGCGGGCAGGCGGGCGGCATCGGTGGTGGGGGTGGCGAGGCGGATGAGGCTGACACCCACGGCGCGCAGCGCGGGGCCGAGGTCGGCGTCTTCCTCGGGCGGAATGTCGACGCAGATGACGCCATCGACGCCGGCCTTGTGGCACTCTTGCGCGAACCACTCGGGCCCCCGCGTCGTCATCGGGTTGGCATAGCCCATCAGGACCAGCGGGGTCTCGGGGTGGCGCTCGCGGAAGCCCCTGGCGAGAGCGAAAATGGCGGCGGTGGTGGTGCCGGATGCCAAGGAGCGCAGATTGGCCGCCTGAATCGCCGGGCCATCGGCCATCGGGTCGGTGAAGGGCATGCCGAGTTCAACGATATCGGCGCCCCCTTCCACCAGCGCATCCAGGATGGCCGGGGTGGCGGCGGCGGTGGGGTCGCCGGCGGTGATGAAGGTGATGAGGGCGGGCCGAGGAACTCCATTGACCTCCCTGGCGAAGGCGGCAGACAGTCGATTTGGGAAGAGGCGGCGATTTGGGGAGAGGCGGGTCACAGCTTGGCCCCCAGCGCGTCGGCAACGGTGAAGATGTCCTTGTCGCCGCGACCGCACAGGTTGGCGAGGATGATGGCATCGCGCGGCATGGTGGGGGCCACCTTCGCCACGGCGGCAATCGCGTGGGAGGGCTCCAGCGCGGGGATGATGCCTTCGGTGCGGCAGAGCAGCTGGAAGGCGTCGAGTGCTTCGGTGTCCGTCACGGAGGTGTAATCGACGCGGCCGACATCGCGCAGCCAGCTATGCTCCGGGCCGATGCCGGGGTAATCCAGCCCGGCGCTGATCGAGTGGGCCTCGGTGATCTGGCCGTCCTCGTCCTGCAACAGATAGGTCTTGTTGCCATGGAGGATGCCGGGCCGCCCGCCTGCCAGAGACGCGGCATGCTCCTTGTCCAGCCCATGGCCGGCCGCTTCCACGCCCAGCATTTTCACGCTGGGGTCATCGAGGAACGGGTGGAACAGGCCGATGGCGTTGCTGCCGCCGCCGATGGCCGCCACCAGCAGGTCGGGCAGGCGCCCGGTGCGGCTGAGCAACTGGGCGCGGGCTTCCTTGCCGATCACGCTCTGAAAATCGCGGACCAGTTCGGGATAGGGGTGCGGGCCGGCGGCGGTGCCGATGATGTAGAAAGTGTCGTGAATATTGGCCACCCAGTCGCGCAGGGCCTCGTTCATCGCATCCTTCAGCGTGTTGGCGCCGCTGGTGACGGGGATGACCTCGGCGCCCAGCAGCTTCATGCGGAAGACGTTGGGCTGCTGCCGCTCGACATCCTTGGCCCCCATGTAGATGACGCAAGGCAGGCCGAAGCGCGCGCAGACCGTGGCGGTGGCGACGCCATGCTGGCCGGCGCCGGTTTCCGCGATGATGCGCGTCTTGCCCATGCGCATGGCCAGCAGGATCTGGCCGATGCAGTTGTTGATCTTGTGCGCGCCGGTATGGTTCAGCTCGTCGCGCTTGAACCACACCTGGGCGCCCAACCCTTCAGCGGCACTCTGGCGCAGCGCCTCGGTGAGGCGCGGGGCGTAGTACAGCGGGCTCGGGCGGCCGACGTAATGCTCGAGCAGATCCTCGAACTCGGCGGCAAAGGCGGGGTCTGCCTTGGCGCGGGTATACTCGCGCTCAAGCTCCAGAATGAGCGGCATAAGCGTTTCAGAGACATAGCGCCCGCCGAACTGGCCGAAATGGCCGTTGGCGTCTGGCTGCGTGCGGAAGGAGTTGGGAGCGGGTGCGGTCATGCGCGCAGCGCTTGGCAGAGCGGAGCGCCCAAGTCCAGAGGCGAGGTGGGCAATTGCGGCGGCATTGCGGCGCAATTGCGGCGGCGCTGCCTTGCTGTTGCGACAAACCTTGCCCCTGCCTGAAGCACCCATTCAGAAGCCCGTCAGTGCGCAGGCGGTAGCTGATGGGCAGCCGAAATATGGCTGAAACAATCAGGAGATTTATTATGGTCAAGCTTCTTGTTCCGCTGGCCGCCGCCATCGCGATAGTGGCTGGCGCGGCTCCGGCTCTCGCCGACGGCGCGCGGGTGGATGTGCATGGCGGCGTGGGCTGGAACGATGGCCGCCAGGCCAACGGCACCGTGGGCGCGGCTGTGGGCTATGACGTTCACACGGGTGGTGGCACCTTTGTCGGCCTTGAAGAGTCGGTCGACAAGGTTCTCGCCAGCAACCACGACGCGAAGTTTGGCACCACCTTCCGGGCTGGTGCGCATGTTTCGCCCAACAACAAGCTCTATGCGCTGGCCGGCTATACCTATGGCTCGGGCCCCAATGCCACCCATGTCGGCGGCGGGCTGGAGCATGATTATGGCAGGGCCTTCACCAAGGTCGAATATCGCCACTACTTCACGGAAGACGGCGCGCGCGATGCCAATGCCGCCACCGTGGGCGTGGGTGTCCACTTCTGACGCGGCGATGAACGCCGGATCTGACGGGTAAATGGCGCCCGGGTGGCAGAGTGGGCTCGCCTACTCCGCCGCCCGGGCCGCTTCGCAAAAGCGGGCGATGAGCGCCGCATCCTTCACGCCGGGGGCCCTTTCCACGCCCGACGAGCAATCGAGCAGCGGGGCCCCGGTAGTCCGGGCCGCCTGCGCCACATTTTCAGGGTTTAGGCCGCCCGCAAGCCCCCAGCCTTGCGGAAAACCGGCCGCGCCCTTCCATCCCGAGAGCAGCGTCCAGTCGAACGCCAGCCCCATGCCGCCGGGCAGCGTGCCCTTGGGCGTCTTGGCGTCGAACAGGATGAGATCCACGGCCCCGGCATAGGCATTGGCGCGGGCGATGTCCCCAGCGCTGGCCACGGGGATGGCTTTCCACACCGGCAGGGCGAACTGGGCACGCAATTGGCCCGCGCGCTGGGGGCTCTCCTCGCCATGCAGTTGCAGCGCATCCAGCTCGGCGGCGGTGATGGCCTCGGCGATGGCGGCATCATCGGCATCGACGAACAGGCCGACGCGCTGGATGCGGCCCCGCGCGCGCTCGGCCAGCGCCGGGGCGTCGGCCAGCGGCAGGTTGCGCGGGCTTTTGGCGAAAAACACGAAACCGGCGTGGGTGGCGCGGGCGGCGATGGTTGCCTCCAGCGCGGGGGCGGTGGTCAGGCCGCAGATCTTGATGGCGGGGGTGGGCATAAGGGGGCTTTAGCGGCAGGATAGGGGAAGGGGAAGGTGCGAGGGTGGAGTCTGATGTGCCGATTTGCCAATGCAAATCGAATGGCCCACGCGCTCCCAATACTGTCCTGCTCAGTGCATCGCCCGCGACCCTGCGCTCTGCTGCGAAGCGGCCTTAATCGCCCGCGGCGCGGCGACGCTGCGCTATGGGTGAACCCTTGGCGCGACAACGACAGGGAAAGGGAGCGCGAGGGACGAGTCCCTCGCACCTTTCCCTTATCCCCTCCTGCCCGCTCAACTCGAACCGGATCGTCACCTGCGCGGTCACATCCTGCATGCCGAGCTCCACCGGGGTGGGGGCCTTGTCCATGCGGGCCATCATCAGCGGGGCGAAGGGCCGCGCGATGGGGCCATCGTTCTGCCCGCCCTCGGTGATCGACAGGATGCGGGCGACCTTCAGCCCGGCGGCGGCGGCGTAAAGGTCCGCGCGGGCGCGGGCCTTGGCGACGGCATCGCGGCGGGCTTCGTCCTGCGCGGCCTCGGGCTTGTCGAGTGCGAAATTGGGTCCATTGATGTTGTTGGCGCCGGCGGCGACCAGCGTGTCGATCACCTTGCCGAAGCTGCCGGGCTGGCGGGCGCGGATCGAGACCGAGTTTCCGGCCTGATAGCCGACGATTCGCGGCGGCGAGCTGTCGGCCTGATTGAATGGGCGCTGCTCGAACACCGGGTTGAGCGAGATGCTGCTGGTCTGGATGTCGCGCGGCTCGATGGCGGCGCCCTTCAGCGTGGCGATCACGCGGGTCATGGCGGCGGCGTTGGCGGAGAGGGCCTCGGCGGCGGTGGTGCCGGTGGTGCTGACCCCGGCGGTGAAGGCGGCAAGGTCTGGCACGCGGGTTGAGCGCCCCTCTGCCGTGAGGGTGAGGGTGGGCACGAGGAACTGCGCGGCCGGGGGTGGCGGGGCGTCCGCGAGTGCGGGGGTGGCGATCAGCAGCAGCGGCGCGAGAAGAGCGGAAATCCTGTTTTGGCGCGGGGTGGTCATGGCGTCAGCTCTCCTTGGCGGGGTGATCCCGATGGCTGGAATGGCCTTATCCGCCCGCCTATTGCGCCAGAATGAACGGGCGCTAGAGCGTGGCCTCGATGGCGCGGGCGGCCTCCAGCGGGTCCTCGGCACGGCTGATCGGGCGGCCGACGACGAGCACGCTGGCGCCGGCGTCGAGCGCGGTGCGGGGGGTGACGATGCGCTTCTGGTCGGCGTGCTTGGCGTGGGGGTCGCCCGGGCGCAGGCCGGGCACGACGAAGAAGCCGTCCTTCCACTGGCTGCGCACCGCCGCCACCTCGTGGCCGGAGCAGACGATGCCATCGAGCCCGGCGCTATGGGCCAGATCGGCCAGGCGCAGGGCCTGGTCGTGGGCGGAGCAATTCACCCCGACGCTGGCCAGATCGTCGCCATCCAGGCTGGTGAGCACGGTGACGGCAACCACGCGGGTATGCTCGCCCGCCGCCGCCTTGGCGTCCTCCATCATCGCGCGGCCCCCGGCGGCGTGTACGGTGATGATCGAGGGTT
>CAIXXP010000060.1 GCA_903923465.1 uncultured Sphingomonadales bacterium | reverse complement strand
GTGAGCGAAGCGCTACCCATCAATAGATTTTCAGCTGCATAGGCCGCATGCGCCGAAATACCCAATCAAGCCACCTCCCGCCCAACCAACGCCGCCGCCGGCTGCGGCATCTGCGCCATCACATTCCCCTCCGCCCTCAGAATGCGATCCAACTGCGCCCGGCTTGTCCGCATCCGTGCAGCCTGTTCTGCCTTGGCGACGCCCTGTCGCGCCATCTCCAGCGCCAGTTGCTATGCCACCACTCACGTAACCTCGTCCGCGTATGCCGCCCGCGCCCGCACCCCACACTGGTCTGCCACCCGGATCGCGGTAAGCTCGCCGGCAAGAAGGAGTGAACAAAAATGACCGACACCTCGCCCATCCGGCCGATCTTTCAACCATTGCCGGACTCGCAGATGCGTGAGGCCGATCGCTCATCGCTCAACAAAATGCCCGACTATTCCGACTGGGAGCCCGTCGGCCCCCTCGACCTGGCGCTGCGCTCCCTGACCCAGCCTGTCGTGATCCACCGCAAGGCCTGGGAATATGCCATGTGCATGCTCGGCCTGGAGCAGCTCGGTGTCGTCACCCCCGATGCCGCCGCCATCGCGATCGGCGCCGGAACCGAACCGCCGCTCTACCATTTCAGCCGCCTCATCAGGCGCATGGTCGCAACCGATCTCTACGAGTTTCCGGACAATGAGGGCACGCCGCTGATGCTGGACGACCCCTCCCAATTCGCCCCCTACCCCTACCCAAAGGAGCGGCTCGAGGTCTATCGCATGTCCGGCGACATGCTCGACTTTCCCGCCGATACCTTCGATTTCGCGTTTTGTCTGTCCTCGATTGAACATTTCGGCACGCGCGATGTCCAGCGCGCCACGCTCGAGGAAATGCGTCGCGTCACCAAGCCTGGCGGCATTGTGTGCATCATCACCGAACTCATTCTCACCGATCACGCCCACGCCGAATATTTCACCTGGGAGGAGATCAACGAGATCTTCCTCGCACACCCCGGGCTCGAACTCGTGGGCGGCGCGCCCGACCTGCGCATCTCACAATCGCTGACAGACTACCCGGTCGATCTCGCACGCTCCCAGCATGTCAGCCGAAGCCCCCACATCACACTGCAACGTGACGGCATGGTCTGGACCTCCTTCAGCATGTTCCTCCGCAACCTCCCAAACAAGCAGCCGCCAGCTCGCAAATTCTGGAACCTGTGGGGCAGGTGAATGCGTCACGCAGCGCGGCAACCAGGACCTGGCTAGGGCAGATCAACAGACCCAGGCGCGATCGCCTTCAACGCGCCATCGGCCAGATAGGGCCGGAACGTCGCCTCACTCGGCGCGGCGGCCTTCACCATGCCCCGCTTGACCATCCACGCCCCCTCATCCGCGATCAACGCCAGCAGATCGCGGCGCAGCTCGGTACGAATCACCAGATCCGGCCAGATCATCTCCATCGCTGACGGCTTCATATTGCCTTTCATGCCAGCCAGCACGGCATCCTTCGTGGCTGCCGGATCGGCTGCCGCGACATCGTCGGCCTTCAGCAGCGCCTTCAAAAATGCTGTCTGCATCGCGACATTTCCTGTCGCCGCTGCCGAGGCAGCGATCACGTTGTGCAGCGTGTAGTCCGCCGTCATCAGCTCCCGATAGGCCGGCCCCAGCGCGATCTTCGACGCATCAAAGAAGGTGGGAAACATCGCCGCGGCATCGATGTCGCCACGAATCAACGCCGGCAGCAGATCCGCCGGCCCGGCATTCACCATCTCCGCGCTCACGCCCGCATGCCGCAG
>CAIXXP010000059.1 GCA_903923465.1 uncultured Sphingomonadales bacterium | reverse complement strand
TCCCCTGCACCCCTTTACGTCTTCCGGCGAGAGGTGGTGGTGGGGGGCGGCGGCGGGGCAGGAACTCGCCGCGCCGCAGGCTTTCCGGAATATCGTGCGAAAGTGAGGACGGTTTTTGCGTTAAACGATGCGACCAACGTTCCGGAGCATCGTGCGAAAAAGTGGGGACCGGTTTTTGCGTTAAACGATGCGACCAACATTAAGGCCGCTGCGCGGCGGGCGCCGGGTGGCGGGGTGGGCGCCGAGGCTGACAGTAATGGGGTTTGGGGCCTGAGGCCCCAAGACTTCCTCTTTTCCCGCCTTTCCCCTTTCCCTGACCTGCCTTTTCCTAACCGAGAATCGCCACCAGTTGCCACACCCCGAGGCCGGCGAAGAGCACGGCCGCGCAGAGGCGGGCGGCGCGCAGGGAGATGTGGCGGATGAGGGCTTCGCCGAGGAACACGGCGGGGGCGTCGGCGAGCATCATGCCGAGGGTGGTGCCGGCGGCGACCGAGGCGATGTCGTGGAAGCGGGCGGCCAGGGCGATGGTGGCGATCTGGGTTTTATCGCCCATTTCGACGAGGAAGAAGCTGACCATGGTGGTGAGGAAGGCGCCATGCTTGCCGGCGGGTTTCGGGGCGTCGGCGTCGTCGAGCTTGTCGGGGATGAGGGTCCAGATGGCCATGGCGATGAAGCCGGCGCCGACGGCGAGGCGGAAGGGGCGGGCGGTGAGCAGGCCGGCGACCGTGCTGCCGACATAGGCGGCCATCAGGTGGTTCGCCACGGTGGCGCAGAAGATGCCGGCGACGATGCGCCAGGGCTGGCGGAAGCGGCTGGCCAGCACGATGGCGAGCAGCATGGTCTTGTCGCCCACTTCGGCGAGGGCGACGGCGCCGGCGCTGGTGGCGGCGATGACGAGGTGGGGGATCAGGTGGGGGACGAGGTGGGGCAGGAGGGCGCTCATTCGGCGCGGGCCAGATAGAGCACGTCGCGCGGCTGGGCGAGGAGGTGCTGGCCGGAATCGATGAACAGGGTCTCGCCGCTGGCCAGCCAGCCGTGGCTGAGGAACAGGGCGGCCTCGGCGAGTTCGGTGGGGGTGGTGAGGCGGTGCAGCAGGTTCATGCGGCCGGAGGTTTCGTGCTCCTCCTCGCGCTGGTCGAAGCTGGGGAGCAGGGCGCCGGGGGCGAGGCCGTAGACGCGGTCGGCCGGGCGGGCGAGGCCCATGGTGAGGGTTTTGACCGTGGCGGCGAGGGCGTGTTTGCTCATGGTGTAGCTGAAGAAATCGGGGTTGGGGTTGTTCAGCTTCATGTCGAGGATGGCGATGACGCGCCTGCCTGATGCGGTGGGACCTTCTGGCGTGGGGGCTTCGGGAGCTGCGCCCCCCCCATTCGCGGGAAGCGTGAGGAAGGCCTGCGCCATGCGGGTGGGGGTTTCGGCGTTGACGGTGATGGCCTCGCTGAACACCGCCGGATCGATGGCGCGGGCGGAATCGAAGCGGAACACCGCCGCGCTGTTGACCAGCACGCGCCAGTTGGGCAGCGTCGCGGCGAGGGTTTGCACCATGGCCACTGCCGCGTTGCCATCCATCAGGTCGCAGGCGACGCATTGGGCGGAGGGGAGCGTGGCGGCGAGGGCCTCGGCGGCGTCGCGGCTTTGGCCATAGTGGATGACCACGTGCCAGCCGGCGGCGGCATAGGCGCGGGCGATCTCTGCGCCGATGCGCTTGGCCCCGCCGGTGATGAGGACGGCGGGGAGGCCGGAATGGGCGGCGGGGGGAGAGGGGGTGGCGGGTTCGCTCATCGCCGGGTGAAAGCACAGGACGGGGGGCAGGGCAAGCAAGGCCGGGCGAAGCGGGGTTTGGGCGCGGCTGTGGGCCGGGGATTTTGGGGTGGCCACGGGGGGGCGCTTGTGGGAAATTGGCGGGCGGCGGGCCAGTTGTGTGGGCCAGAGTGTGGGCCAGAGTGTCGGCCAGAGTGCAGGTTGTGACGCGGGCCGGGATTTGATGTGGCGCATTGTTTTGGGTGGCGAGCGCGGCATCACTCTTTTGTCGGCGTGGATGGTCGTGCGGTGCCCTTTCTTGCGGAGCGAACATGGAACTGAAGTGGTATGTGTTTGACGGCTGGAAGCCGCGTGTTCGCCCCGCCAGCGCCCAGCGCGACTGGATGGATGCCGCGCCCAACGCTTTTCCCTATCGCTGCCTGCCGCTGAATATCGCCAATGGCCATGGCTGGGACATTCTGACCGCCTGTGGTTTCGAGGTGGAGTGGAATGGCGGTCCGGCGCCCGAGGATGTGACGGTGTATATGGATGGCCAGGATGCCTCTGGCGCGGTGCCCGCGTCGCAGGATGTGCCCGCCGCGCTGTTCGGGCTGGGGACGTTCACCTTTCATATCTCCGGCCTGTTGCGCACGCCGCCGGGCTGGAACCTGTGGGTGAGCGGGCCGCCCAATGGCGCCAAGGACGGGGTGGCGCCTTTGGCCGGGATTATCGAGACCGACTGGTCGCCCTATAGCTTTACCATGAACTGGAAGCTGACGCGGCCGGGGCATCGGGTGCGGTTTGAGGAGAACGAGCCGTTTGCCCATATTTTCCCGGTGGAGCGGGGCAAGCTGGATGCGTTTGAGCCGCGCTATCATGCGATTGAGGACGCGCCGGAGCTGAAGGCGGCGTTTGAGCAGTGGTCGGCGTCGCGGGATGCGTTTCAGGCCAGGATGGCGGCGCATCCGCCCGAAAAGCCCGCCGACCAGTGGCAGAAGCTGTATTATCGGGGCCTCGCGCCGGATGGGACCTGCCCGGTGAAGGACCATCAGGCGAAGCTGCGGGCGCCGGAGTTCGGCAATGCCGAATTGCTGGGCGCGATGCCGGATCTGGAGGCGGTGAAGCCGGCGGTGGTGGTGGCGGCTGCGGCGCCGGTTGCGGCTGCGGCCGGGATGAGTCTGGAGGCGTGGAAGATCGCCAAATATGAGTGGATTCTGGAGACCGGGGAGCGGCACCGGGCGCTCTCGCCCCGGGGGAGCGGGATTTTTCGGGTGAGCGGGGTGGAGCCGCAGGATTTTCTCGAGAATTTCTATGCGCCGCAGCGGCCGACGGTGTTGTGCGGGGCGGTGGAGGACTGGCCGGCGCTGGAGCGGTGGACGCCGGAGTATCTGAAGGCGAAGGTGGGTTCGGCCGAGATAGAGTGCCAGACCGGGCGGACGGGGAACCGGCTGTTCGAGATGGAGAAGGGCAAGCATCAGGGGCGGATGGCGTTTGATGCGTTTATCGACCTGGTGGCGGGGGCCGTGGGGAATGATGTTTATCTGACCGCTTACAATGCCGCCGCGAATGGCGCGGCGCTGGCGCCCCTGGCGGCGGATCTGGGCGCGGTGCCGGGGATTTTGGACCATGCGGCGGGGGATGCGCGGGGATGATCTGGATTGGGCCGGCGGGGACCCTGACCTCGTTGCACCATGATCTGACCGACAACCTGCTGGTGCAACTGGTGGGGCGCAAGCGGGTGATCATGGCTTCGCCGGCCGAGACCGGGAAGCTGTATAACAATGTGGCGGTGTTCAGCGATATTCCGGATTTGACCGATCCGGGGCTGGATTTGAGTGTGTATCCGAAGTTGGCGGATATTCGGTTGCTGGATGTGACGCTGGAGCCGGGGGAGGGTTTGTTCCTGCCGGTGGGGTGGTGGCATCAGGTGGTGGCGTTGGATTTCAGCGTTTCGATGACTTACACCAACTTTGTGTGGCCGGTGGCGGCTTACGAGACTTACCCGACGCGGGGGTGAGTGAGGCGCTGGGGTTTTGGCCTGCGGCGCGGTTGGTTGCGCGGGCTGTTGGATTTTGCGGTGTGTGGGGGCGGCCGGGGGCTGGACCGGCGGTTTGGCCTGCGTGGGCGCGGGGCGTGGGTGGCCGGCGCTTTCTGGTTTGCTCGCCCTTTTTGGCCCCGCCGTTGGGCGGGTGGCCGGGTAAGGGGCGGGGCTGAACTTCCCGATCAAGGCCCTGTAGGCGACGAGCGGTGAGCGGGGCGGGCCTGCAGAGTGCCGCTCTCTTCCCGTTTACCCCGGGGCCTTTTGCCTGCGGGTGGTCGCCGGGGGCGATTGGCCGGAGGGTGAAGGGCGGGGTGCTTGTCGCCTGTGGTTCGCGCGCTGTTGGCGGGTGGGAGCGGGTTGGTTTCGCTGCCCAGCCTGAAAGCGCCGGCCGGTTTTCAGCCTTGCCCCTTGCGCGCGCTTTGGGGGTTCGGCTGGGGTGTGGGTATGAACCTATTTGGTTTGTTTGTCAAGGGGGGTGTTCGCCCTGTACGGCGCCCGATCGGGCATACACTATTAGTGTATATTTTCGATTGCGGGCCGTGGGGGCATAAGGCACATTAAAGAGAGAACGGTGAGCCGCGCGCTTTGCCTTGTGGAAGGGCAGAGGGGTTTCTGAGGCCGGTGGGCTCACCGTTCCCCCGCAAGGGCATTTGGACTGCCGTTACGGATAGTTGGAGACCTAGGGGAGGCCCCTGTGCCCAACCACTATGGATAGTGCCCGATCCTGACAGACACGCAAGTGGGTAAATGCGCGGTTTTCTGCGCTTTGTCGTATTGAGCGAGCTCAAAATAGTTCTACAACGCAGCGACGCGCCGGAATTCCTGCACTTTCGACCCATGCAAGAGTCAAAGTGAATGTGTGAAAAATTTTTTGCCCAGGGACAGAGTAAAAAAACCATTGACTCTTGTTCGAATCGATTAACGCTCGTCTAGGGCTTAAGGAAGGAATGGGAGCGCGAGGGGGTAACCCCCTCGCATCTATCCTCTATTCTTTCATTAGAGCCGCAGGCTTATCCCCTCAACCTAACGCAGCTTGTTTTTCTTCTGCTAACTTGTCGAGTTCGGCTCTGCTCATCTTGGCGGCGGCGGTTTTTAGTTGGCCGCAGGCGGCGTCGATGTCGCGGC
>CAIXXP010000058.1 GCA_903923465.1 uncultured Sphingomonadales bacterium | reverse complement strand
TCTCGACAGCACGCGGCGCGCAAAGCCTTCAGGGGTGCGGTGCAATTGGCTCAGGCCGCAGCGAGAATGGCGGTTTGCCCTTCGGTCCGCTTCGAGCCCGAGAACCGGCGCGCGGCGACCATGCGGGTCGTGAGCACCGGAAACGCGGAAAGCGGCCGTTCGCACCCCGGCCCCAGCCAAATTGCCCACACAGCCACTTTGTGCCCGCATCGCCAAAGCAAAACACCGGCCCTCCCATTTTCGCGCCACACAGATTCTTCGCCGGTCGCATCGCCAAAGCAAAAAACCGGTCCCCACTTTTTCGCGCGATGCAGATTCTTCGCCGGTCGCATCGCCAAAGCGAAAAACCCGTCCTCCCATTTTCGCGCCACACCCCTAGCGATACATATCCACCGTCATCCGCCCCTTGGGGTCCGTGCCATAGCGGTTGCGCCCCACCGATCCATCCAGGCAGGCAAAGACCAGCAGCACCGCCCAGCCGAACATCGGCATGAACCACGCCAGCAGCCACCAACCGGAGCGGTCGACATCATGCAGCCGCCGCACGCCCAGCGCCAGAAACGGCACGATGCTCAGCGCCCAGAACAGCCCGCTCACCCATCCCCCCACAGACCCCTGCGGCAGCCACAGCGAGAACGAATAGCCAAACGGCCAGCGCACCGTCATCGGCCGCCCGAAGGCGCCGATAATCGCCGCCGTCACCAGCCAGTAGAACACCACGAATGCCCAGAATTCCCGCCGCCGCGAGCGCCCATCAAATTCGGCATACCGCCGATAGGGCCGCACCATCCAACCAATCAGACTCATTGCTGAATTCCCCCCGGCAGGCGGCCAATCCGGGGCCGCCAGCGCGGGCGCATACCCACCACAAAGCACCCGCCAAAGCAAGCGCAGCTTGTGCACCACCCCGGCGCGAAAAACGCCCGCCCCGTGACGCGCCGGCCCCCCCATGCTAGCACGCGTCCCAAGGCGCAAAAACGCCAGAGAATCAGAGAGGTCCCATGCGCCGCCAGTCCCTGTCCACCATGCTGCGCCGCTCGGCCCTGCGCCATGGCGAAAAGCCCGCGATCCTGTGCGGCGCCACCCGCTGGAGCTACGCCGAACTCGACCGTCTGGCCGACCGCCTCGCCCTCGGCCTCGCCACCCCCAAACCGCATGGCCCGGGCATCCAGATGGGCGACCGCATCGCCATCCTCGCCCGCAACAGCGCCGCCTTCGTCGCCCTGCGCTTTGCCGCCGCCCGCATCGGCGCGGTGCTGGTGCCGGTGAACTTCATGCTCAACGCCGCCGATGTCCGCTACATCCTCGACCACAGCGGCGCCCGCCTGCTCTTCGTCGACGCCGGCAGCGCCCCCACCGCCCGCGAAGCCCTCACCCCCGAAGCCCTCACCCCCGAAACCACCCCAAACACCACCATCGAGGCCACCTACGGCCTCCCCGGCGAACAAACCCCCGCACCGGCGGGCCTCCCCTCCTACGAAACCCTCCTCGCCCCCGAAACGGCCCCCGCCCCCGAAGACACCACCGACGCCGACACCCTCCTCCAGATCATCTACACCTCCGGCACGGAAAGCCGCCCGAAAGGGGCCATGCTCACCCACGGCGCTGTGCTCTGGGAATATCACAGCTGCGTCATCGATGCCGAATGGCGCCAGGGCCCCACGGTGCTGCACGCCATGCCGCTGTTCCACTGCGCCCAGCTCGATGGCTTCCTCGGCCCGGGCCTGTTGATGGGCGCCTGCAACGTCATCACCGCCAACCCCGCGCCGGAAAACATTCTCGCGCTGCTGGCCACCCACCGCGTCGCGATGGCGTTCTTTCCGCCCACGGTATGGATTAGCCTGCTGCGCTGCCCCGCCTTCGACACCACGGACCTCTCGGCCCTCGCGCAAGGCTTCTACGGCGCCTCGATCATGCCCGTCCCGGTGCTCCACGAGCTCATGGCCCGCCTGCCGCACCTGCGCCTGTGGAACTTCTACGGCCAGACGGAAATCGCTCCCGTCGCCACCGTCCTCTACCCGCACGAGCACGCCGAGCGCCCCGCCTCCTGCGGCCGCGCCGTCCTCCACGTCACCACGAGAGTCGTCGACGAGGACATGAACGACGTCAAAGCAAGTATAAACGGCGAGGGCGGCGAGATCGGCGAAGTCGTCCACCAATCCCCGCACCTCATGCTCGGCTACTGGCGCGATCCCGAGCGCACCGCCCAGGCCTTCGAAGGCGGCTGGTTCCACAGCGGCGACCTCGCCACCATCGATGCCGAAGGCTACCTCACCATCGTCGACCGCAAGAAGGACATGATCAAGACCGGCGGCGAAAACGTCTCCTCCCGCGAGGTCGAGGAGGCGATGTATCTCCACCCCTCGGTGGCCGAAGTCGCCGTCGTCGGCCTGCCAGACCCCATCTGGATCGAAGCCGTCACCGCCTTCATCGCCCTGCGCCCAACTGCGGATGGCGCCGCCACCGCATCGGAAGCCGACCTCCTCGCCCACGGCCGCGCCCACCTCTCCCCCTTCAAGGCCCCCAAACGCATCGTCCTCGTCGCCAGCCTCCCCCGCAACGCCAGCGGCAAACTCCTCAAACGCGATTTACGCGAGATGGCCTGACGCCCTCAGCCCTCAGCCCTCAGCCCCGCCCTCCGGCCCCAGCAAGGCATCAATGTCCCGCAACTCCCCCTCCAGCTCGGCAATCACCGAGCCATAACCCGGAGAACCGCCATCCCAGCGGATAGACCTGGTGCGACCAGCCCGCTCATAAAGCTGGTTCAATTGCGCAACAATATCCGCCCGCGCCGCCACCAACTGCCTGCGCAACCCCGCATCCTTCCCACGCGACATACCGCCTCCCTCAACCCCCAAAAAACCTCACCCACCCGCGCCCCTGAGCCCGCGCCCCTGAATGCGTCAATGCTGAGCGCGGGAAGCCTACCCAACCACCGCCCCACCCGGCAAGCGGAAGGTCCGCCTCTAGTCCCCCGCGCCCCCGCCAATCACCTCCGCCGCCCGCACATAGCCAAACGCCGCCCCGCCCGACCACGCCCGCCCATCCGGAAACCGCAGCTCCACGCCGGCCAGCTCGCCCTCATCCGCCAGCGCCATGTTCACCCCCCCTGCACATCGCCGAATTTCGCCACGGCGCTCGGCGTCAGGGTGAAATGCGTCGTCGTCCCGCAGCGTCCGCAAAAATGCACCTCCGCCGCCGGATCCGCCTTGTCCTCCCGGCAATAGCCGCGCGTCTCCCCGGCAATCTCCACCTCGGACGGATGGAAATAGCCCCACCGCGCGCCCGCCTTGGCGCACAGCGTACAATTGCACGCGTGGATAAACTCGGGCCGCTTGGCCACACGAAGGCGGACTCGGCCGCACAGACAGGTCATTTGCAACATCCCCCCTTCTACCAGCCCCCCGGCCCGCCCGCCAGAACCGGCAACGCACGCCCGCGCCAAATGCCGAACCACCCCACCCCCACTCCCACTCCAGCCCACACCCCAGCCCCCAGCCCAGCCCAGCCCACACCCCAGCCCCCACCCTTGCCCACACCCTTGCCCTCTGGCGCCTCATGGTCTACGGGCCGCGCAATTGTTGCAGCGCACCCTGTCGGGGCGAGAGTGTTGGCGCGTGCCCAAAACGCCCCATCCTGTCCCCCGCCAGTCAGCGCCCGCTTCCATCACTGTCACCCGTTTGAAATCCGGCGCGACTAGCCACACGGCCAGCCGCACCCCTCAAAGTTCAAGAGAGCGTCCCACATGTCCGCCGCCAAACTTGCCCTGCGCAACATCGCCATCATCGCCCACGTCGACCACGGCAAGACCACGCTGGTGGACCAGCTGTTCCGCCAGTCCGGCACCTTCCGCGACAACCAGCGCATCGAAGAGCGCGCGATGGACAGCAACGACCTCGAAAAAGAGCGCGGCATCACCATTCTCGCCAAGCCCACCTCGGTGGAATGGACCCGCCCCGACGGCAGCGAAACCATCCGCATCAACATCGTCGACACCCCCGGCCACGCCGATTTCGGCGGCGAGGTGGAGCGCATCCTGTCGATGGTCGATGGCGTCATCCTGCTGGTCGACAGCTCCGAAGGCGCGATGCCGCAAACGAAGTTCGTCACCGGCAAGGCCCTCGCCCTCGGCCTGAAGCCCATCGTCGTGGTCAACAAGGTAGACCGCCCCGATGAGCGCATCCAGGAAGTGCTCGACGAGGTGTTCGACCTCTTCGTCTCCCTCGAAGCGTCGGACGAACAGCTCGATTTCCCCGTGCTCTACGCCTCGGGCCGCAACGGTTACGCCAGCGACGACATGCACGCCCGCTCGGGCACGCTCCAGCCGATGTTCGAGACCATCGTCAGCCACGTGCCGCCGCCAGCCCTCGACCTCGACGCCCCCTTCACCTTCCTCGTCACCCTGCTCGATCGCGACAACTTCCTCGGCCGCGTCCTCACCGGCCGCGTCACCTCGGGCTCGGTGAAGGTCAATCAGGCGATCCACGCGCTCGACATGGATGGCAAGATCATCGAAACCGGCCGCGCCTCGAAGATCATGGCCTATCGCGGGCTGGAGCGCGTCCCCGTCGAGGAAGCCCAGGCCGGCGACATCATCTCCATCGCCGGGCTTTCCGTGGCCACCGTGGCGAACACCATCTGCGACATCTCGGTCACCGTGCCCATCCAGGCCCAGCCGATCGATCCGCCCACCCTGTCGATGCGCTTCTCGGTGAACGACAGCCCCATGGCCGGCCGCGAAGGCACCAAGGTCACCAGCCGCATGATCCGCGACCGCCTCGA
>CAIXXP010000057.1 GCA_903923465.1 uncultured Sphingomonadales bacterium | reverse complement strand
GAGGTGGATCCGGATACGGAAACCCGCTCGGTGCCGTTGACCACGAACGTGCCGTTCCCGGTCATCAGCGGCATGTCGCCCATGTAGACGTCCTGCTCCTTGATATCGAGCACGGAGCGGGTCTCGGTCTCGGCGTCCACCTCGAAGACGATCAGGCGCAGCGTCACCTTCATCGGCGCGGCATAGGTGATGCCCCGCTGACGGCACTCAGTCACGTCATACTTGGGGTCTTCCAGCTCGTAGTGGACGAAGTCCAGTTCGCTGGTGCCGGCGAAATCGCGGATCGGGAACACCGAGCGCAGCGTCTTTTCCAGGCCCGAAATATAACCGATCGCCGGGTTCGACCGCAGGAACTGCTCATAGCTCTCGCGCTGCACCTCGATGAGGTTGGGCATCTGCACCACTTCGTGAATGTCGCCGAAGATCTTGCGGATGCGCTTTTTCGCCGATGCGCGTTCTGCCCGCAGGACGGGAGAGTTGGGCTTGCTTGCCATGGGAGGGGTGTGCCTCTTTGCTGCTGTGACCGAATGCCGGGCATCTGTGTAAATTATGGCCGGAATACCGGCCGGGCCTGAGAATCCACGAGCGGGCTGAAATCACCAGAAAATAACTGGCCATAAGACGCGAAAAAGGCCGCTTGGCGCGCGAATCACCCCTTGAGGAAATCCACTGCCCGCAGCCTGCCGCGTCAGATGAAAGCCGCCGCTTCCTTTCGTGAGCCGACCCCCGCGCTGGGTCAGCCTTGCTCGAAGCGGCGTGCCGATGGCGTGCTGGTAGGCGCCGGGGGTGGTTTTGTCAATTGCCTGCGCCACCGCCTTAAAAGGAAGAGAGATGGATTTGCCGGGGCTCGCCCCTGCCCCCCCTTCCCTGTCGGCGTCGCGTTTCGGTTCAGTCGTGGCGCGAGGCCACAGCGCCTCAAGCTATGCAAAGCCGCGTCGGGTGAGGAGCCGACTGGGATGAGCGCAAACTATCGCCGGGAGAGGTTCCCGGGGTTTGGGGTGCCAACCGGTTTCCACTGGGAAACCGGCACATTATACGCCACCCTCAGGACTTCACCCACCTCTTCCCGCCTTCTTCAAAACACCCCCGGCACCAGCCGCCAACGCACCCTCGCGCAATAGGCGCGATAGGCCTCGTCCTCGCGCAGCAATGCTTCTTCGGCGGCAATGCGGTGCAATTGCGCGACCCAGCCGATCGCATAGATCGCCGCGTTGAGCAGCGAGGGCATCAGCATCAATATGCCGATGTGCACCAGCAGATAACCCGCGTACATCGGGTGACGCACCAGCCCATAGGGCCCGCCGGTCTTCAGCCCACGATGGGCCGGCGCTATGCCAAAGCTGCGGCGCAGGGCGCATTTGGCCGCCAGTTGCAGCACATTGCCGGTAACCACCAGCACCTCGGCCAAGGGCACGAGGCGGGGCAGGAGATCCGGCCCGGGCATGATCAGCAGCGGGGCGATGGTGGCCGCCAGCGCCATCATCCAGTCTCCCGCCCGGCGCGAGATAGCCTGCCCCGGGCGCCGCACCAGCACCAGCACCAGCACCGCCGCCTCGGATGCGGCCGCCATCCAGGCATGGCCGTTGCTGGAGGCCAGCACCCGCGCCACCAGCGCCGACCACAGCAGGAGCACCAGCACCTGTTCCGCGCGGTCGAGCAGGCGGGCGGCCGCCGCATCAGAGCGGAACGGGGCGGGATGTGCCGGGTTGATCGCCGGGTTGACCATGGCTTGCCTTTCCCGCGCCTGCCGACGGCGCGTCTGCCCCCGCCAGGGGCGCGCCAGCCTAGCCCGGGCAGGGTTAAGCGCGGCAAGGCGGAGCGCTGCGGACTTATACGTGGGGCCGGCGCCGGCGTGCGGCACAGCCCCCGGCGCGCGGCCCGATGCTCCGTTCGGCGATCCTTGACTCTTGGCGCGTTTGCTGCGAATGGCCGCCCCCGATCCACCACAGGCGCCGGCCTAACCGGGGCATGCGGCGGTATCGACCGTCCGAGACAGTTGGTGCGGCTATCCTTCGGGTGCCCGCTTAATACCCAGCCAAGACGGGGACATGAGGATTTATCGGTCCTTCGCCCATCGGCCCCTCGCTTTATGCGGTGTCCGGATATTGGGTGGGGCGCCTTTTCGCTTTGCCGCCATGCCGGTGATGCACTCCCCTTCTCCCCTGATACGGACTTCGCCCAAGCCGGGTGCCCTTGCGGGTGTTCGGCGCGGACAAACGTAGCCGGCCGCACGCGGGATCATTTCCGCAGGCGGCCATATCTGAAGGAGTAAGGCATGGATCGTTCGCAAAAAGCCGACGCGATCGTATCCCTCAACTCGAACTTCCAAGAGGTCGGCGTGGTGGTGATCACCCGCAACCTCGGCATGACGGTGGCCCAGTCCTCCGTTCTGCGCGGGAAGATCCGCGAGGCGGGCGCCACCTACAAGGTGGCGAAGAACTCTCTTGCCAAGCTTGCCGTCAAGGGCACCTCCTACGAAGCGCTCGGTGATCTGTTCACCGGGCCGACCGCCATCGCCTCGTCGGTGGATCCGGTCGCGGCCGCCAAGGCCATCGTGGAGTTCGCCAAGACCACCGACAAGATCGAAATCGTCGGTGGTGCCATTGGCAGCCAGGTTCTGAACGCGGAAGGCATCCTGGCTCTGGCCACGCTGCCCTCGCTCGACGAACTGCGCGCAAAGCTTATCGGCCTTATCCAGGCACCGGCGACCAAGCTCGCCCAGCTCGCAACCGCTCCGGCGGCCAAGCTGGCGCGCGTGTTCAGCGCCTATGCCGAGAAGGACGCGGCTTAAGCGATCCCGAGCCGGATGGTTTCATCCGGCGACTCGGAGATCGCGACAAGCGAAGAGTTGTTTTCAATCGATTTTCCGGGCGCAGGGATAGTTCTGACCCCGGTTTCAACATTCATGGAGTGAAACATCATGGCCGATATCGCCAATCTCGTTGCAGAACTTTCGAAGCTGACCGTTCTGGAAGCCGCTGACCTCGCCAAGGCTCTGGAAGAAGCATGGGGCGTTTCCGCCGCTGCTGCTGTGGCCGTTGCCGCCCCCGCCGGTGGTGGCGCCGCTGCTGAAGCCGTTGAAGAGAAGACCGAATTCGACGTCATCCTGACCGGCGACGGTGGCAAGAAGATCCAGGTCATCAAGGAAGTGCGCGCCATCACGCAGCTCGGCCTGACCGAAGCCAAGACCCTCGTGGAATCGGCTCCGAAGGCGATCAAGGAAGGCATTTCCAAGACCGAAGCCGAAGACATCAAGAAGAAGATCGAGGAAGCCGGCGGCACCGTCGAGATCAAGTAAGATCTCGTCAGTCCCGATCGTTTATCCGATCAACAAGGGGGCGGGGCCGCGAGGCTCCGCCCTTTTTGCGTGGGTTATGGGGTGCAAGGCCACCGAGCTTTGAACGGGTAAAGCCTTGTAAGAGGTAATATCGCAGGGGCTAGCCCCCACACCCCCTTCCCTGTCGGCGTGGCGCATCGGTTTAGCCTTAGCGCAAGGCCGCCGCGCCGCGGGCTGTCATAACCGCTTCGCGGTGAAGGGCTGACGGTGAGGCCAGCACCGCCCTCTCGCCGGAAGACGGTATCGGGGTTTGGGGGTGTAACACCCCCACGACTTAACCCTTAATGCCTCCCAGCACCCACTCCACCGCCGCCGCCAGATCATCGACCACGGCGCTGGGCGGCGGAATAATGTGCCCCTCGGCGCCGGCCTCATACTTGCCGGTGCGCACAAGAATGCCGGCAAGGCCCGCCGCCATCGCCCCGCCCACGTCGCTTTCCACATCATCGCCGACCATGACAAAGCCTTCTGGCACCGCATCCGCCGGCGCCACGCCCATGCTGGCCAGCGCCGCGTGGAAGAAATCCGCCGACGGCTTGCCCAGCACCACGGGCTCGCGCCGGCTGGCGAAGGACAGCGCCGCCACAAACGGGCCGGCATCCAGGCTGAGGCCGCCGTCCTCGTCGCGAAAACAGCGGTTGTTGGCCAGCGCGAGGAACGCTGCCCCGCGCCCCAGCGCGCGATAGGCTTCATTCATCGCGGCGTAGGAGAAGGCGTCGCCGGCATCGCCCAGCACCACCGCCTCGCGCTGGCCAGCCACATTAATGCTGGGGGCGCCATCGCCTGCCAGCCCAGGCCCGGGCAAGCCGGCGAAATCCTCCTCCAGCGCCGGGTGCACCAGCAGGCGCGGCGCCAACCCCTCGCTGGCCAGCAGCGCCCGCGCCGCCCGGGCCGGGGTGAACAGCTCGTCCTCGCCCACCTCCAGCCCCATGCCACGCAGCTTGATCAGCAGCAGGCGATGCGGCGTGCGGGTGGTGTTGGTGAGGAAGCGGATGGGGACGCCAGATGCCCGCAGCCGCGCCACCGCCGCCAGCGAGCCGGGCACGAGCCGGCTGCCGACATAGATCACGCCATCGAGATCGAGCAACACGCCCCTGCAAGCCGCCATCGCGCGCCTTCCCGAGAAAATGGGGAGGCGGCATTCATAACAGAGCGGGGCGGATCTTCCAATCCGCCCGCGCCGCAACGGCAGGCCGCGCGGCATGCCCGGGCCGAAAAAATTCCGCGCCCTCGCCGGCTTGGCCCCCTTGACGCATCCGGAGCGCCCTCCCATATCCGCGGCGCTGGCACTCCCCACCGGAGAGTGCCAAGTCCCGTTTCAATATTGAGAGAGGCTACACTCCCATGTCATTCCGTCCGCTGCACGACCGCGTGCTGGTTCGTCGCGTAGAAGCTGAAGAGAAGACCGCTGGCGGCATCATCATCCCCGACAGCGCCAAGGAAAAGCCCGCCGAGGGCGAGATCGTCGCCGTGGGCTCGGGCGCCCGCTCGGAAGATGGCAAGGTCCATCCGCTCGACGTCAAGGCTGGCGATCGCGTGCTGTTCGGCAAGTGGTCCGGCACCGAAGTGAAGGTTGCCGGCGAAGACCTGCTGATCATGAAGGAATCGGATATTCTCGGGATCATCGGCTGAACAGCCTGAGGCTGGGCACCGGCCCGGCCGCCCCCGTGAACCATCTTTCCCAAACATTCTGAAATTTTAAGGAAACGAACAATGTCAGCCAAGGACGTCAAATTCGGCCGCGACGCGCGCGAGCGCATTCTGCGCGGTGTGGACATTCTCGCCGATGCCGTGAAGGTCACGCTGGGCCCCAAGGGCCGCAACGTGGTGATCGACAAGAGCTTCGGCGCCCCCCGCATCACCAAGGACGGCGTTACCGTCGCCAAGGAAATCGAACTGAAGGACAAGTTCGAGAACATGGGCGCGCAGATGCTGCGCGAAGTGGCCAGCAAGACCAACGACCAGGCCGGTGACGGCACCACCACCGCCACGGTTCTGGCCCAGGCCATCGTCCGTGAAGGCGTCAAGGCGGTTGCGGCCGGCCTCAACCCGATGGATCTGAAGCGCGGCATCGACCTCGCGGTCGAAGCCGTGGTTGCCGACATCAAGGGCCGCGCCCGCAAGGTCGCGACCAACGCCGAGATCGCTCAGGTCGGTACCATTTCCGCCAATGGCGAGGTCGAGATCGGCGGCAAGATCGCCCAG
>CAIXXP010000056.1 GCA_903923465.1 uncultured Sphingomonadales bacterium | reverse complement strand
TAAGTGGCTCGTATTGCCGGGGTAAACATCCCCACCAACAAGCGCGTGATCATCGCGCTCACCTATATTCACGGTATCGGCGCCCACAAGGCGAAGGCTATTGCAGACAAGCTGGGCATTGATCACAGCCGCCGCGTGCAGGATCTTTCCGACCAGGAAGTCCTTCATATTCGCGAAGCGATTGATGCCGAGCACACGGTGGAAGGTGATCTTCGTCGCGAAACCGCGATGAACATCAAGCGCCTGATGGATCTGGCCTGCTATCGCGGCCTGCGCCATCGCAAGGGCCTGCCGGTGCGCGGCCAGCGCACCCACACCAATGCCCGCACCCGCAAGGGCAAGGCCAAGGCCATCGCCGGCAAGAAGAAGTAAGTCCGCAGGGGCCCAGGCCCACGGCATTCCCTTACCCGATACTCGTTTAGGATATTCGATATGGCACGCGAACCCCAGCGCATTAAAAAGCGCGAGCGCAAGAACATAACCAGCGGCGTGGCGCATGTGAACGCCAGCTTCAACAACACCATGATCACCATCACCGACGCCCAGGGCAATGCCATCAGCTGGTCGTCCGCTGGCGCCATGGGCTTCAAGGGCAGCCGCAAGAGCACGCCCTATGCCGCTCAGGTTGCCGCCGACGATGCCGGCAAGAAGGCCGCCGAACACGGCGTGCGCACCCTTGAGGTTGAGGTGAAGGGGCCGGGTTCGGGCCGCGAGAGCGCCCTGCGCGCGCTGCAGGCGGTGGGCTTTACCATCACCTCGATTCGCGACGTGACCCCGATCCCGCACAATGGTGTGCGGCCGTCGAAGCGTCGCCGCGTCTGATCGTCTTCGCGCGGCGCCCCCACGGTGCCGCGCAGATTCGGTGCGGTCGCGTTTTCATTCAGCTTCGCGACCGATCCCGCCAGAACAAACCCTAGGGGAAGTCCATGTCCGTCAACATTAAGAACTGGCAGGAACTGAAGAAGCCCAACAGCCTGGAGATCAAGCCCGGCAACGACCCCAAGCGCCGCGCAACCTTCATTGCCGAGCCGCTGGAACGCGGTTTTGGCCTGACGCTGGGCAATGCGCTGCGCCGCGTGCTGCTCTCCTCGCTGCAGGGTGCGGCCATCACCTCGATCAAGATCGAGAATGTGCTGCACGAGTTCTCCAGCCTCGCCGGTGTGCGCGAGGACGTTACCGACATCGTGCTCAATGTGAAGCAGATCGCGCTGCGCATGCAGGGCGAGGGGCCGAAGCGTTTGCAGCTCTCCGTCACTGGGCCCGCCGCGGTGAAGGCTGGCGATATTGCCGTTTCTGGCGATATCGAGGTGATGAACAAGGATCTGGTTATCTGCCACCTCGACGAGGGCGCCACGCTCAACATGGAGCTGACCGCGGACACCGGCAAGGGCTATGTGCCGGCCGTGGGCAACCGCCCGGTTGACGCGCCGATCGGGCTTATCCCCATCGACGCGCTCTACTCGCCGGTGCGGCAGGTCAGCTATAAGGTCGATAACGCGCGTATCGGCCAGGAGCTGGACTACGACAAGCTCAACCTGACCGTCGAGACCGATGGCACCATCACCCCTGACGATGCCGTGGCCTATGCCGCGCGCATCCTGCAGGACCAGTTGGCGCTGTTCGTGCACTTCGAGGACATCGCACCGGTTGGCGTTTCGCCGATGGTGGGTGGCGTTCCCACCGCCGCGCCGGAAGAAGGCGACACCAACCAGCTCAACCGTTACCTGCTCAAGAAGGTGGACGAGCTGGAGCTGTCGGTGCGTTCGGCCAACTGCCTCAAGAACGACAACATCATCTATATCGGCGATCTGGT
>CAIXXP010000055.1 GCA_903923465.1 uncultured Sphingomonadales bacterium | reverse complement strand
GCCGCGACGCTGTAGTGCGGGGCGGGGCCGCCCGTGGGCGTTGGCCGCCAATTGCGTGCAGTCCATCATATGTTGCGGTGCAGCATCCAGGTTGCGGTTGCGAAAGGCTTAGGCGCGGGCCGGCCAAAAGCAAGGCCAAATTCCAGCCATTCCCGCACCGAGAAGTGTTTTCCGCGCCGCCACCGCCGCCACGGCCGCCACGGCCGCCACGACGGCCGCAGGCTGGCGCGCCGTGATTTGCCGGCAACGATCAATCCGGTATGCCCACCAGAATGTCGTCGCCTTCCAGCCTTACGGGATAGACCGTCAGGCCATGTTTGGCCTTCATGTTGATGAACAGCAGCTTGGGGTCGCGCTCTATGGCGCCGGACGTAAGGTCGAACTTGGCCTTGTGCAGCGGGCAGACCACCGCCGCGCCATCCAGCGAGCCCCGGCACAGGTTGAAGCCCAGATGGGGGCATTTGCGCTGGGCGGCGTAATATTGCCCATCAACCCGCGTCAGCATCAGCTTGTGGCCCTTGGCCTCCGCCGGCACGATTTTTCCCGCTGCTACTGCGGCGACGCCCGCGACACGAACATATTCCATGCTAGCCCCCCTTGCGGCATTCGCGCGGGGATTATGCGGCTAAACCGCAGTTTTTGTCCAGCCGATTAGGGAATGTTCCGCAGGCCGCGGGCAAGCGATGTTTACCGGCAAACTATGGTCACTGCCCGCGTAACCATTTCCGGCAAGATTTGGGGAAGCCGCCTGCGCGCTAATGCGGGGCCATGAGCAGCAAAGCATCTCCTCTGCCAAAACCGCCGGCGGGACTGCCCCCGCAGCTGGGCGGCCTGTTGGCGTGGCGCCCGCTGCGCTGGCTGAGCTGGCTGGCGCTGAGCGTGACGGCGGTGCCGGTGACGCGGCTGTGGCTGGATGCGGGCCATTATGTCCCCGGCGGGCTGGCCATAGAGACGGACGGCGCCAGCGGCCAGATCGGCGATGGCCGCTACAGCCTTGCCCTGCCGATGCGCGTGTACAACGGTACCGATCGCGTCATCACCAACGTTTCTTTGTGGGTGGAGGCTTATGCCTGCCCGGATGAGGGCGCCGCCCTGCCGGACTGTCGCAAGTTATCGGCTTTTGAACAGACAGTTCCGATGCAAACCTCGCCCAAAAGCTCGGGCTGGTTTCAACAGGAGGTCAGCGGCGGACTTCCCGGCTACCTGCCCGGCGACAGCCTGCGCATTCTGCGCAAGGTGCAAAGCGTGGAGGATGCCCCGGTGAATGGGGATGACCTGCTGCGGCCGGGCGCCCCCGACTATCAGGCCTCCCTCGCCAGATCCGGCTAGGTCAGCCGATCAATACAGCGTGCCGCCCTGGCCCTGCGCGCTTTGCGCATCGCCCGGGCCGCCCGCCCCCCGGAACTTGCCGAGCCAACTGGCACGCTGCTGATTGGCCTTGGCCTGGCACTCGGCCTCGTTGGCAGCCACCACCATCGGTTCGGTGGAGGTGCCGGCGGAATCGACCTTGCACTGGGCCACGGCCTGCTTCCACCACGCCTTTTGCAGGGGCAGCAGCCTTTGCTTCACCGTCGGATCCAGCGACTGCCACACCGCGTTGATGGTTTGCACCGCCAGTTGCAGATCGGTCTTGGCGGCGTTGAGATTGGCGGCCTTCAGTTCGGACTGGGCGGCGTTGGCGGCGGCCTGCGCCGAACGGTTGGCGGCCTGCGCGGAATCGACGATCGGGCGGATCAGGTTGGCGGTGACCACTTCGGCGGCGAAGTCATACAGCTTGTTGAACTTCTCCACCTCGGCAAAAAGCTTGGATTTATCGTCTGTTTCCTGAATGTTATAGTTCACCTGCGCCACATAGGTGTCGCCCTTGGCGTCAATCTCGCCGGCATCGGCCAACTCGCTCAGGGAGGTCTGGTTGGCGGCGCGGCGTTCGGCATCGGCCGCGTTCAGCACCGCCACCGGAAAGCGCAGCGACACCGAGGCTGAACAGGCGGTCTTGCCGCCCACCGAGCCGTTGGTGCGGATATCGTCGATGGCGACCACAATTCCGTCGACCAGCCGGCGGATGGTACCGTGCGGAACCGAAGGCGGGGCAGGGGGCGCGGGCGGGGCCACCGGCGCGACGAACTGGCCGGGCATCGCCGCGGCGCCGGGGTCCGCGCCGGGGTCCGCGCTGGGCACCGGCGCCGGGGGCGGGGGTGGCGTCTCGGACTGGATCTTGCCGGGCACCGCCTTGTCGATTTCCTCGGCAATGGCCTTGGTCACCAGCGTTTTGGCCTCGTCCGCCCCGCAAGCCTCCGAGTGGTGGCCGCATCCCGCCAGCGCCAGAACGGCGGCGCTCAGCAGAGAGGCGCGCAGAAGAGGGGCGCGCAGGAGAGTCGTGGTGCCGAAAAGAGTCGCCGCCCGCATGTGTGCTCCGCCGCTTGCATGGTATCGCGGCTCTTTACGCCAGGGGCTCAAACCGGGTCAACTGCCGGATAAGACAAAGGACTGCCCCGCTGCTGTAACCATTCGCCCGGCTGCCGCGAAATGCCATCAGACCGTTCATGTTCATCAGGGAGAAATCTCCCGAAGCGCAGGAAGCCCTATGCCCATGTCGTATCCGCTCATTCGTCATCACGCCCCGGGCCAGCCCGCGTCCAGCGAAATTACTCCGGAGGGGGTCTATGCCAGCCGGCGGCAGGTGCTGGCGGGCATGGTTGCCGCCGGGCTGGTGCCCGCCGCCGCGCTGGCGGCCGAGAGCCCGGGCGGCAGTGCCGTCGGCAGTGCGGTTGGCAGGGGCGGCGCCCTCACCGCGCGGCGCACCCGCTCGCTCGATGAATCGCTAACCTCGCTCGACAGCGTGACCCACTACAACAATTTCTACGAATTCGGCCTCGACAAGGAGGATCCGGCCCGCAACGCCGGGTCGCTGCGGACGCGCCCGTGGACGGTGACCGTCGACGGGCAGGTGGGCAAGCCGCAGACCATCGATATCGACCGGCTGATCGGCAAGTTTCCGCTGGAGGAGCGCATCTATCGCCACCGCTGTGTCGAGGCATGGAGCATGGTCATCCCCTGGGTGGGCTTTCCGCTGGCCAAGCTGCTGGCGCTGGTGGAGCCCAAGTCCAGCGCCAAATATGTTGCCTTCGAAACCCTCAACGACCCCCGTCAGATGCCCGGTCAACGCACCAGCGTGCTGCAATGGCCCTATGTCGAGGGGCTGCGGCTGGATGAGGCGATGCACCCGCTGACGCTGTTGGCGGTGGGGCTGTATGGCCATGTGCTGCCCAACCAGAACGGCGCGCCGGTACGGCTGGTGGTGCCATGGAAATATGGCTTCAAGTCGATCAAGTCGATTACCCGCATTCGTCTGGTGGATCGGATGCCGCCGACCAGCTGGAGCCGTTCCGCGCCCAGCGAATACGGCTTTTACGCCAATGTGAACCCTTCGGTCGATCACCCGCGCTGGAGCCAGGCGCATGAACGGCGGATCGGCGAGTTTTTGCCGCGCCGCACCCTGCCGTACAATGGCTATGGCGACGAGGTGGCTGGGCTCTATCGCGGCATGGATCTGACGCGGTGGATCTGAAGACGCCCCGCATGAGAATGGACGTGTGGCGCCGCTGGGGTGTGCAGGTGGCCATGGGCCTGCCGCTGCTGTTGCTGGCGGTCGCCTGGGCGCGGCTGATCGCCGGCGGGGATGCGCGGGCGCTGGGGCTTTCCGCCGAGCCGGTGAACCACACCATCAACTATCTCGGCCTGTGGGCGCTGCGCGCGCTGTGGCTGACGCTGGCGATCACGCCCTTGCGACGGTTCACCGGGTGGAACTGGCTGGTGGCGTGGCGGCGGCCGCTGGGGCTATGGTGCTTTGCCTATGCCAGCCTGCATCTGGCGGTGTATTTCGGCCTGGATCAGCTGGGCTCGGTCAGTTCGCTGGTGCGGGATGTGATCAAGCACAAGTTCATCCTGCTGGGCATGGCGGCTTGGCTGCTGCTGCTGCCGCTGGCCATCACGTCCACGCGGGGGATGATCCGGCGGCTGGGCGGGCGGCGCTGGCAGCGGCTGCACCAGCTGGTCTATGTGGCGGGGGTGCTGGTCTCGGTGCACTACATCCTGCGGGTGAAGGGCTTCCAGGTGACCCCTTGGGTTTATGCGGCGGTGCTGGCGCTGCTGCTGGGTGTGCGGCTGGCGGCCCGGTTCCGCGAGCAGCGGCGCTTTGGCAAAAGATTGTCCCGAGGCGTGGTGTAGCGTTTGCCGACACTTCGGCCGAAGCCACAGCCATCCTCATCCGCGCAATTCGGCGATTTTCGCGCGGATTTTCGATTGTAAAGTTTACCGACATTTTACGTCTTGCCGTTAGGCCTGCTGGCGAGGGCCATCCGGGCCCGTTTAACACCGGCAGGGACCATGATCCGCCTTTTCAAACACTACATACCCCATGCCGTGCTGTTGCTGGCGCTGGTGGACATGGTGCTGCTGATGGCGGCGGCGGAGATGGCCTGGCGGATTCGCGCCGACCAACTGGCCATTCCCACTGGCGTCATCTCGGAGCGTCTGCAGCCGATGCTGGTGTTCTCCACGGTCATGTTCGCCGCGATGGTGGCCGTGGGCGTCTATGGCACCGATGCGCTGCGCTCCATCCGCTTCGCCTCGGCGCGGTTGCTGGTGGCGCTGTCGCTGGGGATCATCGCGCTGGCGCTGATGAACACGCTGCTGGGCGGCGCCATATTCTGGCGTTTCGCGCTGTTTTACGCGCTGCTGGGGGCCGCAGGGCTGCTGGCGCTGAACCGGTTGCTGGTGGGCACCCTGCTGGGTGCCTCGGCGTTTCGGCGGCGGGTGCTGGTGCTGGGCGCGGGCCATCGGGCCGACCGCCTGCGCATCCTGTCCGAAAAGCCCGGCTCGGGCTTCGTCATCGTCGGCTATGTGGTGATGAACGAGGGCACCCGGGTGGTGGAAGAGGCGATTGCCCGCACGGCCATCCACAATCTCACCCGCTATGTCGAGAATCTCGGCGTGTCGGAAGTGGTGCTGGCGCTGGAGGAGCGGCGCAATGCCCTGCCGCTGAAGGATCTGCTGCGGATCAAGACCGCCGGCGTCCACGTCAATGATTTCTCCAGCTTCATGGAGCGCGAGACCGGCCGCATCGATCTCGACACGGTAAACCCCTCGTGGTTCATCTTTTCCGATGGCTTCTCCGGCGGCCGCACGGTCACCGCCGCAGCCAAGCGCCTGTTCGACATCTTTGTCAGCATGCTGCTGCTGTCGATCACGGCGCCGGTCATTGCGATGTTCGCCATTCTGGTGAAGCTCGACAGCCGCGGCCCGGCCTTCTTCCGCCAGATCCGCGTCGGGCTGTATGGCCAGAGCTTCGAGGTGGTCAAGCTGCGCTCCATGCGCACCGATGCCGAGGCCAATGGCGCGCAATGGGCCACCGAAAACGACCCGCGCGTCACCCGCCTCGGCCGCTTCATCCGCAAGGTGCGCATCGACGAACTGCCCCAGACCTGGAGCGTGCTGAAGGGCGAGATGAGCTTCGTCGGCCCGCGCCCCGAGCGCCCGGAATTCGTCGCCGGGCTGGAAGAGGAGCTGACCTATTACGCCGAGCGCCACATGGTGAAGCCCGGCATCACCGGCTGGGCGCAGGTCAACTATCCCTATGGCGCCTCCATCGAGGATTCCCGGCACAAGCTGGAATATGACCTCTATTACGTGAAGAACTATTCGCCCTTCCTCGACATCCTGATCATCCTGCAAACCCTGCGCGTGCTGCTGTGGAACGAGGGCGCAAGGTGAACACGCCCGGGGGGATGGGGGCCGGACGTCTGGCCCCCGAGCGGCTGGCCACCGCCTGGCGCGCCATCTCGCACGGTTTGCAGGGCGCCGAGGCAGCGGGGCAGGATGGGCCCCTGCTGGAGGCTCTGGCCAAGCTGGCCGGCGCCCTGGCCGCGCGGCTCTATTATCCCGAGGATCATCTTGAGGGCAGGGGCTCCATCGGCCCGGCGGGCGAAGTGTCCTATCTGCTCGGCGCAGACTGGTGCTGGGCCCCGGATGCCACCGAATCACGCGGCCTGAAACTGTCGCTGGCCGCCGGCACGGAGGGGTTAGTGCTGCTGCAAGGGCATGAACTGCCATTCACCCATCCCGCCGCCTGGGCGCTGCTGCCCTTGCCCCATGCCGGGCGGATTGCCGCCGTGATTGTGCTGGCCTGCCCGGCGCTGCCAATGGCACCCGACGCCGACACCCGCGAGGCTCTGGTGCTGGCGGCAAGGCAGGCGGGCTGCGCCATTGCCGCGCGCCGGGCGCAAGGCCTGCTGGATGATGGCGCCCGTTTTGGCGCTTTCCACCGCAGCCTGGCCTTTGCCACCCACGACATCAAGGGCATCTCCAGCCAGCTTTCCCTGCTGGCCAGCAATACTGAGCGTTTGGGCGAAAACCCCGATTTCCGCGCCGATATGCTCATCACCCTGCGCGCGGCATCGGCCCGGCTGGATGCGCTGCTGGCACGGCTGGCGCGGGGGGAGGGGGCGGGGGCCGATGCGGGCGGTGCCAACGAACGCGCGGCCGTCGGCGACATCGCCCGCGCCATCGCGGCGGCGCTGGCCGCCCGGCATCAGGTCTCGGTGATCGAGCGCGACCCCTGTGTGGTGCTCGGCAAGGCAGACGCGGTGGAGCAGGTGTTGACCCATCTGGTCCACAATGCGGTCGAGGCTTCCCCGGCCGCTTCCCCGGTGTTCGTCGGCATCAACGCCGATGGCCCCATGGCCCGGGTGGAAGTGATCGATTCGGGCCACGGCATGTCGCCGCAATTTGTCGCCGAGCGCCTGTTCCGCCCCTTCGACACCGCCAAGCCCGGCGGTTTCGGCATTGGTGCCTATGAGGCGCGCGAAATGGTGCGGGCCATGGGCGGCAGGCTCGATGTCGAATCGCGCGAGGGCGTCGGCACCCGCTTCGTCATCCGCCTGCCGCGCGCCATGGGTGCGGAGCGCGTCGCGCTGTGACCGCCTCGGCGGCAATTCCGAGGCGCGAAAGCGCCGCGCAGGCCGACAAACCCCGGCTGCTGGTGGTGGAGGACGACGCCGGCCTGCAGGCGCAATTGCGTTGGGCCTATCCGGATTTCGAGGTCACGGTGGTCGGCGACCGGGCCAGCGCCATCGCCGCCCTGCGCGCCGAGGAGCCGCCGGTGGTGACGCTGGATCTTGGCCTGCCGCCCGATCCCGAGGGCATATCCGAGGGGCTGGCCACGCTCGACGCCATCCTCGCGCTGAAGCCTGATACCAAGGTGATCGTCGCCTCTGGCCACAATGAACGCGAGGCGGCGCTGACCGCGATCGCCCACGGCGCCTATGATTACTACGCCAAGCCGGTGGTGATCGAGGAATTGTCGCTGATCGCCCGCCGAGCGCTGGCGCTGCACCGGCTGGAGGCCGAGAACCGCCGCCTTGCTGCCGGCCCGGATGCGGGGAATCGCGTGCTGGGCGGCCTGATCACCGCCGCGCCTGAAATGCTGCGCGTCGCTCGCACCATTGAGCGGGTGGCCAATACCGGCGTCTCGGTCATGCTGCTGGGCGCCTCGGGCACCGGCAAGGAACTGCTGGCGCGCGGGTTGCACGAGGCAAGCGACCGCAGGACAGGGGCGTTCGTTGCCATCAACTGCGCCGCCATCCCGGAAAACCTGCTGGAGGCCGAACTGTTCGGCCACGAGAAGGGCGCCTTTACCGGCGCGGTGAAAACCACCGAGGGCAAGATCGAACAGGCCAGCGGCGGCACGCTGTTCCTCGACGAGGTGGGCGATATTCCGCTGCAATTGCAGGTGAAGCTGCTGCGTTTCCTGCAGGAGCGGGTGATCGAACGCATCGGCGGGCGCAAGAGCATCGCGGTGGACACGCGCATCGTCTGCGCCACCCACCAGAATCTGGAGGCGATGATCGCGCAGGGGAGCTTCCGTGAAGATCTCTACTACCGCCTCGCCGAAATCATCATCCGCATCCCTTCCCTTGCCGAACGGCCCGGCGACGCGACCCTGCTGGCCCGCGCCTTCCTTGCCCGCCATGCGCCGGTGATGAACCCTCGGGTGCGCGGTTTCGCCGAGGATGCGCTGGCCGCCATCGAGGCATGGCCCTGGCCGGGTAACGTCCGCGAACTGGAGAACCGGGTGAAGCGCGCGGTAATCATGGCCGATGGCCGGTTGGTCAGTGCCGCCGACCTCGATCTTGCCCCGCCGGGTGAGGATGCGGCCTCGCCACTCAATCTCAAATCCGCCCGCGAGGAAGTCGATCGGCGGGTGATCGCCCATGCGCTGGTACGCAGCGAGGGCAATATCTCCAACGCGGCGCGGCTACTCGGGATCAGTCGCCCGACGCTGTATGATCTGATGAAGCAATACGCGCTGAACGGCTGAGGCCCTGAACAGCCGGGATCGCGCCGCGCGAGGCCCGGAGCGAGGCCCGGACGCGAAAAAGGGCGACCCTCAGGCCGCCCTCTCCCCTCTCCCGATTTTTCGGTTGACGCCCTCTCCCACAAGCCGGGAACCGGTGCAATAATGGCGTGAATGAGGCGGCGCGATTATTTCAGTTGCGTTGCAAAGGGATCACATGATCGTACCAAGATTTTGTGTGGTTGGCGTCCGTCTCTCGAGACGGGGCCTTAGCCAGCATCCCGCCCAGGGCGTCGCGCCGAACTGAGCAGGGCGGCCGCAATCAGCCCCGCGCCGATCAGCCCGGTCACCGCATCGGGAATGGCGACGCGCGTGGAAACCAACATCAGCGCGCCGAGCACCGTGATCGCCCAAAAGGCGCCGTGTTCGAGGTAGATATAGCGCGCGAGCGTCGCGTTCTCCACCAGCGTCACCGTCAGCGAACGGACGAACATCGCCCCGATCGTCAGCCCCAGCACGATGACCACCATGTTGTTCGACAGGGCAAAGGCGCCAATCACGCCATCGAGGCTGAAGGAGGCATCGAGCAGATTGAGATAGAGGAAGGTGGTGAGGCCGGAACTTCGCGCCGCACTCGCCCCGGTGGCGCGCTGCTGAAAGGCCTTGGCCCAGGCGCTCAGGCTCTGCAGCAGCGTGTAGGCCAGCAAGCCCAGCAGCCCGGCGACCAGAAACCGCACCCCTTGCGCAAAGGGCAGCCCGTGGGCCAGCAAAGCCAGCAGCCCCAGCGGCGGGATGATCTCCGCCGCCCGCAACCCGCCCACGCGGGCCAGACTCCGCTCCAGCCAGCCCAGCCAGTGCACGCGCTTGTCGACATCCAGGAAAAAGCCGAGCCCCACCATCATCAGGAAGGTGCCGCCAAAGCCGGCGATGGAGGCATGGGCGCTGTGCAAAATCGCCTCGTAATGCGCCGGTTCCGCCAGCGACAGCCGCACCGCATCCACCGGCCCCAGCCCGGTGCAAAATCCCACGATCGCCAGCGGAAACGCCACCCGCGCGCCCAGCACCGACACCGCCATTCCCCAGGTGAGGAACCGCCGGCGCCACACCGGATCGAGATCGGCGAGAATGGCCGCGTTCACCACGGCATTGTCGAAGGACAGCGAGATCTCCAGCACCGCCAGCACCGCCACGATCCACACCGTATCGAGCACCGAGGCCAGCCCCGATCCGGCATCCGCCTCATGCCAGCCATAGGCCGCCGCCGCCGCCAGACAGGCCAGCGCCACCAGAACAGGAGCAATAAACGGGCGGGCAATGCGCGTCACGCGGGAGCCTTTGCGAACGAGGAATGCGCGAGCGGGCTATGTCGCCTGACAGGCTTACTTCGGCTGATAGGTTTGGGCCTCGGTCGGGAAGCTGCGGGCGCGCACCTCGGCGGCGTAGTGGGCGGCGGCGTCGCCGATCACCGCGCTGATTTCGGCATAGCGCTTCACGAAACGCGGCACCCGCTCGAACATGCCCAGCATGTCCTCCGCCACCAGTACCTGCCCATCGCACTGGGCCGAGGCACCAATGCCGATGACCGGGCAGGCCACGGCCTTTGTAATGGCAATGGCAATCGGCTCGATCACCCCTTCCACCACGATGGCAAAGGCGCCGGCCTGCTCCAGCGCGCGGGCATCGGCCAGGATCTTCTCTGCCTCCGCCTCGCTGCGCCCCCGCGCGCCATAGCCGCCGAGCTGGTTCACCGCCTGCGGGGTCAGGCCAACATGGCCCATCACCGGAATGCCGCGCTTGCCGAGGAACGCGACGGTCTCGGCCATCGCCTCGCCGCCTTCCAGCTTCACCCCCGCGCAGCCCGTCTCCTTCAGCAACCGCGCGGCGCTGGCAAAGGCCTGCTCTGGCGAGCCCTCATAGGTGCCGAACGGCATGTCGACGATCACCACCGCGTGATAGCTGCCGCGCACCACCGCCGCGCCATGCGCCGCCATCATGTCGAGCGTCACCGGAACGGATGAAGGCAGCCCATAAATCACCTGCCCCAGCGAATCGCCGACCAGCAACAGGTCGCAGTGCTCGTCCAGCAACTGCGCCTGCCGCGCGGTATAGGCGGTGAGCATCACGATGGGGTCCGCCGTCACGCCATCTTTCTTGCGGCGGCGCAGGGCGGGGATGGTCAGGCGCTTCATCGGAGCCGGGGTGGGGTTGGCGCGCGAAGTGGCGGTATCGAGCTGGAAGGTCGTGGACATGGGGCTTTGTAACGCCTCTGCGGCCAGGGGGAAAGGGCAGGCGGACGATTGCCGCCCCCCGGCGCCCTTGTTCGCGCCATTTTCCGCCAATTTGGCGTTGGGCACTTGCCTCTTGCCAAAGCCGCGCGGGCCGCTAGCGTCGCCGCTTGTTAACGCCCCGGGGGATAGCAATGTTCGGTCGTATCAAGCCACTCGATGCCATTCTGGCGACGGCCAAGAGCAAATCGTTGCACCGTTCTCTGGGGCCGGTGCAACTTGTTCTGCTCGGCGTGGGCGCGGTTATCGGCACCGGCATTTTTGTGCTGACGGCGGTTGCCGCGCAAAAGGCCGGGCCGGGCATGATGCTCAGCTTCGTCCTGGCCGGTTTTGTCTGCGCGGTGGCCGCTCTGTGCTACTCCGAACTGGCCTCGATGGTGCCGGTGGCAGGCTCCGCCTACACCTACACCTATGCGGTGCTGGGCGAGGTGATGGCCTGGATGGTGGGCTGGGCGCTGGTGCTGGAATATGCGCTTGGCGCCAGCGCGGTGGCGGTGGGCTGGTCGAACCATGTGGTGGGGGCGCTCAGCGATGCGGGCGTGCATTTCCCGGCGGTCATCAGCAACGCCGATGCGCTGATGGCCAAGGTTGCGCTGGCTTTTGGCAAGCCGGCCTCGCCCGATCTGCTCAACGCGCTGCATACCGGCGGCTTTATAAACCTGCCGGCGGTGTTCATCGTGATTGCGGTGACCGGCCTGCTGATCAAGGGCACAACCGAAAGCGCCACCTTCAATGCGGTTCTGGTGGTGGTGAAGCTGGTCGCCCTGACGGCCTTCATTGCCCTCACCCTGCCGAATATCCACACCCAGAATTTTCACCCCTTCACGCCCACCGGCATGGGCAATCTCACCGGGGGCACCGGCGTCATCGGCGCCGCCGCCTCGATCTTCTTCGCCTATGTCGGCTTCGATGCCGTCTCGACCGCGGCGGAAGAGACCATAAACCCCCAGCGCAACGTGCCCATCGGGCTGATTGGCAGCCTGACGATCTGCACGATCATTTATTTGCTGGTCGCGGCCGGGGCCATCGGCACGGTCGGGGCGCAGCCGGTGGTATCGGCCGCGGGCGCCTATCTGGCTTCTGGCTCTCCCGAAATGGCCGGGCGCTGCGCCGCGATTGTGGCGGGCGGCGCGGTGGAGCCGCTGGTCTGCTCGAAGCACGCGCTGGTGCATGTGCTGCAAACCATCGGCCAGCCCTCGGTGGGCTGGTGGGTCGGCATGGCGGCGGTCATCGCCTTGCCATCGGTGGTGCTGATGATGATGTTCGGCCAGACGCGGGTGTTTTTCGTCATGGCGCGTGACGGGCTGTTGCCGCCGGCCTTTGCCAAGGTGCACCCCAGGTTCAAGACCCCCTATGTGGTGACGGCGGTAACCGGCCTGTTCGCGCTGGTCTTCGCCGGCCTGCTGCCGGTGGGAAGCCTTGCTGATTATTCCAATTCCGGCACCTTGTTCGCCTTTGCCATGGTGGCGATTTCGGTAATGGTGCTGCGGGTGCGGGAGCCGGAACGCAAGCGCAGCTTCCGGACCCCCGCCATCTGGCTGATCGCGCCGCTGGCGGTCATCGGGTGCGTGGTGCTCTATCTCGCGCTGGATCTGCCGTCGAAGCTGGTGCTGTTCGGCTGGGGCGGCATCGGCCTTGTCGTCTACTTCCTGTACTCGCGCAGCCGCAGCCATGTCGGGCTGGGCCATGTCGAAGTGCACGAGCTGGATGAGGACGCGCCCGGCCTGCCGTTGGCGCCGATGCCGGGTGCCGATGTGTAGGGGGAAAGGGGCGCTCGCCTGCGGGCTTTGCCACGGCGAGCGCCCGATTAAACTGGCGCGAAAGCGTTAAACCGCTTCCAGCGCGTAGCCGGCAGAGCGCACCGTGCGCACCGGATCGGGCGCGCCATCCACCTCTATACCCTTGCGCAGGCGGCGAATGTGGACATCCACCGTGCGCAGCTCGATATCGCTGTTGGTGCCCCACACCGCATCGAGCAATTGCCAGCGCGAGAACACCCGGCGCGGGTGCTCCATGAAGAATTTGAGCAGGCGGAATTCCGTCGGGCCGAGGGCGATGGAATTGCCGCGCCGCGTCACGCGGTGGGCGGTGGCATCCAGCGCCAGATCGCCGACATTGAGCAACTCGCCAGCCAGCGCCGGGCGGATGCGCCGCATGATGGCGGCCACCCGGGCGATCAGCTCGCGCGGAGAAAAGGGCTTGGTCAGATAATCGTCGGCGCCGGTTTCCAGGCCGCGAATCATGTCATCCTCGGCGCCGCGCGCGGTGAGCATGACGATGGGCACATGGGCGGTGGCCTTGTCACGGCGCAACCGGCGGCAGACCTCGATGCCGCTGGTGCCATCGATCATCCAGTCGAGCACGACCAGATCGGGCACCTCCTCGGCGGCCAGCAGCAGCGCTTCATCGCCGTCGCCGGTGGCCGCAACGTCATAGCCTTCCGCCCGGAAGCGGAATTCCAGCAGTTCGGCCAGCGCGGGATCGTCTTCAACCAGTAGTAGTCGGGGGGCGCCCATCAGGTTTCCTCAATTTTCCGCCCTCAATTTTCAGGGCGTTCGGCACGATCGCCGAGGTAATCGCCGGTCGCGGCGAAATAGACCTGCTCGGCCACGTTGGTCGCGTGGTCGCCAATCCGCTCCAGATTGCGGGCAACGAACAGCAGCTGCGCGGCGGTGGTGATCGTCGCGGGACGCTCTACCATGAACGAGACGAGGTTGCGAAAGATCGAATCGTAAAAGGCGTCGACCTTGGCGTCGCGCTCCACCACTTCCTGTGCGCCCACCGCGTCGCGCGCGGCATAGGCGGTCAGCACGTCATGCACCATTTCCGCGGCGATTTCGGCCATCGCGGGAATCAGCGTCAGCGGATCGAAGGCCTCACGGCCCTCGATCTTGCCGGTGCGCTTGGCGATGTTCTTGGCATAATCGCCGATGCGCTCCAGAATTCCGGCGATCTTCAGCGCGGCAATCACCTCGCGCAGATCGTCTGCCATGGGTGCGCGCAGGGCGATGATCTGGATCGCCAGCTTGTCGACTTCCTGCTCCAGCGCGTCGATGCGCTTGTCACGGGTGATCACGCTGTCGGCGAGGGCCTGAGAACCCCTGACCAATGCTTCCATCGATTCGCCGATAGCCAGCTCTGCCAGGCCGCCCATTTCGGCGATAAGGCCGCGCATCTGGGAAATTTCCTCGTCGAAAGCCTTCACCATGTGTTCCGCAACCATTTGACGCACTCCACTTGTGCCTGCCGTAACCAATGCCCGCCGACCGGCAGCCAAGAATATGGGTGTATTGCCAGAGAATTGAAAGCCACGGGTAAAAACATCCTGATGCGCTTTTCCGGCCCCGATCTGCCTGCCGATGGTGAGCAGGCAGGCGAAGGGCCTAAATTCGCGGATGTTTCACCCCCTGACGATTCAGCCAACAATGCACCCTCGCCTCTGGCCGGGTAGCGTGACAGGACTATGACACGGGTTTGGCAATTGCGCCGGGCTTGGTGCCAATCTGACCGGACGCGGCCAGGTTTGACCCGCTGGCCGGGCCCGGCGCGGTATCCACCGGCACCGCCGGCGCGGCAAAGGGCAGGTGGATGGTGACCTGCGTGCCATCGCCCAGCTTGCTCGAAATGTCGAGCTTACCGCGATGCCGCTCGACAATATGCTTCACGATCGCCAGACCCAGCCCGGTGCCGCCGGCGGCCCGGCTGCGGCCCGGGTCGGTACGATAGAAGCGCCGGGTGAGGTGGGGCAGGTGGTCTGGGGCGATGCCGGCGCCGTGGTCCCGCACCGCGACCATCGCCATGCCGCGCTTGCCCCGGGCGATGGAGACCTCCACCGGCTGATCGCTGTCGCTGTATTTCAGCGCATTGTCGATGAGGTTGCGGAGCATCTGCTCCAGTTGCTTGGCGTCGCCGATCGCGCCGACGTCTTCCTGCCCGCGAGAGAGCACCACGCGCGGCCCCGCCGGCCTTGCGGCCCCGGCCTGCCGGCCAGACGGCGCCACGGCGGGAAATTCGCCGACCACGCGCGCAGCCATCTGCCCCAGGTCGATCCGCTCGGTCGGCAGATCGTGCTTTTCGGCCTCCAGTTGCGACAGCGACATCAGGTCGGCCACCAGGCTTTGCATCCGCCGGGCCTCGCGCAGCACGATGGCCAGGAAGCGCGCGGTCGTCTCCGGATCCACCCGCCCCGGGTCTTCGGCCAGCGTTTCCACATAGCCGATGATAGCCGACAGCGGCGTGCGCAGCTCATGGCTGGCGTTGGCGACAAAGTCGGTATGGGCACGGCCGATGTCCGCCTCGGCCGAACGGTCGCGCAGTTCGATGGTCCAATAGCGCTCGTCGATGCGCTGGCGGGTCAGCTGCCACAGGCTGCCGCTGCCGGAGAGGCCCGAAATCGTCACGCTGCCGCCATCGGCCAGATACAGCAGCTTCACCGCATCCGGATGGCGCAGGGCCAGGCGGGCGTCCTGCCCGACGATATGCGCGCCAAAGGCTTCGCGCGCGGCGGCATTGGCGGCCACGATGCGGTGGCCGCGCATCAGCACGATCGGCAGGCCCACCCGCTCCAGCGCGGCGCACATGGCATCGCGGGCCGCGGCATCGGTGTCGGGGCGGGCGGCCGCAGGAGCCGCCACCGCGCTGGCGGTTGGCCACATGCGGGTGAACCACAAGGACGCGAACCATACCACCCCGGACAGCACCACCAGGCGTTTCGGCACCCCCGCCGTGGCCAGTGCCGCCAGCATGACCGCGGCCAGCGCCAGACCTGCCCACAGTTTACGGAAATTGCCGGTCATTGCGTGGCGGCCTCAATGGGAAGGGCGGGATGCGGGCGGGTGCCAAGGTGCGTGTCGGGTAGCTTTGCCCGCCGACTATGCCAGTTATATTACAGCACGCCAGAGCATGCTTTCTGACACACGACAGGAATTTGGCACGAAACCTGAGGGTTCTACCTAATTTTCCGGTGTTTGCTCTCGGGTAAATCTGAACGCCTCGTTGGCTAGGGTGTGATGTGTAACCCGGTTCAGGTGAAATATGCCTCAGCTTCATGCAACGGCGCTTCGAGATATGGCGATGACGGCGCCTGCCCTGCGGGGTGGCGATTCCGCCGGCGATGCCCTGCGCATTTTCGAGCGCGCGCCCACCTTGCCGCTGATCGCGGTGGTGGATGTCGAAGGGCACCCTGTCGGCCAGATTGAACGGCACGCCCTGCTGCTGGCCATGGCGGGGCAATATGGCCACGCGGTGTTTGCCCGCCGGCCGGTGAGCCTGTTGATGTCGCCCGACCTCTGGGTGATGGAAGCCGGCCGCAATCTCGACCAGGTGTCTGACATTGCCGCCAGACTGGGCGATACAGGTGGGCTGGGCGGTATGGTTCTGGTGGAGCAGGGGCGCTATTTCGGCATCTGCGCCGCAGTGGATCTGTGGCGCCACATCGTGGTCGACCGCGCGCTGGAGGCCACCCGCAACCGCAAGATCGCCGAGGTGCTGATCGAGCGCTCCCCTTCCATGGTGGCGGTGCGCGAGGTCAATGGCGGGCGCTTCCGTTTGCTCAACAATGCGGGCGCCCGGCTGCTGGGCGTCGCCCCGGATGCACTGGTGGGCCGGGCGGTTGAGGCGGCGCTGAAGCCCGATGGCGCCCGCGACCTCGCGCAGGCCGACCGGCTGCTGAGCGAGGCCCCGCCTTCCACCGAATGCGAATTCCCGTTTCACCGCCAGAGCGATGGCGCCGAACGCCTGCTACGGGTGGTGCGGGTGCCGCTGGACATACCGGGCGACAATCCGCTGTTTCTCGACATTGGCGAGGACATTACCGAGGCACGCCACGCCCATGCCCGCATTGAGCAATTGGCGCATTATGACGCGCTGACCGGCCTGCCCAACCGTTCGCTGTTCCGCGAACGGCTGGATGGGGCACTGGCCGAACGCGATGCCGGCCCGCAATCCGGCAAGGTGGCCATGCTGGCTATCGATGTCGACCGCTTCAAGAGCGTGAATGACACGCTGGGCCACGCCGCCGGCGACACGCTGCTGCGCGAGGTGGCCAACCGCCTGAAAAGCGTGCTGCGCCCGGATGATCTGGCCGCCCGGCTGGGGGGCGACGAGTTCGCCGTGCTGGTGCTGGGGGCGCAGGCCGACCGGGCTGCCCGCTCCATCGCCACCCGCGTCACCCAGTTGCTGGCCGAACCCTTTGCCCTGTCCGGGCAGACGGTGCACCTGGGCGGCAGCATCGGCATCGCCGTCTACCCCGAGGACGCCGGCGATGCCGCCGCGCTGCTGCGCAATGCCGAGATCGCCCTGTGCCGCGCGCAGGCCGAAGGGCGCGGCCTGTGGCGCCGGTTCGACCCGGCCATGCAGGCCGAGGTGCTGGCCCGCCGCGAGCTGGAGCGCGACCCGCGCGATGCCTTGGCCAATGGCGAGCTGGAGGCGTGGTTCCAGCCGCTCCTCAGCCTGTATGACCGCCGCATCACCGGCTTTGAGGCGCTGATGCGCTGGCGCCACCCGACGCGGGGCCTGGTGCCGCCCACCGATTTCATCGCGCTGGCCGAGGAGATTGGCCTGATCATCCCGCTGGGCGAATGGATGCTGGAACAGGCCTGCCGGGTGGCCGCCACCCTGCCGCCGGAAATCACCATCGCGGTCAACGTCTCGGCCGTGCAGTTCCGCACGCCCGGGCTGGTGAGCACCGTGGTGCGGGCGCTTTCCGCCCACGGCATTCCCGCAGACCGGTTGGAAATAGAGGTGACCGAAAGCGTGCTGATGGACGACCAGCCGCTGGTCTTTCAGGCCCTGCGCCAGTTGCGCGATCTGGGTGTGCGG
>CAIXXP010000054.1 GCA_903923465.1 uncultured Sphingomonadales bacterium | reverse complement strand
AGCGTCAGCAGCGCCTGCTTTTCGGCCTGGTTGATGAAGATCGCCTGCTGCTCCACGCGCTCGGCGGTGGTGGCCTGCGGGGTCACTTCCACGCGGACGGGGTCGTTGATGAACTGCTTGCCCAGCGCGGCGATGGCCTGCGGCATGGTGGCCGAGAAGAACAGGCTCTGGCGTTCTTTCGGGAGCATCCCGGCAACGCGCTTCAAGGGCACGATAAAGCCGAGGTCCATCATCTGGTCGGCCTCGTCGAGCACGAAGATCTCGACATGGCGCAGGGTCAGGGCGCGCTGGTCGATCAGGTCGAGCAGGCGGCCGGGCGTGGCGACGAGGATGTCAACGCCGCCCACCAGCGCGCGGGCCTGCTTGCCCACGGGCACGCCGCCGAACACGCATTGCACGGTCAGCGGGAGGTACTTGGCATAGCCGCGAATGTTTTCGGCAATCTGGGCGGCCAGTTCGCGGGTCGGGCTCATCACCAGCATGCGGCAGGCGGCGTTCTTGCGCGGCTTGGGGTCGGCCATCAGGCGATGCAGCGAGGGCAGCGAGAAAGCGGCGGTCTTGCCGGTGCCGGTTTGCGCCAGACCCAGCAGATCGCGGCCCTGCAACAGCGCGGGAATGGCCTGCGTCTGAATCGGGGTAGGGTCGTTGTAACCCTTGGTCTCGAGGGCACGCAGCAAAGGCTCGGCGAGGCCGAGGTCGGAAAAATAGCTCATGAATATCTCTTTTTGATAAATACACGGGCGCTGCGCTCCGGATCGGGCGCGTGCGGCCAAGGGTTCTAAAAGGCGACCCTGCGTGAAAAGGAAGCATCCGGCGGTGGTGACCGTTCGTCGGGAGCGGGCCGCCGGAGAGGCGGGCATCACGCTGCTCAAGACTGCGGCAGGTCAAGGCCTCGCGCGCCGGTCGATGCGGGGCCTATAGCTGCGATTGTTTCGCAACGCAAGAAAATTACGCGGGGCGTGGGAGGGGACCGGGAAAAAGGAAAGAGGGAAGTCTTGGGGCCTTAGGCCCCAAACCCCATTACTGTCGGCGGCAGCACACAACCTCGCCATCGCGCCCTGCCGCGAAGCGGCATGAAAAGCCTGCGGCGCGGCGACGTAGCGCAAGGCCGAACCCAAGGCACGACACTCACAGTAATGGGAGCGCGAGGGGGTAACCCCCTCGCACCTTAACCCTTCACACTCCCCCGAATCCCCCCGGCCAAAAACCGCTCCGCCAGCCCGGCCAGAAACGCCGCGCCCCGTGGCATCACGCTTTCATCCAGCACCATGCGGGGGCTATGGATGCCGCAGCAGCCCTGCCAGTCGGCGCCATCGTGGGCCGCGCCCAGGAAGAACATCGCGCCCGGCACCTGCTCCAGCACATAGGCGAAGTCTTCCGCGCCCATGATCGGGTGAGCGAGGCGCTGGAAGGCCCCTTCGCCGAACATCGCGCTTGCCACGCCCTCGCCGAAATCGACCGCCTGGCCGTTGCAGATCGTCACCGGAAAGCCGGGCGTGAAGGTCACCCGCGCCTCCAGCCCGTGGGCAGCGGCGATGCACACCGCCAGCCGCTCGATGGCCTCGCGGGCCCGGGCGCGATGCTCCGGCGATAGGGTGCGCACCGTGCCGCGCAGCTTGGCGAAATCGGCGATGACATTGTGGGCGGTGCCACCCTCGATGCGGGCGATGGTGACGACCACCGGGTCGCGCGCATCGAACTGGCGCGTCACCATCGCCTGCAGGGCGGTGACGATCTCGCAGACCACCGGCACCGGGTCGAGCGTCTGGTGCGGCATGGAGGCATGTCCGCCCGCCCCGCGCACCTCGATGTCCAGCTGATCGGCGGCGGCCAGCAACGCCCCCTCGCGCCCGGCGATCAGCCCATGCGGCGAATTGGGCATGATGTGCAGCGCGAAGGCGGCATCGGGCAGCGGCGAAATCAGCCCATCATCCAGCATGAAGCGGGCGCCATGATGCCCCTCCTCGCCCGGCTGGAACATGAACAGCACCTCACCGGCCAGCGACTCGGCCCGCGCCGCCAGCAGTTCCGCCGCGCCCACCAGCATCGCCACATGCGCGTCGTGCCCGCAGGCATGCATGGTGCCGGGGATGGTGGAGGCATAGGGCAGGCCGGTATCCTCAGGCATGGGCAACGCATCCATGTCGCCCCGCAGCAGCACGCGTCGCGCTCCAGCAATGCCGCCCTTCAGCACGCCCACCAGCCCGGTGGTCGATGGCCCCTCGCGCCATTCCAGCGGCAGGTGGGTGAGCGCTACACGGATGCGGTCCCGCGTGCGGGGGGTGTGCAGGCCCAGTTCCGGCTCGGCATGAATGGCGCGGCGCAGGGCGGAGAGCTGCGGCGCCAGCGCCTCGGCGTCGGTGGTGAGGGAGAGGGAGAGGGAGAGGGAGAGGGAGAGGGAGAGGGGCGGTGCCATCGCGGGATGATGACGCAAGCTGTGGCTGGGCGCAAATCCTGTGTGGGGGAAGGGCAGGAATAGCCTTGGGGGCATTGCGCCCCCGAACCCCCGTTACTGTATTTGCTGCGCGATCCCCTCAGCGTTGCGCCTTGTCGCAAGGCGGGCTTAAAAGCTTGCGGCGCGCCCGGCTAACCCCTGCCCGCCGCCACGATCCGGTCCGCCGCCGCGTCATGCCGCCGCACGGAAACCACCAGCAGCAGGTTCAGCGCCACGATCAGCCACAGGCAGTACCACAGCGGGCTGCCGGCCAGCATCGACAGCCCCAGCAGCGGCGCCCGCAGGTTTGGCCCCAGCAGCTTGAGGAGGGGCATCAGCCGGGGCGCCTCTGCCCTTGCCGCCGCGCGAATACGCTCGGCGGCGGCCGGGTCGCCCGCCATCGCCTGCTTCTGTGCCGCAGCCAGCGCCGCGTCCACCCGGGCCGTGCCGCGAGTCGTGCTGTCCGCCACGGCGAGATAGGCACCCGCCAGCCGCGCCAGCAGCCCCTTGCGCCGCGCGCCCTCCCCGGTGTTGCGCAGCCAGGGTGTGCCATAGACCCACCATTGGTATGACCGCTTCTCCACCTCCGCGTGGTTGGCCTGCACCGCGTGCGACATTGCCGTGGCCAGCATCACCACCCCGGCCACGGGGCCAATCTGATGCGACAGAATCCATCCCAGAATGCCATACAGCACCGTGTGGCCGCCATAGTCGCACAGGCCATCCACCATCTCGCCGATGGGGCTGGCGCGCCCGGTTATGCGGGCAAGATCGCCATCGGCGCCATCCACCACATGCCAGCTCATATGCAGCGCCACGCCGACAAGCGCGGGCACCGGCCAGCCCGGCTGGGCATAGGCAATGCCCGCCGCCACCACGAAGCCGGCGCCCACCACCGAGACCATATTGGGCGTTATCGGCGTGCGCGCCAGCAACAGCGCCAGCCGCCACGCCAGCGGGTGATAGAGGTAGTGATTCAACCCGTCCTGAAGCTCGCGCGGACGCAGGGGTCGCGCGGGAGAAGGCGGGCGGCTGCCTTGATGTGCTGTGGTCACCTTGCCCCCCAATTGTGTGTGCCGGGCATCGCGCGGTGCCCGTTCATCCATGCCATGATGGGCGATACAGGCGCAAAGCCGGGTCGGCAACCGATCGCCTGGCCCCCAAATGGCCGGTGGCGTGCCATTCTTATGGGTTTTGCCGGAATTGCGGGGGTCACGCGGCTTGACCCGGGGGATAGATCTTGCTTTGAATGAGCGTTTGAACGGGGCGCCGACCGAATTCAGCGGAAGCGGCCGCCCGCCCGGAGGGATTGTATTGATGAAGCCAATCAAGGTTGCGGTAATCGGCGTGGGCAATTGCGCCAGTTCACTGGTGCAGGGCGTGTCCTATTACCGGGCGAACAACTCCTCCCAAGGGCTCATTCACCAAACCATCGGCGGCTATGGCGCGGGCGATGTCGCCTTCGTCATGGGAGTCGACGTGGACGCCCGCAAGGTTGGGCTGGACATTGCCGAGGCCATCTTCGCTGCTCCTAATTGCACCGCTGTGTTTCACAATGATGTCACCGCGACCGGCGCCAAGGTGATGATGGGCCGCGTGCTTGACGGCGTGGCCGAGCACATGACCGGCATGGGCGAGCGCGGCTTCATCGTCTCCGACGCGCCCGAGGCCACCCGCGAGAGCATCGTTGCCGCGCTGAAGGCGACCGGCGCGGAGGTGATGCTGAACTTCCTGCCCGTGGGCAGCGAGGAGGCCACCGAGTTCTACATGGAATGCGCGCTGGAGGCGGGCGTGGCCGTGGTGAACTGCATGCCGGTGTTCATCGCCAGCCGGCCCGAGTGGGAACGCCGCTTCGCCGAAAAGCGCATTCCCATCGTGGGTGACGACATCAAGGCGCAGATCGGCGCCACCATCGTCCACCGCGTGCTCTCCAGCCTGTTCGGCGCGCGCGGCGTTGATGTGCAGCGCACCTATCAGCTGAACACCGGCGGCAATACCGACTTCATGAACATGCTCGACCGCCAGCGGCTGGGCAGCAAGAAGGAATCCAAGACCGAGGCGGTGCAGGCCATGCTGGCCCAGCGGCTGGAGGACGAGAACATCCACGTCGGCCCATCGGACTATGTGCCGTGGCAGAAGGACAACAAGCTGTGCTTCCTGCGCCTTGAAGGCACGCAGTGGGGCAATGTGCCGATGAACCTCGAACTGCGCCTCTCGGTGGAGGACAGCCCGAACTCGGCCGCCTGCGTAATGGACGCCATCCGCTGCTGCAAGGTGGCGCTGGAACGCGGTGATGGCGGCGCGCTGATCGGCGCCTCGGCCTATTTCTGCAAGCACCCGCCGCAGCAGTTCAGCGACGATACCGCCGCGCGGATGGTGGAAGAATATATCGCCGATGCCGCCATCGCGGCGGAGTGAGGGATTAGGGTAAGGCCGGTTTGAGGGGGAAAGTCTTGGGGGTGTTACACCCCCAAACCCCCATTAATGTCCTGCTCAGCGCCGCCCCATCAACGTCGCGCCTTGCCGCGCAGCGGCTTTAACAGCCTGCGGCGCGGCGGCCTTGCGTAGGCCAAACCCAATGCGCGACGCCGACAGGGACGGGGCGCAGGGGCTCGCCCCCGCAGACTTATCCGGGAATCTTCCACCATGCCCGAAAACGCCCTGATCATCGCCGCCGGTTTCGGCTCGCGCCTTGCCTCGCTCTCGCCCTCCAAGCCGCTGACCCCCGTCGCCGGAGTGCCGCTGATCGAGCTGGGCGTGCGGCAGGCGGCGGCGGCGGGGGTGCGCCGGGTGGTGGTGGTCACCGGTCACGAGGCCGACCGGCTGGAGGCCTTTCTGCCCTCCCTCGCCGCGCGCGTGGGGGTTGAGATCGTCGCGGAGCGGCTGGCGGACTGGTCGCGGCCCAATGGCTGGTCGGTGATGGCGGGGGCCGCGCGCATTCCCGGCGACTATCTACTGATGATGGCCGACCACATCTTCGCCACGCCCATTCTGGCGAAGCTGGCCGCGCAGGGCCGGGCGGATCGCGGCGTCACCCTGGCTATCGACCGGCGCACCACCAGCCCGCTGATCGACCCCGACGATGCCACCTGGGTGCACACCGCGCCCGATGGCCGGATCATCGCCATCGGCAAGACCATCCCCGCCTATGACGCGGTGGATTGCGGCGCCTTTCTGGCCACGCCCGAACTCGCCGCCGCGATTGGCGCGGCGATTGCCAAAGGGCGCGCGGGCAGCCTGTCGGACGGAATGCAGGCCCTCGCCGATGCCGGCCGGGCCGCCACGCTGGACATCGGCGCCGATGACGCCGGGGCATGGTGGATGGATGTCGATGACCCCCGCGCGCACGCCATCGCCGAGGTGGAGGCGCCCAGGTACCTGCCGCATATTTACGGGTGAAGGGGTGAAAGGGGCAGATTGAGTCTTGGGGGTGTTACACCCCCAAACCCCCATTAATGTGTTTGTTGCGCCAGCGCCTCCGTGGCGCGCGCTGCCGCGAAGCGGCCTTTAAAAGCCTGCGGCGCGGTGAGGTTGTGGGGTACGCCGCCTGCAGCACCACTTCTCGCCGGAAGACGTTCAGGGGTGCGGGGGCTAGCCCCTGCTAGCTATCTTACCTGCAAAACCCCACTCCAGACCAAACCCGACTCAAGGATAGTGCAGATGAATCCGCACCGTCTGCCCACTCTGAGTCACTGCCAGCCGCACGGTGTGAAACGCGGGCAGGCCAAACAGCGTGGAGGGGTTGTTCGAAAAGCCGTAGGCCTCCGCCGGCAGGCCGAGGAAATTGCGGTCGAACTTCTCGTTGCCGTTCTCGTCATGATAGATCGCCACCGCGTAAGTGCCGGGCTTTGGCACGAAGATGCAGCCGTCGGTGGTGCCGGCCACGGCCGGGGTGCGCCCCACATACATTGAACCATGGCGGACGAGAAAACGGCGGGGGTTATCGGCATAGAGCGTGATGGCGATCTGGCCCTTGTCGGAGTGCACGCCATCCACCACCACGCGCAGCCAGGTGGCGCTTGCGGGGCCGGTGCAGCCGGCGGGGGCGGGCTCCATGGCTGTCTCGCCGCGCGCCGCCGCGGGCGACACACCGAGCGCCAGGTCCGCCAGCAGCAACGCCGCCAAACGCAGGCCCGTCAGCAGGCCGCGGAAGCGCGTTGATTCGCGCAGGGGTGAGGGGAACATGTCTCTTCCTGTTACCAAGGCGTTAGGCCTTCGGGCGGGTGCCAGCCGGCACGCCTTAGACGCGGCCCCGGCGGTACATCGTGGCACACACCTATCCGCTATCCGCCCCACTGGCCAGAGGCCGCCGGAGGTCTCGCGCGCAACGGCGCTGAATTCATGCAAACTGTGTGGAAAATGGGGGCTTCATGCCTTGTGGTGGGCAGCACGGCTCGGTACTTGCCGAAAGGAGAAGGGCGCGGCCTGTGCGGCGCCCGCGCCGTGTTGCTCCCCGCGCCCGCCTTGCGCCCCATCAGGGATTCGGAAAAAGCCAGCCCGCATGTCTGCCACCACGCCACTTATTGCTCCCTCCATCCTTTCGGCGGATTTTGCCCGCCTGGGCGAGGAAATCCACGCCATCGACCTGGCCGGGGCCGACTGGATCCATGTCGACGTGATGGATGGGCATTTCGTGCCCAACATCACCATCGGCCCGGCGGTGGTCAAGGCGCTGCGGCCGCATACGGCCAAGCCCTTTGATGTCCACCTGATGATCTCGCCGGTGGACCTCTATCTGGAGGCTTTTGCCGAGGCGGGGGCCGATATCATCAGCTTCCATCCCGAGGCCGGCGCCCATCCGCACCGCACGGTGCAGGCGATCCGCGCGCTGGGCAAGAAGGCCGGCATCGTGCTGAACCCGGCCACCCCGGTGGAGGTGCTGGATTATCTGATCGGCGACATCGATCTGGTGCTGGTGATGAGCGTGAACCCCGGCTTTGGCGGGCAGCGCTTCATTGCCAGCCAGTTGGAAAAGATCACGCGCATCCGCGCCATGATCACCGCCAGCGAACGCGACATACGGCTGGAAGTCGATGGCGGCGTAGATGCCGCCATTGCCCGCCAGTGCGTGGCTGCGGGCGCCGATGTGCTGGTGGCCGGTACGGCCGCATTCCGCGGCGGACCAGAGGCCTATGCGGCCAATATCGCAGGCCTGAAGGGCGGCGAATAGGCCATGGCGGCGGGGGGCATCGGCGAAGAGGGCCTCGCCCTGCCGCTGGAGGCTGATCCGTTCGCTGATGCCTTTGCACGACCGGGCGCCGGCGGCTCCACCGATCGCGAGACCCGCACCATCGAGCCGGCGCGGGCACTGGCGCTGGCCGATTTCGCCGCACCCTCGCTGGGCATGGGTGAAAAGCTGATCCGCCTGGCCTATCGCATGGGCATTCCTGGCCCGGTGCTCACCTCGCCGCTGGGCCGGCCGGCGAAGCCCAAGCTGCTGGCCACGGTGGCCAATCCGCTGCCCGGCGACAAGGTGGCGGGCACGGCCCTGCGCGCCGGCCATTTTCTGGTTCACGGGCTGAAGCTGCCGATCGGGCAGGTGGATTTTTCCTCTCCCCCCACCACCACGCCGCCGGTGGAGCGGATGATTCAGGGCTTTGCCTGGCTGGCCGATCTGGAGGCCGCCGGCCCACGCGAGGTGGTCGCCCCCGTGGCGGAGCGGATCCTCGCCGCCTGGCTGACCGCCAACGCCACGCCGCCCTCGCGCCCCGGCAAGCGCCCCGCCTGGCGCGTGGGCCACGCCGGCGCGCGCCTGCTCAACTGGCTGACGCATGCCCCGCTGGTGCTGTCTGGCGCCGACAAGGCGCAGCGCGCCCGGATGCTGGCCGCCATGGGCGAGACCGCGCGCTGGCTCGACCGGAATGTGGAGAAGGGCGAGGATGCGCTGGCGCAGGTTTCGGCCTGGTGCGCCATTGTTGCCGCCGGCCTGCTGTTGCCCGATGGCCTGCCGCGGCGCCTTTATGGCGAGGCCGGGCTGGTCCGCACGCTGGGCGAGCTGGTGGGCGATGATGGCGGCATCCTCTCGCGCAGCCCGCTGTGCCAGACCGAGGCCATTGCCCTGCTGGTGAAGCTGTCGTCCTGCTATCGCGCCACCCGCCGCGATCCGCCGGCGGCGGTTTCGGCCATGCTGGGCCTGCTGGTGCCGCCGCTGCTGTCGCTCACCCATGGCGATGGCTCGCTGGGCAGCTGGCAGGGCGGCTGGGCGGTCTCGGCCGAGGCGGTGAGCGCGCTGGTGGCCGCCAGCGGGGTGCGGGCCAGGCCGCTGCGCGAGGTGCGCCAGTGGGGCTATCAACGCACGCAGGCGGGCAAGAGCATCCTGCAATTCGACGCCGCCCCGCCGCCGTTGGCCCGCCATGCCCGCCACGGCTGCGCCTCCACCCTCGCTATCGAATTCAGCCATGCCGGGCAGCGGTTGGTGGTGAATTGCGGCGGGGCGGCGGCTGCCGGCGGCACCATGCCCTTGCGGCTGGAGCAGGGCCTGCGCGCCACCGCCGCCCATTCCACGCTGGTGCTCGACGATTCCAACTCCACCGCCGTGCTGATCAACGGCGCGCTGGGCAGCGGGGTGAACGAGGTCGAAGTGGACCGGCGCCTGATCGAAGGCGAGGCGACGCAGGGCCTCGGCCTGGGCGGCGCGGCGGCACGCAGCGGCTGGGGCGCCACCAGGCTGGAGGCAAGCCACGACGGCTATTCGGCCCGCTATGGCCTGCTGCATCGCCGCATCCTGCTGCTGCGCGACGATGGCACCGAATTGCGCGGCGAAGACCTGCTGGTGCCCGCCGGGCGCAAGGGCAAACGCGGCATGGTCGCCTTCGCCCTGCGCTTCCACCTGGGCCCCGGCATCGAGGTCGGCCGGTCGGAGGACGGCATGGGCGCGGGGCTGGCCCTGCCCGACGGCAGCTATTGGCAATTCCGCAGCGGCGGCGGCGAGATCGCCGTGGAAGAAAGCATCTGGGCCGACGGGCAAGGCCGTCCGGTGCCGATCCAGCAACTGGTGATCCAGGGCATGACCTCGCGCGGGGGCGGCAGTTTTGCGTGGTTGCTCAAGAAGATGGGATGAGGTGGAGGGAAGAGGCGGCTTGCAGGGGCTAGCCCCTGCACCCCTTCCCGGTCGATGTTCCGCGTCAGTTCCGGCAGAGCGCAAGGCCGCGGCGCCGCAGGCTTTTACAGCCGCTGCGCGGCAAGGGCCAAGGTCGCAATGGATTCGCTGCGCAAGACAGTAATGGGGATTTGGGGGTGTAACACCCCCAAGTCTACCCTTCTTCCCACAGCGGATATCTCCGCCCCCACTCTGGCCAAACGGAGCAAAATCCGCAAAGGGACGGCGATGTTTTCCCGGGCCTCCCCCGTACGGCCCCCTAGAAGCGAGTTTGTCGCCATGAGCCAGCAAGTCACCATTCGCCGCGCCCTGCTCTCCGTTTCCGACAAGACCGGCCTTGTCGAGCTGGGCCGGGCACTGGCTGAACAGGGCGTGGATCTGGTCTCCACCGGCGGCACGGCCAAGGCCCTGCGCGATGCCGGCCTGCCCGTGCGCGACATCTCCGACCTCACCGGCTTCCCCGAGATGATGGATGGGCGGGTCAAGACGCTGCACCCCAAGGTCCACGGCGGCCTGCTGGCGGTGCGCGACAATCCCGAGCATCTGGCCGCCATGGCCGAGCATGATATCGGCGCGATCGATCTGGTGGTGGTGAACCTCTATCCCTTCGCGCAAACCGTGGCCAAATATGCAAATGGGGGAGCGGGCGACACCGCCGCCCGCGCCGACATCATCGAGAACATCGACATCGGTGGCCCCAGCATGGTGCGCAGCGCCGCCAAGAACCACGCCCATGTCGCCATCGTCACCGACCCGGCCGACTATGCACTGGTGGCCAAGGGCAGTACCACGCTGGACGAGCGCCGCCAGTTTGCCGCCAAGGCCTATGCCCTCACGGCCAGCTATGACGCGGCGATCAGCCAGTGGTTCGCCAATGTCGATCAGGGCCAGCAGTTCGCCGCCACCAGCGTGATGGCCAGCACGCTGGTCAGCGAGCTGCGCTATGGCGAGAACCCGCACCAGCAGGCGGCGCTATATGTGCCAGCCGGCCCCCACATCGTCGGCATTGCCGGCGCCCGGCAGGTGCAGGGCAAGGAGCTGTCGTACAACAACTACAACGACGCCGACGCCGCGCTGGAGCTCGTCGCCGAATTCCGCGATGCCGCCCCCACGGTGGTGATCGTCAAGCATGCCAACCCCTGCGGCGTTGCCACCGCCACCTCGCTGGTCGAGGCCTATGAGGCGGCGTTTCACTGCGATTCGGTCAGCGCCTTTGGCGGCATCATCGCGGTGAACCGCCCGCTCGACGGCCCCACGGCGGAGGCGATCAGCGGCATCTTCACCGAGGTGGTCT